>NZ_JBJNMH010000022.1:0-95205 GCF_052168635.1 Serratia sp. CY47444
ACTTAAAACCATCACAAGTACAACACATAATGAAAGATAAACTGATCAATTATCGTATTTATAATGAACACCAATAACTAATATTGATTATATTTTTTAATTTAAAAATCTAATTTGTGAATGAAAAGGTTAATTTCAGAGATTTCTTGTATTTAGGAAGTAAATTTATTGGAAGGATAACTTCAATAAAAAAGATGAAAGAAAACAGACTTTTCGTAACGCGTTGAGCTCACTGCTGCAGAGTTAGGCGTGGTATCAGGGTGGCAAAAGCCCGGTACGCTCTGCGCCGCCGTTCGAACGGCAGCATAGCGGTCTGCAACCTACACGCCATCCGTAACATAGTCGTGCAACAGAAAAGAAAAGGCCAGGCGCCTTAACGACGCCCGGCCTTTCTTCATTTCATCACTCGTCTTCCAGATACGTATAACCGTACAGACCGGCCTCAAACTCTTCCAGGAACTGCGCCTGCAGCTCGCTGTCCAGATCGGTTTCTTTGACCTGATCGCGGAACTTGGACAGCAGCGCGCTCGGATCGAGCTGCACATACTCCAGCATGTCCGCCACGGTATCGCCCTCGTCGGACAGCTCGGTCTCGACGCTGCCGTCCGGGAACACGTACACATCAACCGAGGCGGTGTCGCCGAACAGGTTGTGCATGTTGCCAAGGATCTCCTGGTACGCGCCGACCATGAAGAAGCCCAACGCCGGCGGGTTCTCCGGATCGTACGGCGGCATCGGCATGGTGGTCGCCACGCCGTCGCCGTCGACGTAATGATCGATGGTGCCGTCGGAGTCGCAGGTGATGTCGAGCAGCACCGCACGGCCTTCCGGCGGCTTATCCAGCCCTTCCAGCGGCAGCACCGGGAACAGCTGGTCGATGCCCCATGCATCCGGCATCGACTGAAACAGCGAGAAGTTGACGTAGAACTTGTCCGCCATGCGCTCTTGCAGTTCGTCGATGATAGGACGGTGCGCGCGGTTGCTCGGATCGAGCTGCTGCTGGATCTTGTTGCAGATGTTCAGATACAGCTGCTCGGCCCAGGCGCGCTTGGTCAGGTCCAGCATGCCGTGCGCGTATTGGGTATGCACGTCGTGCAGATCCATCTGGCTGTCGTGCAGCCATTCGCGCAGCGAGCGGCGGTTCTCCGGCTCGTTCATTTCCAGCCAGGTTTCCCACATGCTTTCCAGCGCGCGCGGCGCGTCGGCTTCCGGCGGCTGCGGTTCGCTGAACTCGTTGCGCTCGACGCCAATCACGTTGGAGACCAGCACCGTGTGGTGCGCGGTCACGGCGCGACCGGACTCGGTGATCACCGTCGGGTGCGGCAGGCCGTGTTCGTTACAGGCGTCGCCGATGCCCCAAATCACGTTGTTGGCATATTCGTTCAGGCCGTAGTTGACCGAGCAATCGGACTGCGAACGGGTGCCTTCGTAGTCGACGCCCAAGCCGCCGCCCACGTCGAAGCACTGAATGTTGACGCCCAACTTGTGCAGCTCAACGTAGAAGCGTGCCGATTCGCGCACGCCGGTGGCGATATCGCGAATGTTGGCCAGCTGTGAGCCCAGGTGGAAGTGCAGCAGTTGCAGGCTGTCGAGGCGGCCCGCTTCACGCAGGGTTTCCACCAGCTTCAGCACCTGCACCGCCGCCAGACCGAACTTGGATTTTTCCCCGCCGCTCGACTGCCATTTGCCGGAGCCTTGCGATGCCAGACGCGCACGCACGCCCAGGCGCGGTATGACGTTCAGCCGCTCGGCCTCTTCCAGCACCAGGTTGATCTCGGACATCTTCTCGATCACCAGGTACACCTTGTGCCCCAGCTTTTCCCCGATCAGCGCCAGACGAATATATTCACGATCTTTATAACCATTACAGACGATCACCGAGCGGGTCATGCCGGCATGCGCCAGCACCGCCATCAGTTCGGCCTTGGAACCGGCTTCCAGCCCCAGCGGTTCGCCGGAGTTCACCAGCGATTCAATCACGCGGCGGTGTTGGTTCACCTTGATCGGATACACCAGGAAATAACCGCCCTGGTAGCCGAAGGATTCACGCGCGCGTTTGAACGCGGCGTTGATAGAGCGCAGGCGATGCTGAAGGATCTGCGGGAAGCAGAACAGCGCCGGCAGACGTTGGCCGTCTTGCTGGCGCGTTTTCACCAGTTCTGCCAGATCGACGCGCGCCTGCGGGACATCCGGATCCGGGCACACGCTGATATGGCCCAGCTCGTTGACGTCATAGTAATTGTTGCCCCAGTAGGCGACGTTATAAGTACGCAGCATCTTGCTGGCATTACGATCATTCATGGCAACCTCCTGCATGGAGCGCAAAGATAAAGACTCGCCCGCAACCGGCGGACGGTGAATCAACAGATCATCAGACATGGTTCGCCTCACATTCCCTACTGACGAAACCGTCAGCCACTATCGCAGCTACAACCCGCGAGAACAACCCAACAAGCCGCGGCAGCGAAGAGAACTGCCGTTCGCGGTCAGCGATCGGTTTATCACTCATATAATTGTAAGACACCCTGTTCAAACCTCGTGAATCGGGCCAAGAAACATCCCACAGGAAGGCTGCAGGCTACCCTTGTTCAGTTCTTCAGACGACCGTTAGCCGGCCCGAGAATCCTGAGTAGCGGCCAAGTGTTTATCGCACCTGGTAAGTGACAGAGAGACAAGACGGGAAATAGCAGAAGAATGTGCGCCAGAACGGCACTGCTGTTGAGAACCAACAACCGGTAGACAACGGATCATTAATCCAACCACCTCCACGCGCGCCGTTCGGAGTGAACGACCCAGCCTCTAAATATAGTGTAAGAACGTGACCGTTCGATGAAGCGGCGAACGCCCGCGACGGATAATAGCGCAACGCTGGCGAATGCGAAGCGGAAGTTTATCGCACCTTCCCCCACGCCAGACCGCCGTACTGTGCAGCAAATGAACCGCGCGCGCAGTTTATACCGGTAAGCAGGTGAAAAAGCAAAATGAAAATTCGCCGAAAACTGTTTCAAGCGATGAAAATGGCGCCAACCCGTTTGCGCAAAAGAGCGAAAGCGCAAAAAATTACTGGCAATCTGGCTAAACCCTGACCTAAAATAGACGTCCAGATGTTAATCCATCTATACTGGTTAACTGATAAACTGCTTAACGGCTTTGCCTGAGGGGCGTTGCAGGATGCATCTCGCGCCATCAGCGGAAGACCCTTCGCTTCGATGCCGGATCTCCAGCGCTGTGCAGTAATTTCTAACCCGTCTTATGCAAGGTAAAGAACACAATGGCTAAACACCTCTTCACGTCCGAATCCGTCTCCGAAGGACATCCAGATAAAATCGCCGACCAGATCTCCGATGCCGTCCTCGACGCCATCCTGGAACAAGATCCGAAAGCGCGCGTCGCCTGCGAAACTTACGTGAAAACCGGTATGGTGCTGGTCGGCGGTGAAATCACCACCAGCGCCTGGGTCGATATCGAAGAGATCACCCGCAAGACCGTGCGCGAGATCGGCTACGTTCATTCGGACATGGGCTTTGACGCCAACTCCTGCGCAGTATTGAGCGCCATCGGTAAACAATCCCCTGACATCAATCAGGGCGTTGACCGTACCGATCCTCTCGAGCAGGGCGCCGGCGATCAGGGCTTGATGTTTGGCTACGCCACCAACGAAACCGACGTGCTGATGCCGGCCCCGGTGACCTACGCGCACCGTCTGGTGCAGCGCCAGTCCGAAGTGCGTAAAAACGGCACCCTGCCGTGGCTGCGCCCGGATGCGAAGAGCCAGGTGACCTTCCAGTACGACGACGGCAAAATCGTCGGCATCGACGCCGTGGTGCTGTCCACCCAGCACTCAGAAGACATCTCGCTGAAAGATCTGCAAGAAGCGGTGATGGAAGAGATCATCAAGCCGGTGCTGCCGGCGGAATGGCTGACGGCGGGCACCAAATACCACATCAACCCGACCGGCCGTTTCGTTATCGGTGGCCCGATGGGCGACTGCGGCCTGACCGGCCGTAAGATCATCGTCGACACCTACGGCGGCATGGCTCGCCACGGCGGCGGCGCCTTCTCCGGTAAGGATCCGTCCAAGGTTGACCGTTCCGCGGCTTACGCGGCGCGCTACGTGGCGAAAAACATCGTTGCCGCCGGCCTGGCCGATCGCTGCGAGATTCAGGTGTCTTACGCTATCGGCGTAGCGGAACCGACCTCCATCATGGTGGAAACCTTCGGTACCGAGAAAGTGCCAACCGAACAGCTGACGCTGCTGGTGCGCGAATTCTTCGATCTGCGCCCATACGGCCTGATCCAGATGATGGATCTGCTGCAGCCGATCTACCGCGAAACTGCCGCCTACGGCCACTTCGGCCGCGAGCACTTCCCGTGGGAAGCGACCGACAAAGCCGCATTGCTGCGCGATGCCGCCGGCCTGAAATAAGCCCCGACATCAACATGAAAACGGCGAGCCTGGGCTCGCCGTTTTTTTTGAGCAGATGGGTGCTCCTGGATCAACGCATCGACTGCCGGCCAGCGGAGGCAAAGCCCCCGCCACCGGGTTGCCTTACCGTTCGGATTCGTAAGCCAAAATGGCCGCAACCTCCGTAGTGCCCGATCGGATACGCAGCTCACACAGCGTGCTGCGGGTTATCCATGCCAGTGATATTACCGTGGCACAAATAACCACCAATTTTAACAGGCTCCGTTTGTTCGGCATCATGCCTTCTTCTCCTTGCCTCGCGGCGGGTAAGAGGCTAACTTAACGTTGTCGTGCGTTAGAGTAGGCCTCGGGTTGATGGATATCGACTCGGGGCTTTTCTCTTTGTATCTTTCACGCAGGCTCCAGAGACAAAGATCCAGAGCACCCGCCCGCAGTATATTCACCTCCCCCTCTCTTCCCGCGTTCCTTTTCACGTTAAATGTCTTTCTTGCGTAGCGGCACGCAACGCCTTGCAAGGCGTTGAAAAAAGGCCCAGCAACGCTGGGCCTTTGATGGCGGAGAAAGCAAAGTAGGGCTGAAGCTTACGACGTCTGCTTACGCAACAGATAAACGAAGTACGGCGCACCGATAAAGGTCGCCAATAACCCGGCGGGGATCTGATACGGGAACAGCAGCATCCGCCCGCACCAGTCGGCAAACACCATCAGCAAGCCGCCCAGCAGCGCGGCGATCACCATTTGCGGCAGCGCGCGGCGGAAGCCCAGCATACGCGCCATATGCGGCGCCATCAGCCCGACAAAGCTCAGCGGCCCGACGGTCAGGGTCGCCATGGCGGTCAGGGTGGCAGCCAGCAACAAAATGGTCAACCGCGCCGGCGTCAGCGCAATGCCCACCGAGCGGGCGGTGGCGCCGCCGAGCGGCAGGATGGTCAACCAACGGCGGCACAGCGGCGCCAATACCATCAGGCCGGCGGCCACCAGCGCGGTACGCAGCGCCTGCGCCGGCTCCACCGAATAGGTCGAACCGGAGAGCCAGGTCAGCAAGCCCCCCATACGCGGATCGCCGCTGGCCAACAGCAGGAAGATGACGGTAGTAAAGGCGGTGCTGAGCGCGATACCGGCGAGCAGCATGCGTTCCGTCGAGAAACCGCCGCGGCCTGCGGCGATCATGATGATCAGCAGCGTAGCGGCCGCTCCCAAACTGCCGGCGGGCAGCAGCCAAACGAAGGCGTCGCCCGGCACCATAAACAGCATCATCACGACGCCAAAAGCGGCGCCGGAGCTGATCCCCAACACTTCCGGGCTGGCCATCGGGTTGCCGGTCAATTTCTGGATCAACGTGCCGGCGACCGCCAGCATCATGCCCGCCGCCAGCGCCGACAGCACCCGCGGCCAGCGCCACGGCAGCAGGGAATCCAGCTCCGCACCCAGGCTCCAGTGCCAACCGCCGGCATTTTTGCCCAGCATCAGCGCCAGCGTCAGACCGATCAGCAATACGAAGCCACCCAGCAGGATCCAGCCGGGCAGATTCCCGCGCTCGGCAGGCACCTTGTCGCCAAGGTTCATCGGCGGCGGCGTGGTGGCGCTGCGCAAACGCGGCAACAGCCACAGCAGCAGCGGTGCGCCGAACAGCGCAGTGGCCGCGCCGGTCGGGATCTCACGCCACACCTGCGTCACCCCGAGCATCACCTGATCGGTCAGCCACAGCAGCAGCGCCCCCAGCAACGGCGCCAACATCATGCGGTGCGCCAGGCGGCGCGCGCCCAGCATCTTCGCCATCAGCGGCGCAAACAGGCCGATAAAGCCGATAATGCCCACCGCACTCACCAACATGGCGCTGAAGATAATGGCCAGCCCCAAGGCGCAGAAGCGCGCCATCGATAGCCCCAACCCCAGGTTGCGCGCCACGCCGTCGTCCAGCCCCAGCAGCGTCAGCGGGCGCAGCAACAGCGCCGCCAGCAGGCCTGCCACCAGCAAACGCGGCAGGAGGAACTGTACGGCGCTCCAATCCTGTTGGTTCAGCGCGCCGGTGCCCCACAGGAACATGCCCTGCAGCTGATCGTAATGAAACAGCGCCAACAAGCTGTTGACCGCGCCGCAGTACAGTCCCAACACCAGCCCGGCCAGAATCAGCGTCACCGGCGACATCCGCTTGCCCCAGGCGACGCCGAACACCAGCCCGCCCACCACAATCGCACCCACCATAGCGGCCAGCTGGCGGGTAAATTCGCCCCCCGGCAGCACCCACAGCGTGGCGATGGTCAGGCCGAGCTGCGCACCGGCGGCCACGCCGAGCGTCGACGGTTCCGCCAACGGATTGCGCAACACCTGCTGGAACAGCACGCCGACCAACCCCAGGCCGGCGCCGGCCAACAGCGACACCGTCAACCGAGGCAGCAGGCTGTAATGGAACAGCATTTGCCGCACGTCGTCGATGTCCGGTGCGCTGAGCGCCCGCGCCCATTGCGCCGGCGGCAGCTGCTGCGTCAGGTTGTATATCGTCAGGCCACCTGCCGCCGCCAGCAACAGCAGGATCAGCGTCAGCGGTAATTTCCGGATGCCAGCATTCATGCCGCACTCTCCTGAGCCTGCGCCAACAGGCGGCAAAACCGCATCGTCGACAGCGTGGCACCGTAGAACCACACCGCCGGCACCTGCCGCAGCTGGTTTTGCCGCACGAAGGGCAATGACTGCCACAGCGGCGTCGCGCTGACCTTGTCCATCATCGCCTGATTGCCGTGATCGAGATAGATGACTCGGGCGTTACGCACCGTGGCCAACCGTTCAATCCCCACCACCGCCGTGCCCCAAAAGTCGGTTGGCTCCTGCCAGGCATTGCGGATGCCCAGTTGGTCCATCGCTTCCTGGAACAGGCTTTTCTGGCCGATGATCAACGCATGGCGGGTGTCTATCAGGGAAAACAGCAGCAACGGTTGGCGGGTGTAGCTTTGCAGGCGCTGACGGGCGTCCTGCATAAAGCGGTCGAACTGCGCCAGGTGGTTTACCGCCCGGCTTTCTATGCCCAACCGCTGGCCCAGCGCCAGCAGCGACTGGCGGGCGACGGTCAGCGGTTTGCCGCTGCCGTCGTTGAAGCCGAAGCTCATGGTTGGCGCGATGGGTTGGATTTTTCGCGGCGTCGGGCCATAGCCCTGCGACAGCAACACCAGCGAAGGCTGGAGCTGCTGCAGCAGTTCGAGATTCGGTTCGGTGCGCTGGCCGACGTCGACCACCTTCGCCGGCAGCTTCGGCTCCGCCACCCACAGGTTGTAGTTATGCACATCGGCCACCGCCAGCGGCGTCACGCCCAATGCCAACAGCAGCTCGATCGGCAGCCATTCCAGCGCCGCAACGCGCGCGATATCCGGCGGCGCCTCCGCCGCCCGCCCGGGCAACGAACCCAACAGCGGCGACAGCGCGAGCGCCATCAACAAACGGCGGCGCAGCGGATCGTGAGAAGAAGTGAATGCAGAGGACATCAGTAGACAAAACTCACCGGCGCGCCGCCGCTCGGATGCGGCAACGTGCCCATAGGAATACCGTAAATTTGCTCCAGCACCGGCCCCTGCATCAGCTCCAGCGGGCCGCCCTGGGCGATCATTTCACCGCCGCGCAGTGCCACCAAATGGTCGCAGTAGCGCGCCGCCATGTTGATGTCGTGCAGTACGGCGATCACCGTGAGATCGCGTTCGCGGCTCAAGCGCTGGATCAGCGCCAGCACCTCGACCTGGTGCGCGATATCCAGCGCCGACGTCGGTTCGTCAAGCAGCAGGCAGCGGCTGTCCTGCGCCACCATCATCGCTAACCAGGCGCGTTGGCGCTCGCCGCCGGACAGGCTGTCCACCAGCCGGTTGGCGAACGGCTTCAAGCCCACCAGCGCGATGGCCTCTTCCACCTGTTGACGATCGTTGGCGCCAAAACGCCCCAGCGCGCCATGCCACGGATAACGGCCGACGGCCACCAGCTCGCGCACCGTCATGCCTTCCGCCGCCGGCAACTGCTGCGGCAGGTAGGCCACCTGGCGGGCGAAGGATTTGCTGTCCCACTGCGCCAACGGCTGCCGATTGAGCAAGACCTGGCCGCCGCTGGGCGCATGGTGCCGCCCGAGCAGTTTCAACAGGGTGGATTTACCGGAACCGTTATGGCCGATCAGGCCGCAGACTTTGCCCTGGGGAAAACTGAGCGACAGCGGTTGCAGCAGCACCCGGCCGGGGACGGCGAAGCTGGCGTTATCCAGCGCAAAGGCCGCGCCGGGATTAAGAAGTTTGTCCTGCATAGATCCTGCTTTGTCCGGGGCGACGCGGCGCCGCCCCGGCTATCCGGTTAGAAACGGAAGGTTGCGGTGGCGACCACCTGGCGTTCTGCGCCCCAGAAACAACCATATGTAGCAAAGCAACTGGACACATATTGCTTATCAAACAGGTTGTTCACGTTAAGAGCGATCGAAGAACCCGGCAAGTTAAAACGAGCCAAGTCATACTTAAGTACGGTATTCCACACGGTAGAAGCCGGTACTTTAAAAGTATTGGCTTCATCACCGAATGATGACCCCGTATAACGAACACCCGCACCAAAGGTTAGACCGCTCAACGCCGTCTCATGGAAAGTATAATCTCCCCACAGAGATGCCATATGTTTAGGAATGATAGCTGGCGTATTACCTTTATTCGTGGTGTCCTCGGTATACTCTGCATTGGTATAAGTATATGAAGCCAATAGGTTAACGTTGGCATTCAATGCAGCTTTGCCTTCCAACTCAAGGCCCCGTGAACGAATTTTCCCCGTTTGCTGCTGATACCAGCCTTCATTGGCGTGTTGAACGTCCGTTACCAGATTGTTCGACTTAGTCAGTTGATAGATCGCGATGGTTGCAGAAACTGGTTTATCTTTAGGCATGAACTTCAAGCCAGCTTCATATTGCTCCCCTTTGGATGGAACAAAAGCTTTACCGCCATATGCAGCTCCCACGTTTGGCTCGAAGGACTGTGCATAGCTGACATATGGAGAAATGCCATTATCGAATAGATAGTTAAGACCAATACGGTTTGTAGACTGGTGATCTTTTTGCTTACTGTAACTGTCTGCGACACGATCTTCGACCGTACTTTTGGCCCAATCGTAACGAGTGCCGGCTGTCAGAACCCAATTATTCCATTCGGCCTGCTCTTGCATGTAAATACCGATTTGCTGTTGCCCATCGACTTTACTAGTACGATTCAATGCACCTTTTGTATAATTACCGAATTGTGGGTTGGCAAGGTTAAGCGTACTTGCAACACCCCAACCGCCCTCAATATCATTGCTCATGCGCATGAAATCTACGCCACTCAGTAACGTATGTTCCACTTGGCCTGTAGCGAACTTAGCCTGAGCTTGAGTATCCACACTGAAGTTGTTCAGCCGCTCATTAGAAACGATATAGTTACGGTTTAAAGTAACGTTATCGGCTGCAACTCCATTACCATAGACATTATTTTGATTGGTATGCAGTTGCATATACCGTAAGTTTTGACGCACAGTCCAAGTATCATTTAAGTCATGATAGAAACTGTAACCAAACATTCGCGTCTGGCGGGAATAAAAGTTGCTCTTCTCACCCTCATTGAAATTAGTGGGCAGCTTGCCATAAGGTGCAGGTTGCACCGTTCCTTGCATTGGCAGCCAACCGTAGTAGCCCATATTAGGATCGTTTTGCAGGTAAGAATATAAGGTTAAATTAGTATGATCATCTGGCTGCCAACTGAATGATGGTGCAACAGCATAGCGTTTGACTTTAGCCATGTCCTGCTGGTCATTAGCATCTTTCGCCAATCCAGTCAGACGGAACGCATATTTGCCCTCTTCATCTAACGCATCGCTGAAGTCGAAACCAGTTTGGAACAGGCTGTCAGTGCCCATTTTAAACTGCACTTCACGAATAGGCTCATTCGTTGGACGCTTACTCACTAGAGAAACGATTCCGCCAGGGCTGCTCTTACCATACAACACAGAAGAAGGGCCACGTAAAACTTCTGCACGCTCCAGGAAATAGGGATCAATAGAGGCTTCGTTAAAGTAGTCCCCCTGCAGCTTCAATCCATCCAGATATTCATTCTGGTTAACTGAACCAAAACCGCGAATGTAGACTGCATCATATACGTTGGAACTACCGCGGCTACCGACCATCACCCCAGGTGTGTACCCCAGAGCTTCCTTGACGGAGGTTGGCTGTAAAATGTCCATCTGCTCACGTGTCACAACCGACACTGACTGCGGTGTTTTTACCAACTGCGTATCGGTTTTGGTGCCGGTGGCGCTGTGTTTGGCGACATAGGTGCCGACCGGCCCCCAGGCGCTTTCCTGCTGGGCGGTGTTGCTACCGCCCACAACGGTAATCGTGTCTTCCTTGGCGGCCGGCTTGGCGTCGGCGGAAAAAGCCGGCATCGCCAGCGTGCCCAACGCCGCAGCGACGGTGATCGCTAACGCGCTGACGGGGGTGCGGCCCTGCTTGGCCGCGGATGATGAAAGACGCTTGGTCGGCATAGTTGATTTCTCTGATGAATAATTAAATGACGAATGTAAACGATAATAATTATTATAAGCGTCGCATTTTATGCAGAAGCCAAATTAAACTGCAAGCCGAATTCATAGGGCAAATAGGTTAAGGATTAGGCGCTTAGCCATGTAGTTAACAGGGAAATAAAACGAGCGGAAAAACAAAAAAGCCCGCAACCACGGTTACGGGCCTAATAACAAAGAAAAAATTTTCACCGGGGCCGACGCCCCGGTAGCGATTACTGACCGAACATATCCTTGATCCAGCCGGCGACGCCATCGCCATCTTTTTGCTCACCCGCCGCCGGTTGCTGCTGTTGCTGCACCGCCGCCTGGCTGGCCTGGCACAATCCCTGCGGATTGTCGGTCCAGACCGGGATGGTGCGCCAGCTGCCGCCGCCGCAGATAAAGTTGCCGGCAGAGTCGATGCTCATCTGGTTTATGCCTTCCGGCGGCTGCAGCATCAGCGGCAGCGGCGTCTGGTTTTCCAGATAGCGGCGATACAGGGTCAACGCGCCGTTGGCGCCGGTCAGCTTGGCCGGGCCGTTGTTGTCGCGCCCCACCCAGGCGATCGCCACTTCCTTGCCGTCGATGCCAGCGAACCAGCTGTCGCGCAGATCGTTGGTGGTACCGGTTTTCGCCGCCAGGTTGTAGTTCGGGAACTTCACCGACAGCGAGCGGGAGGTCCCGCGCGCCACGCCCTGCTGCATCGCGTACAGCGTCAGGTAAGCGGCCTGCGCCGGCACCATGCGCTCCGCCTGCGGGAAGCTCTGGTACAGCACCGTGCCGTCTTCGGCGATCACCGAACGCACCGCCGACAGCGGCGCACGGTTACCGCCGCTGGCGATGGTCTGGTACTCCTGCGCGACTTCCATCGGCGTCAGGCCGATCGCCCCCAGCAGCATCGAAGGCACCGGATTGATCTCCGCTTTCGGGATCCCCAGGCGTTGCAGCGTGGCGCTGATCTGATCCAGCCCGACCGACAGGCCGAGGTTCACCGTCGGCACGTTCAGCGAGTTGGCCAACGCATCCACCAGCATCACCTGACCGCGGAATTTGCGATCGTAGTTGTTCGGCTGCCAGACGGCGCCGTTCGGCTGTTTCAGCGACAGCGGCGCATCCGCCAGCCAGGTGTTGAGGCGGTATTTGTCCGGCTCGGACAGCGCGGTCAGGTACGTTGGCGGTTTGGCCAGCGAGCCGACCAGGCGTCGCGCCTGCATGGCGCGGTTGAAACCGGCGAACTGCGGGTTGGCGCCGCCGACCATGGCGCGTACTTCACCGCTGAAGCGATCGACGATCACCATCGCCGCTTCCAGATCCTGCAGGTGACGCGCAGCGCGCAGCGCCGGGATGCCGTCTTCGACCGCTTTTTCCGCCGCGTCTTGCGACACCGGATCCAGCGTGGTGAAGATCTTCACGCCGGACAGGTCATTGACCTTATCGCCCAGCTTGGTTTGCAGTTCCTGACGCACCATCTGCATAAACGCCGGCTGTGGCGTAATGACGCCGCCTTTCGGCTGCACGCCCAGCGGACGCGCGCTCAGCATGTCATACAGCTCGCCGTCGATCACGCCCTGGTTCTGCAGCAGTTTGAGCACCAGGTTGCGGCGTTCCAGCGCCAGTTTCGGGTTGCGCCACGGGTTATACAGCGACGCGCCCTTGACCATGCCGACCAGCAACGCCTGCTGATCGAGGCTCAGCTCGTCCACCGGACGGCCGAAGTAATACAGGCTGGCCAGCGGGAAGCCGCGGATCTGGTCGCTACCGCTCTGGCCGAGGTACACCTCGTTCAGATACAGCTCCAGGATGCGGTCTTTGCTGTAACGGTAATCCACCAACAGCGCCATATAGGCTTCGTTGGCCTTACGCCACAGCGAACGTTCGTTGGTCAGGAACAGGTTCTTCACCAGCTGCTGCGTCAGGGTACTGCCGCCCTGCACCGCACGACCGGCGGTCAGGTTGGCCAGCACCGCGCGGCCGATGGAGTACGGGCTGATGCCGTCATGCTCATAGAAATGGCGGTCTTCCGTGGCGATCAGCGTGTCTACCAACAGATCCGGGAAACCGGAACGCGGCACGAACAGGCGCTGTTCACCGTTAGGCGACTGCAGCATGGTGATAAGACGCGGATCGAGGCGGAAGAAGCCGAAGCTGCGGCCGCTGTCCAGATTTTCGATCTTCGCCAGACGGTTGTTCTGGAAATCGAGGCGGGCGCGGATCTGCCCTTCTTTACCATCCGGGAAGTCGAACGGGCGGCGCAGCATTTCGATGCTGTTGGCCTGCACGGTAAACTCGCCTGGTCGCGTCATGCGGCTGACCTGACGGTACTGCATGCCCTCCAGCAGGTTGACCATCTCCTTCTTGCTGTACGGCATGCCCGGTTCCAGGTTGACCATGCGGCCGTACACCGCCGCCGGCAGCTGCCAGACTTTACCGTCGATGCGGCTGCGGATCTGCGAGTCCAGGTAGACGCCATAGATCGCCAACAGGACGGCGATCACCAGGATCAGTTTGATAAACAGGCCAAGCCAACGGCGTTTTTTACGCGGCGGAGTCGCTTTTACCTTACGCGGCATGCGTTCCTCCTCCTCTTCATACTCATCATCGTCATACTCGTCTTCTTCGTAATCGTCATAATCGTCGTCTCGGCGACGGCGCGGCGGCTTGCGCGACGCGGTGCTTTTTGGTTGTTTTCCTTTGCGCCCGATGGGCTCGCGGTCATCCCCAGCCATGGCTGTTGTTCTCCGAGCTTGCCGACACTGCCGGCCATGATTAGTCGCTTAATCTGTGCCTACGCCGCAGCGCTGACCAGAAGAAACATCTGAATTCCAAACCTTAAATGATCGCGACCTACTGATATTTCTTCGTTCGGCGCGTCGGTACCGCCGTGGCCGGATCGTCCGGCCAAACGTGTTTAGGGTAGCGGCCCTTCATCTCTTTTTGCACCTCGCGATAGGCGCCTTGCCAGAAGGCCGCCAGATCGCCGGTGATTTGCAACGGCCGGTGCGCCGGTGAGAGTAACTCAAGCACCACCGGGATGCGACCCTCCGCCAACATCGGGCTGCGCTGCTCGCCGAACACCTCCTGCAAACGCACCGCCAGCGCCGGCGGTTTACCCGCCTCATAACGGATCGGTAAGCGGCTGCCGGTCGGCACAGTGTAATGAGTGGGTAGCGCATTATCCAGCCGCTGCTTTTGCTGCCAGTCCAGCAGACGGGACAGCGCCTCGGCGATGTTGACCTGCTTCAATCCGCGCAGATCGCGCACGCCGTTCAGCGACGGCAACAGCCACTGCTCCAGCGCCGCCAGCAGCGGCTCTTCATCCATCGCCGGCCACTCCGCCTCCGGCAGCCAGGCTTGCGCGCACTGCAGGCGCACCCGCAATTGTTCAGCGGCCCCCTCCCAGTTGAGCACCGCCAACCCCTGTGCGCGCACCCAGTCGAGCAGCGCCTGCTGCAGCTCTTCGTCCGCCGGTTTGGCCAGCGGCTGAGCGCGCAGCGTCAGACGACCGATCTGCTGGCGCTTCCAGGCGCGCAGCGTGCCCTTCTCTTCATCCCATTCCACCGCCGTGCGCTGCGTGACGATCGCCGGCAGCTGCGCCGCCAGGGCTTCGATGTCCGCCGGCAGCGCCAGCAGGATACGCGCATCGGGGCTGTTGTGGCTCTGCAACAGGCTGGGAACGATAAGCCAGGGGGCGCGCGACAGCGCCTCGTCCTGGTTCATCGCCGCGCCCAGGCCGTTGGCCAGCAGGTAGCGGCCGTCCTGGCCACGGCGCTGGGCGATGCGATCGGTAAACGCCTGCGCTAACAGGCGCGGCGCCAGATCGACGTCGACTTGCCCCGCACGTTGCGGCAGGCGTTTGGTCAACTGCGCGGCGCGCTGCCGCCAGTTCGGTTGCGGGCGGCTCAGCCAGTAGCCGATATCCATCTGCCCGCCGCGCGGCGGTTCTTCCAGCAATGCCGCCAGCAACGCCGCCGTCGCCAGGCCGTCGGCGCTCAGTGCCGCCCCGGCGACCAGCATCGCCGCCAGCCGCGGCTCGCACCCCAGCGCGGCCATCTGGCGCCCCGGCGCGGTAAGTTTGCCGCCGTCATCCGTGGCTCCCAGCCGGTGCAACAGTGCCCTGGCCGCTGCCAATGCCGCCGTCGGAGGCGCATCAAGCCAGGTCAGCTGCGCCGGATCATGGCACCCCCACTGCAACAGCTCGAGCCAGAAGCCGGTGAGATCGCTTTGTAAAATTTCCGGTTCGGCATGTTCGGCCGCACGCTCCGCCTGCTCTTTGGCGAACAGGTGCCAGCAAAGGCCCGGCTCCAGGCGCCCGGCGCGCCCGGCGCGCTGCACCATTGAGGCCTGACTGATGCGCTGCGTCGCCAGCCGCGTCAAACCGTTGCGCACGTCGTAACGCGCCACGCGTTCCAGGCCGCTGTCCACCACCAGCCGGATACCCTCGATCGTCAGGCTGGTTTCGGCGATGTTGGTCGCCAGCACCACCTTGCGGCGGCCAGGTGCCGCCGGCTGAATCGCTTTTTGCTGTTGCGCCAAAGGCAGGGCACCATACAGCGGGCAAAGATCGGTATCGCTCGCCACCTCGCCGGTCAATCGCTCCAGCACCCGATTGATCTCCGCTACGCCCGGCAGGAACAGCAGCAAAGACCCCGGCTGTTCGGCCAGCATGCGCTTCACCGCCGCCGCTACGCCATCCTCCAGCCGCTGATGGCTGGCCAACGGCTGATATAAACGTTCAACCGGAAAGCTGCGTCCCTCTGACACCACCACCGGTGCCTGCGGCAACAGCTGCGTCATACGGACGTTGTCCAGCGTGGCCGACATGATCAGCAGTTTCAGATCGTCGCGCAGCCCTTGCTGCACGTCGAGCAGCAGCGCTAGCGCCAGATCGGCCTGCAGGCTGCGTTCGTGGAATTCATCGAGGATCACCAGCGACACGCCCTGCAGCTCGGCATCCTGCTGCAGCATGCGGGTGAGAATGCCTTCCGTCACCACTTCCAGCCGGGTCTGCGGCCCGCTTTTACTTTCGGCGCGCATGCGGTAGCCCACGGTCTGGCCGGGCTCCTCCCCCAGTTGCTGCGCCAGGCGATAGGCGACGTTTTTCGCCGCCAGCCGCCGCGGCTCGAGCATGATAATGCGCCCCGGCAACCCGGCCTTAGCCAGGATCTGCAGCGGCAACCAGGTGGATTTACCGGCGCCGGTCGGGGCGTGCAACAGCACCTGAGGAGCGGACTGCAGCGCAGCCAGCAACTCATCAAGCACCGCGCTGACGGGCAATGAAGACACTGTACTCTCCGTGGTGGTTAACGTTAAACGGCGTACAGTGTAGCATTAGCTTTGCCCCCGTAGCCTTTCAAACTGCGGCGTCGTTAGCTATAGTACGGAGCTCATCCATGCGCCCCGCTTCGCGCGAGACCGTTGCAAACCGCATTCAAGTCTGTTCCTGACGGATTTGTCATTATTTACCGAGCCCCCATGTCCAATTCGCGCCGCCTGTTTTTCGCCCTGTCTTTGCCTGATGCCCTGCAACAGCAGGTGATCCGCTGGCGCGCCGAGGCGTTTGCGCCGGAGGCCGGCCGACCGGTGGCGGCGGCCAATTTGCACCTGACGCTGGCGTTTCTTGGCGAGGTCACCGCGCAGAAAGAGCTGGCGCTGCGCAAATTGGCCGGCCGCATCGTTCAACCCGGCTTCAGCATGCGGCTCGACGATCTCGGCCATTGGCCGCGCCCCGGCGTGGTCTGGCTCGGCACCCGCCGCGCACCGCGCGGGCTGCTGCAGCTGGCCGAGCTGCTGCGTTCGCAGGCCGCCCGCAGCGGCTGCCACCAAAGCGCGCTGCCGTTCCATCCGCACATCACGCTGCTGCGCGCCGCCACCCAGCCGGTAGCCATCCCGCCGGCGACGCCGGGCTGGGCGTTCAGCGCCGACGCCTTTTCCTTATATGAGTCGGTGTTCGAAAACGGCCGCACCCGTTATCAACACCTCGAACAGTGGCCGCTGGCCAAGCAGGCATCCGCATGATTTTCTCTCCACCGCTGCGTTCCGCCACGCTGATCAAACGTTACAAGCGCTTTCTGGCGGACGTGATCACCCCGGAAGGGGAAACCTTTACGCTGCACTGCGCCAATACCGGCGCCATGACCGGCTGCGCCACGCCCGGCGATACCGTTTGGTACTCCACCTCGGACAACCCCAAACGTAAATACGCCCACAGCTGGGAGCTGACCCATACCCAACAGGGACACTGGATCTGCGTCAACACCCTGCGCGCCAACGCGCTGGTGCGCGAGGCGATTGAACACAATTTAATCAATGAATTATCCGGTTACAGTAAAATTAGTGGCGAAGTGAAATACGGCGGTGAAAACAGCCGTATCGATTTGTTATTACAGGCAGAAAATCGGGTTAACTGCTATATTGAAGTTAAGTCAGTCACATTACTGCAACAACAACGTGGTTACTTTCCTGATGCGGTAACGCTCAGAGGGCAAAAGCACCTGCGTGAGTTGCTCAGCGTGGTTGAAAGCGGGCAACGGGCGGTGTTGTTCTTTGCCGTGTTACACAGCGGTATTGAGCAGGTCGCACCGGCACATCATATAGATGAGCGCTATGCGGCGCTGTTGGCACAGGTCCGGCAGTTGGGAGTGGAAGTGGTTTGCTATGGGGCAAAATTATCACCTGACGGTATTTATCTCTGCGATAAGCTGCCGTTTTTTATCGATTAGCGCAGTCGGGTCCCTATAAATAGACAACCGGCCAGCACGATCGCCAAATACGCCCTCCTTCACACGATTGTCAAGCGGGCGACAGGAATAATTGCCAACCTACCTTCCTTCTGTTATTTATAGCGGCCTGTTTTTCCCCCGCATTGGGGATTCGATAGTGCGTGTGTATGTAGGAGAAGCAACATGCAAGAAGGGCAAAACCGTAAAACCTCGTCCTTGAGCATTCTCGCCATCGCTGGGGTGGAGCCGTACCAAGAGAAGCCGGGCGAAGAGTACATGAACGACGCCCAGTTGTCGCATTTCAAGCGCATTCTTGAAGCGTGGCGCAACCAGCTCAGGGACGAAGTGGACCGTACTGTATCGCATATGCAAGAAGAGGCAGCCAACTTCCCTGATCCGGCCGACCGCGCTACCCAGGAAGAAGAGTTCAGCCTTGAACTGCGTAACCGTGACCGTGAACGCAAACTGATCAAAAAGATCGAGAAAACGCTGAAGAAAGTGGAAGACGATGATTTCGGCTACTGCGAATCTTGTGGCGTGGAGATCGGCATTCGTCGCCTCGAAGCGCGTCCGACCGCCGATCTGTGCATCGACTGCAAGACACTGGCTGAGATCCGCGAAAAGCAGATGGCCGGCTAATACCGTTGTTACCGCTGCGGCGTGCGCACCTGCGTGCGCCGCACAGAGAAAAGGGAACCTCTCCCCTCTGATATGCAAGAAAGTCATTATGTGGGGCGCTTTGCCCCATCGCCTTCCGGGGATCTGCATTTCGGTTCGCTGATTGCCGCTCTGGGAAGCTACCTTCAGGCTCGCGCCCAACGCGGGCAGTGGCTGGTTCGCATCGAAGATATCGACCCGCCGCGCGAAGTCCCCGGCGCCGCCGCTCGCATCCTGTCCGCGCTGGAACATTATGGTCTCCATTGGGACGGCCAGGTTATCTATCAATCCCAACGTCACGACGCCTATCGCGCCGCGCTGGATCTGTTGCAGCGCCAGGGGCTCAGCTATTACTGCACCTGCACCCGCAGCCGCATCCAGCACATCGGCGGATTGTACGACGGCCACTGCCGCGATTTGCAGCTCGGCCCGCAGGGTGCCGCCATCCGCTTGTGTCAGACCGCCCCCGTTTACCGGTTCCACGATCGCCTGCAGGGAGAATTGCACGCCGATCCGGCGCTGGCGGGGGAAGACTTTATCATTCGCCGCCGCGATGGGCTGTTCGCTTACAATCTGGCGGTGGTGATCGACGACCATTTTCAGGGCGTGACCGAGATTGTCCGCGGCGCCGATCTGATCGAACCGACGGTGCGCCAAATTGCCCTTTACCGCCAGCTGCAGGCGCCGGTGCCCACTTATGTGCATCTGCCGCTGGCGCTGGGTGCCAACGGCATCAAGCTGTCGAAGCAAAACCATGCGCCGGCATTGCCCGCTGGCGATCCGCGGCCGGTGCTGATCGCCGCGCTGAAATTTCTGCGCCAACCGCTGCCGGAAAGCTGGCAAGATCTTGACCTGCCATTATTATTGAGCTGGGCGATCGAACACTGGCGGTTGGAAAACGTGCCGCGTCAGGAGGCTATCCCTCTGGATGAAAACACGCCGGCATTCTCAAAGGAGCCATGGTGAGCTATGATTAGCCGCTATTTTTTGTTAGCTCCATTTTTATCAGTCACTATCGAGGTGTACCATTTTTACCCGAGTAGCCAACTTCTGTCGTAAGGTACTGACCCGCGATGACAAGCTGCCCCGCGACGACGCGGCGGCCGGCGATAAAAACGTAGTCCGCGAAGAGCGTGCCGCGGCGCCAAGCCGCCCTGCGCCGCAGCCGCGCGCCGCCGATAACGGCAGCAACGCCCCTGCCCGCCGCTCAACGCCGCGCAAGCGTCCGCCTTTTCCTATCGCCGAGAGCAACGACTCGATGACCGTGATCCCGCGCGAACAGCACTCGATCTCCCGTAAAGACATCAGCGAAAATGCGCTGAAAGTGCTTTATCGCCTGAACAAGTCCGGCTACGAGGCCTATCTGGTCGGCGGCGGGGTGCGCGATCTGTTGCTCGGCAAAAAGCCGAAAGACTTCGACATCACCACCAACGCCACGCCGGAGCAAGTGCGCAAGCTGTTCCGCAACTGCCGCCTGGTCGGCCGCCGTTTCCGCTTGGCGCACGTGATGTTCGGGCCGGAGATCATCGAAGTGGCCACCTTCCGCGGTCACCACGAACAGAATCAGGAATCCGACAAGAACTCGTCTCAGCAGGCGCAAAACGGCATGCTGCTGCGCGACAACATCTTCGGTTCGATCGAGGAGGACGCCCAGCGCCGTGATTTCACCATCAACAGCCTGTACTACGGCGTGGCGGATTTCACCCTGCGCGATTACGTCGGCGGCCTGAACGATCTGAAGCAAGGCGTGATCCGCCTGATTGGCGATCCAGAAACCCGCTACCGCGAAGATCCGGTGCGCATGCTGCGCGCGGTGCGCTTCGCCGCCAAGCTGGATATGCGCATCAGCGAAGAGACCGCCGAGCCGATCCCGCGCCTGGCCTCGCTGCTGCACGAGATCCCGCCGGCGCGCCTGTTCGAAGAATCCCTCAAGCTGCTGCAGGCGGGTTACGGTTTCCAGACCTACCTGAAGCTGTGCGAATACCAGCTGTTCCAACCGCTGTTCCCGCTGATCGCCCGCAACTTCACGCCGAACCACGATACGCCGATGGAGCGCATTCTGGCGCAGGTGCTGAAGAACACCGATCACCGTCTGCAGAACGACATGCGCGTCAACCCAGCCTTCCTGTTTGCCGCCATGCTGTGGTACCCGCTGCTGGAGCACGCGCAGAAGCTGGCGCAGGAAAGCGGCCTGGCGTACTACGACGCCTTCGCGCTGGCGATGAACGACGTACTCGACGAGCAGTGCCGCTCGCTGGCGATCCCGAAACGCATCACCACGCTGGTGCGCGATATCTGGCAGCTGCAGCTGCGCCTGTCCCGCCGTCAGGGCAAACGCGCGCACAAACTGATGGAACATCCGAAATTCCGCGCCGCCTATGATTTGCTGGCGCTGCGTGCGGAAGTGGAAGACAATCAGGAGATGCTGCGTCTGGCCGAGTGGTGGGGTGAGTTCCAAGACGCCACGCCGGCGCGGCAGAAAGCCATGCTGAGCACCCTGGGTGACGATCCGGCGCCGCGCCGCGCGCGTCAACGCCGTCCTCGTCGCCGGGCACCGCGTAAAGAAGGGGCATAATGATCCGCGTTTATATCGCGCTGGGCAGCAACCTGGCGCAGCCGCTGCAACAGGTTAACGCCGCGCTGGAGGCGCTGGAGCATCTCCCGCGCACCCGGCTGGTCACCTGTTCTTCGTTTTACCGCACCAAGCCGCTGGGGCCGCAAAACCAGCCGGACTTCCTCAACGCGGTGGTGGCGCTGGATACCCTGTTGCCGCCCGAACAGCTGCTCGACCATACCCAGGCGATAGAACGCAATCAGGGGCGCGTGCGCAAGGATGAACGCTGGGGGCCGCGCACGCTCGATTTAGACATCATGCTGTACGGCGACAAGGTGATCCATACCGAGCGCCTGACGGTACCGCATTACGGCCTGAAAGAGCGCGAATTCATGCTCTACCCGCTGGCGGAAATCGCCCCCGATCTGATTTTCCCCGATGGCGAACCGCTCGCCAGCTGCCTCAAGCGCGTGCCGGAAAACGGCATGGCGCTATGGCATCAGCCAAAACCGAAATCCTGACTCACCTACAGTGCCAACCGCGCAACGAATCCCCCCGCCGAGCGATTGGCGAAACTGATCTGTAAACCATGCAAGCCGGCAATACGCTGCACGATCGATAACCCCAGCCCGCTGCCGGTTTGTTCCTGTCCCGGCGGGCGATAGAAACGTTCTCCCAGCCGCGCCAGATGCTCCGCGGTCACCCCCGGGCCGTCATCCTCTACCGTCAGCGAACGTTCGCTCAGCGTCACGGTGACGACGCCGCCCTGCGGGGTATAGCGCACCGCGTTGTCCAGCAAGTTGCGCAATAGCAGCGACAACAGCAAGGTTTCCCCCTGACGCGGCGGTGGCGTTCCCCGATGTTCATAGCGCAGCGTCACACCCGCCGCATGGGCTTGCCGATCCTGTTCCGCCAGGGTCATCGTCACCAGATCGTTCCAGTCGATAGGCGCCAGCTCGGCCAGATCCGACAGCGAATCCAGCCGCGACAGCGTCAGCAGTTGATCCACCAGCCGGGTCGCGCGATCGATGCCGACCGTCAGATTGTCCAGCGCGTGCTCGCGCATCGGCGCATCATCCCCCGCCAACTGCACCACTTCGGTCTGCACCCGCAATGCCGCCAATGGGCTGCGCAATTCGTGCGCGGCATCGGAGGTGAAGCGTCGCTCTCGCACCAGCAAAGCGTTGATGCGAGAGAACAGCGCATTGAGCGCATCCACCAGCGGGCGCACCTCGGTCGGCACCTGGCGCGCATCCAGCGGCGTGGCGTCATCGGGTGCACGCCGACGCAAACCGGCGGCCACCGCACGCAGCGGCCGCAGCTCGCGCCCAACCATCAGCGCGATCAGCAGCATCAGCACTGGCAGCGTCGCCAGCCAGGGCACCAATTGGCCTGTCACCATGCCCAGCGCCATATCGCGCCGGTAATCCCACTCCTGCCCCACGACAATGCGATAGCGCCCGTCGGGGCTGGTCAACCATACCAGGCGCCAGCTGTCATCATCGCCTTTGCGCTCACCGTCGGTAAAACCTTCACGCTCCCCGTCAAACAGGAAATCAGCGCCGTTCTCACCGTCGTTGAGCAGCATCTTGCCGTCGCGATCGAAGATGGCGAACGCCAGCGCGTCGTCGTCCTGCTCGCCGCGCTTGCCATGATGCACCAGCTTCTTGGTTTTCGGCAGGCTGCGCGCACTTTCATCGGCCAGCAGATCGCCGAGGTTGGCGGTCGCCAGCCGTTTGGCGAACAGCATCTGTTGGGTATCGAACACTTCGTTGATGGTGTTGCGCGACATCACCCAGGCCACCACGCTGGCGGTGCTCCAGGTCAGCAGCGCCAGCAGGCTGAAGATCAGGATCAGGCGCAGCCGCAGGCTGAGACGCTTCACGGCGCATCCCCCAGCGTGTAACCCACGCCGTGGATGGTACGGATGAAGCCGTTGCCCAGCTTGCGCCGCAGGTGGTGAATATGTACCTCCACCGCGTTGCTGCTCACCTCGTCATCCCAGTTGTACAGCTTCTCCTGGATCAACGGCCGCGCCAGCACCCGCCCCTTGTTGTGCAGAAACAGCTCCAGTACCGCCAATTCGCGCGGCGTCAGCGTCACCGGCTCGCCGTTGCAGCTCACGCTGCGGGTGGCGCTGTCGAACACCACGTTGCCGTGCGTCAGCTGTGGCATCAGTTGGCCGTGGCGACGGCGGATCAGCGCCTGCAGGCGCGCCGCCACTTCGGCCAGCGCGAACGGCTTGCACAGGTAATCGTCGGCACCGCTTTGCAGCCCGCTAACCCGCTGCTCCAGCGCATCGCGGGCGGTGAGGATCAGGACCGGCACGTCCTGCCCCGCCTGGCGCCACTGGCGCAGCAGATCCAGGCCGTCGAGGCCCGGCAGGCTGAGATCGAGGATCACCGCGTCGTACGGCGCACTGTCCAGCGCATTTTTGCCGACGGCGCCGTCGGTGAACCAGTCCAGATTGAAGCCGAGTTTGGTCAGCCCGGCCTTGATGCCGTCACCGATCAGTTTGTCATCTTCGATCAACAGAATTCGCATGAGTATCCCTTTTGAGTCTTGGCGCCATTGCACCACAAGGTTCTTAAGAACCGCTTAAGCATGGCGATCCGCGCTACCCACCCCGATCGGGTTACAGTAGAATGGCTGCACTTTTTTGCAGCCTGGGCCTGCGTAAGCCGCACGGCCCGTTTCAGGAGACGTTGTGATGAAACCCACCACCGTGACCCATTTGCGCCAGTGGAAACAGGAGCAGCGCAAGTTTGCTACCCTTACCGCCTACGATGCCAGCTTTGCCAAACTGTTTGAAGAGCAAGGCATCAAAGTCCTGTTGGTGGGCGATTCGCTGGGCATGACGCTGCAGGGCCACGACTCCACGCTGCCGGTCACCGTCGCCGACGTGGCCTACCACACGCGCGCCGTGCGCCGCGGCGCGCCGGCCTGCCTGCTGCTGGCCGATCTGCCGTTCATGAGTTACGCCACCCCGGAACAGACCTTCGCCAACGCCGCCGAGCTGATGCGCGCCGGCGCCAACATGGTGAAACTGGAAGGTGGCAGCTGGCTGTGCGACACGGTGAAAATGCTCGCCGAGCGCGCCGTGCCGGTGTGCGGCCACCTGGGCCTGACGCCGCAGTCGGTCAACGTGTTCGGTGGCTATAAGGTGCAAGGGCGCGACGAACTGGCCGCCAAACAGCTGCTGCAGGACGCGCAGAATCTGGAACTGGCCGGCATTCAGCTGCTGGTGCTGGAATGCGTGCCGACCGAGCTGGCGCGCCAGATCACCGAAGCGTTGTCCATTCCGGTCATCGGCATCGGTGCCGGCAACGGCACCGACGGCCAGATCTTGGTGATGCACGACGCCTTCGGCATCACCGGCGGCCACACGCCGAAGTTCGCCAAGAACTTCCTGGCGCAGAGCGGCGATATCCGCACGGCGGTGCAGCACTACATTCAGGAAGTGGAGCAAGGCCTCTACCCGGCGGCTGAACACTCTTTTAACTAAGCGATGGTTCCAGGAGTCACCCAATGATTATTATCGAAACCCTGCCGATGCTGCGTCAGCAGATCCGCCGCTGGCGCCAGGAAGGCAAACGCATCGCGCTGGTGCCGACCATGGGCAACCTGCACGACGGCCACATGACGCTGGTCGATGAAGCGCGCGCCCGCGCCGACGTGGTGGTGGTGAGCATCTTCGTCAACCCGATGCAGTTCGATCGGCCGGACGATCTGGCGCGCTACCCGCGCACGCTCCAGGAAGACAGCGAGAAGCTGACCCGCCGCGGCGTCGATCTGGTGTTTGCCCCGGCCCCGGCCGCGGTCTATCCGCAGGGGCTGGAGCAGCAGACCTACGTCGACGTGCCCGGCATCTCCAGCATCCTGGAAGGCGCAAGCCGGCCGGGCCACTTCCGTGGCGTTTCCACCATCGTCAGCAAGCTGTTCAACCTGGTACAGCCTGATTTGGCCTGCTTCGGCGAGAAGGATTACCAACAGCTGGCGCTGATCCGCAAAATGGTGGCGGACATGGGTTACGACATCGATATCGTCGGCGTGCCGACCGTGCGCGCCAAAGACGGCCTGGCCCTCAGTTCGCGCAATGGCTACCTGACCGCCGAAGAGCGCAAGATAGCGCCGCAACTGAGCAAGATCATGAACGCGCTGGCGCAGCAGTTGGCCAATGGCGAACGCCATGTTGAAACGCTGCTGGAGCAGACCGCCGAGCAACTGCGCGCCGCCGGCTTTACGCCGGATGAGCTGTTTATTCGCGACGCCGACAGCCTGCAGCCGCTGACGGTAGATAGCCAGCGGGCGGTGGTGCTGATGGCCGCCTGGCTGGGCAAGGCGCGTCTTATCGACAACCAGCAGGTCGACCTGACGCTGTAAGCCGTTTTTTATACTATCGTCACCCTGAAACCCAGGCCATTGGTAGACAATGGCGGGGCAATCGGTGACGATAGAGATTGCAGGGATGCAGGAGAGATGTTCAACCCCAGCGCCTGTGAAGGCCGATATTCAGTTAGGTAAAGCTATGATACGTACTATGCTGCAAGGCAAGCTGCATCGCGTCAAAGTCACTCAGGCTGACTTGCACTATGAAGGGTCCTGCGCCATCGACCAGGATTTCCTGGAGGCCGCCGGCATTCTGGAATATGAAGCGATCGATATTTACAACGTGGATAACGGCCAGCGCTTCTCCACCTACGCCATCGCCGCCGAGCGCGGTTCGCGCATCATTTCGGTCAACGGCGCCGCCGCGCGCTGCGCCTGCGTGGGCGACAAACTGATCATCTGCTCCTATGTGCAAATGACCGACGCCGACGCCCGCCAGCACCACCCGAAAGTCGCCTATTTCGAAGGTGACAACAACCTGCAGCGCAAGGCGAAAGCCGTGCCGGTTCAGGTCGCCTGACAATAAAACGGGCGCCTTACGCGCCCGTTCTTCCCTACTGCACCACCACCGTACCCGGCTTGTTGGCTATCCGATCCGCCATGGTCTGGATCGAGTCGGTGCGCAGAATATACAGCCGCTTCAGCGTATAGGGGTTATCCCCCGGCTTCACCTTGCCCTGCACCGTGGTCACCGCCAGATGGAACCCGGCGTCCTGCGCCGCCTGAATCGCCCGTTGGTTATAGCCGCCGAACGGATAAGACAGATACAGCACGTGCGGATTGAACTGCGACAGCGCGCGGCGCGAGCGCTCAAAATCGAACTCGATATTGTGCAACGAACGGCTCAGCAAAATCGGCTGGCGGTTGCCGTCGGTGCGGTGCAGAAAATGGGTATGCGACTGCACGTCGAACACGTCCTGAATCTGCTTGAGCTCCGAAACGCTCATAAACTGCAGCGAGTCCGGGTTCCATTTCTGCGGGTGGCGTTTGATGCGCGAAGAGATGATGAACGCCGTGGCGCGGAAACCGTAATCCTTCAGCACCGGGTAAGCGTAGCGATAAACCGACTTCAGCCCGTCGTCGAAGGTCAGCACGATCGCCTTGCCAGGCAGGTTGATCTGATTTTTCAGGTAGGCTTCCAGCTGATACAGCGAAATGGTGTCGTAGCCCGCCTGCTTCAGATAGGTCATTTGGTTGCTGAACGCCACGTCTGAGGTGGTGGTCGAGGTGTGGCGGAAGCGTTTGTTCTCTTCGTTTTTCAGCAGGTGGTGGTAAGTCAGCACCGGTATGCCGTTATCGATCTCGCAGTCCAACTCATTAATGAACCCCAGCCGCTCGCCGATGTTGACCTCGTACCAGGTGTTGTTCAGGCGATCTTTCAGCTTGCCGATGATGGGATAGCGCAGGTTGCCTTCCAGCGTGCCCAAGACCTCGCTGTCCTTGTCCGCTGCGGTGTATACGTCTATCGTTTTTTGCGTGATCAGATTCTGGTTGGTCAGCGGTTTGTTCAGCTCGCCCAAATCGTCTTGCACCTTGCGCGACTTCTTCAATTCACGCACGTCGTCTTTATCGATAAAGCCGGTACCGTGCCCGAATTTGAATTCGTAGTATTCCGCATCCGCCGGGAAGACTTGGATCAGCTGCCCGCGCTTCACTTCCCCTACCGGGATCACATGCTCGCCCACCAACGCATAGACTTCGCTATCGCGCTGCGCTTCCATGTATTCAGATTTAACCGCGCCGTCTTCCGACAGCAGATTAGCCAGGCTCACAGGGGAAACCAACGACATCAGAATGCCGAGTAACCCAGCCGTTAACGTGTATTGAGACCGCATGATGATGTTCTGCTTACGAGTGCGTAATGACAAAAGTGAAGGAAATGTGGAGCGCCAGCATAGCACGATTTGAACAGCGGGGAACTAGCGGTTATTTGAGCAATTCTATTGATTTACGCGCCGCCTGCGCCAAATCAAGAAAGGCGCTCCCGCCGGGAAAGCGGGAGCGTGATATGATCAGCTGCGCAGGCCGCGGCCGCGCTCGATCAGATACCAGGACAGCAGATAGAACACCGCGATAAATGCCACCAGCACCGCCATGGTGAACGCCAGCGGCACATCGTTGATGCCGAGGAAGCCGTAGCGGAAGCCGCTGATCATATAGACGATCGGATTCAGCTTGGACACCGCCTGCCAGAATGGCGGCAGCAGCGACAGCGAGTAGAACACCCCGCCCAAGTAAGTCAGCGGCGTCAGCACGAAGGTCGGGATCAGGCTGATATCATCGAAAGTGGTGGCAAACACCGCGTTGATCAGCCCCGCCAGCGAGAACAGGATCGCCGTCAGCAACAGCGTCAGCGCAATCACCCACCAGGCGTGTACCTGCAGCGGCACGAAGAACAGCGAGATGATGGTCACCAGCACGCCGACGCAGATACCGCGGGCCACGCCGCCGCCGACATAGCCGGCGATCACCACGTGGGTCGGCACCGGCGCCACCAGCAGTTCCTCAATGTTGCGCTGAAACTTGGCGCTGAAGAACGACGAGGCGACGTTGGCATAGGAGTTGGTAATGACCGCCATCATGATAAGGCCGGGCACGATGAACTGCATGTAGCTGAAGCCGTGCATATCACCGATACGCGAACCGATCAGGTTACCGAAGATGATGAAGTACAGCGTCATGGTGATCACCGGCGGCACCAGGGTCTGGATCCAGATGCGCGCGAAGCGGTTTACCTCTTTGGCCCAGATGCTTTGTAAGGCCACCCAATACAAACGCGTCATGCTTTTTCTCCATTGCCGTTAACCAGGGTGACAAACAGCTCTTCCAGGCGGTTCGCCTTGTTGCGCATGCTCAGTACCTGCACGCCCTGCGCGCTCAACTGGGCGAACAGGCCGTTCAGCCCCTGCTCGCGCATCACCTCCACTTCCAGCGTCGAGGTATCCGTCAGGCGGCTGTGGTAACCGTCCAGCTTAGGCAGCGGGCTCTTCGCCGCCAGATCGAGGATGAAAGTTTCCGACTTCAGCTTGGCCAGCAGCCCTTTCATCGAGGTGTTTTCCACCAGTTCCCCGTTCTGGATGATGCCGATGTTGCGGCACAGCATTTCCGCCTCTTCCAGATAGTGGGTGGTGAGGATGATGGTGGTGCCTTGGGCGTTCAGCTCTTTCAGGAAGCCCCACATAGAGCGACGCAGTTCGATATCCACCCCGGCGGTCGGCTCATCGAGGATCAGCAGCTTCGGTTGGTGCATCAACGCGCGGGCGATCATCAGACGGCGCTTCATGCCGCCGGACAGCATACGGGCGCGCTCGTTGCGCTTGCCCCACAGATCCAGCTGATTGAGGTATTTCTCGGCGCGTGCCATCGCTTCACGCCGCGTGACGCCGTAGTAACCCGCCTGGTTCACCACGATCTGCAACACGGTCTCGAACGGGTTGAAGTTGAACTCCTGCGGCACCAGGCCGAGCTGGCGCTTGGCGTTGACGATGTCTTTATCGATGTCATAACCGAACACCCGCACGCTGCCGGCGGTTTTGTTCACCAGCGAGCTGATGATGCCGATGGTGGTGGACTTTCCGGCGCCGTTTGGCCCCAGCAGAGCATAAAAATCCCCCGCCTCGACGCTCAGGTCGATGCCGCGCAGCGCCTTGACGCCACCGGCGTAAGTCTTGGTCAGCTGCGCTAATTCCAGTGCATAATTCATATGTAAAATAGTACCTTATGACGATGAGTATGCCGCCGCGCCCCTGTTTGCGAGGCTTGAAACACTAACAATAATCCTAGCATCGACGGCGTTTTCACTGCGTCGAATCCGTGCGGTAAATGAGGTTGCACCACTGTTCCGATTTCCAAATTGTGACGCTTACCCTATATTACTCCAACGCAATCTGTTCGTTACGGGTCAATCACCTTCATGAAAGAAATCGAAGAGCTTATCGCCAACAACCAGGCCTGGTCGGCCAATATCAGTCAGGAAGACCCGGAATTTTTTGAACGTTTAGCCCAGGCGCAAAAGCCCCGCTTCTTATGGATTGGTTGCTCTGACAGCCGCGTTCCCGCAGAACGCCTGACCGGCCTCGAGCCGGGTGAACTATTCGTCCATCGCAACGTGGCGAACCTCGTTATCCACACCGATCTTAACTGCCTGTCGGTGGTGCAGTATGCGGTAGATGTGCTGGAAGTCGAACACATCATCATCTGCGGCCACCTGGGCTGCGGCGGCGTGCAGGCGGCGGTGGAAAACCCGGAACTGGGGTTGATCGACAACTGGCTGCTGCACATTCGCGATCTGTGGTACAAGCACAGCTCGCTGCTGGGCGAGCTGCCGCCGGAACAGCGTTTCGACATGCTGTGCGAGATCAACGTCATTGAACAAGTGTACAACCTGGGCCACTCCACCATCATGCAGTCCGCCTGGAAGCGCGGCCAGAAGGTGATGATCCACGGTTGGGTGTACGGCATTCAGGACGGCCGTCTGCGCGATATGGAAGTGCTGGCGACCAGCCGCGAGAGCCTGGAGATGGGCTACCGCAAAGCGATAGCCAAACTGAAGCAGGATAAAGGCGTATAACCCCGCCGCGGGCGCGGCTTGCCGCGCCCCACATCCAATTACTCGTCCAGCAGCACCACTTTGCCGACGTACGGCAGGTGACGGTAGCGCTGAGCGTAGTCGATGCCATACCCCACCACGAACTCATCCGGGATCGAGAAGCCGACATATTCGACCGGCACCTGCACTTCACGGCGCTCAGGTTTGTCCAGCAAGGTGCAAATCGCCAGCGATTTCGGCCCGCGCAGCGCCAAAATCTCGCGCACTTTGTTCAGCGTGTTGCCGGAATCGATGATGTCTTCCACGATCAGCACGTCTTTGCCGCGAATGTCTTCGTCTAGATCCTTGAGGATCTTCACGTCGCGGGTGGTGGACATACCGCTGCCGTAGCTGGAGGCGGTCATAAAGTCGACTTCGTGCGGCACGTCGATCGCGCGGCAGAGATCGGCCATGAACATGAAGGAGCCGCGCAGCAGCCCGACCAGTACCATGTCGCTGCCGCTGTCGCGGTAATGTTCGGTGATCTGGTGGCCAAGTTCGGCGATACGGGTCTTAACTTCCTGCTCGGAAATCATTACGTCTACAGTGTGTTTCATAGTATTCAGGTCAGTTGCCGGAAGAAAGGCGCAGAGTTTAGCATAGGCCGTTACGACTTGCCTCTCTCCCGGACAGGGGAGTTTTCTTTATTAAGGGTATTCCTGACGAGCGTGCAGGACACTCACTATTTCAATATGTGCAGCCAGCACGCGGTAAACCACAATGTAATTAGGATGAACAACCATTTCACGAGTCCCGTTCACCCTGCCAGGCCGGAATAGATAAGGATGCTCCGCTAACGGGATAACCGACTCTTCGATACGTTGCAACAAAGCCTCAGCGGCAAGTGGATTTCGCTCAGCGATAAAAGCCAGCAGCGTATATAAACCCGTTTTTGCTTCGTCAGTCCATTTAACGGTTAACATAAGGGTCAGGCCGATTTTCTTTTGGCTTTCGCCTGCTCGATAATGTGACGAGCACCAGCCATGACTTCATCATGGGGGATACGGGGGGTGTCGCTATTGACAGAAGATTCCACGGTGCTTCTGAACCAACGATCGTAGCTATCAGCCTGTTCTTGAGTCTCAAACTCAGAGACGATGGGATCCAATTTTGTCGGCATGACGCGCTCCTCAACAGCTGATATTTTAATCAGTATAACGGCTTCCTTTCATTGAACCAAGCGGTGGCGACGCGAGCGCACCGCCACCTGAGCGATGAACCGCGATCAGTCGTCGACGGTAAAGCCCATCATCATGCCGGTATCTTCATGCTCCAACAGGTGGCAGTGGGCCATATACGCATGTTCGCTGCTTGCCGGATGATCGAAACGCACCAGCACTTCGCTGCGCCAACCTTCGACGCGCACCGTGTCCTTCCAGCCGCTGCGATGCGCCGCCGGCGGTTTGCCGTTTTCCGAAAGGATACGGAACTGGGTGCCGTGAATGTGGAATGGGTGCAGCATCATGTCGCCCTCACCGGAAATGGTCCATTTTTCATACTGGCCCCGTTTGGCGGCAAACATCGGTTTGTTCATGTCGAAGGCCTTGCCGTTGATCATGTTGCCGTGGCTGAAATCGAACGGTTTGGCTTTGCTCTGCGCGCCGCCGTGATCCATCCCGGCCATCTTGCCATGATCCATGCCCTTCATGTTGCCGTGGTCCATGCCCTGCATGCCGCCCTTCTCCATGCCTTTCATGTCTCCAGCACCCGTCGCGCCATGATTCATGCTCATGCCAGCCATCGCCTGGTGACCATAACGATCCATCAGCGCCTGCATGCCGAGCATATCCAGCTGCGGATCCATCATCAGCTGCAGCCAACGCTCCTGGATACCAGTGGTGGCAGGCAATGTCGGCAGCTTCACCAGGCTGTCCGGCATGGTTTTGATACCCTGTGCCAACGACGGCTGAATGCGCAACACCGGCAGCGGCTGATCGAACGGAGCCAGCGTCATGCCCATCTGTTTCACCGGCAGCGTCACGATATCGAACGCTTTCCCGTCGGAGGCATCCACCAGAACTTCAAAGCGTTCGCCCATCAGCATCGGCAGCTCGGTCAGCTTCACAGGCTCAGCCAGGAAACCGCCGTCGCTGGCGATAACATACAGCGGACGGTTGTCACTGGCCGCCAGATTCAACGAGCGGGCGTTGCAACCGTTGAGAAAACGCAGACGCAGCCAGCCGCGCGGCGCCAGATGTTGCGGATACTGCGCGCCGTTGGTGAACATGCGATCGCCAAACCAGCCCACCGCCGCGCTCATCACGTCCAGGCGGTATTCGATCTGCGCGTCTTTGCCCAGCCGCTTATCCTGCAGGATCACCGGAATATCATCCTGCCCCCAGGTTTTCGGCAGCGGCAGTTTGGCGCTTTCATCGTCTTCCAGCAGCACCAACCCCGCCAGCCCCATCATCACCTGGCTGCCGGTTTTACCGTGCGTGTGCGGGTGGAACCAGCAGGTAGCGGCCGGTTGTTCGACGGTGAAATTCACCGTGCGCGTCGCGCCGGGGTGGATCAGCGCCTGCGGGCCGCCATCGACGTCGCCGGGAATTTCCAGCCCGTGCCAGTGGACGGTACTGGCCTCCGCCAGGCTGTTTTTGATATCGACCGTCACCGGCTGGCCACGCTGCAGCTTCACCGCCGGCCCGAGCAGCGCGCCGTTGAATCCCCAGGTTTTGGTGGCGGCACCGGGCAACCAGCGGGTTTCACCCGCCTGCAGCGCCAGCGCAATCTTTCCCTGCGCGTCCGGCATCAACAGCGGCGGTACCGGCAAGGCCGGCCGATCGGCCGCCCAAGCGGCCCGGCTCCATAACGGCAATGCGCTCGCCGCGCCCAGCGCAGCGGTTAATTTAATAAAATCACGGCGTAACATCGCTGACTCCCTTTTCTCAGTGACATAACTCAATGCCGTCAGCCTAAACCTTCCCCCAGGCGGAAGGTCAAGCCTTTCCTGGCGGTATTTTAAGCTATGCCTCACAATCAAGAGAGTATGACCGGCACGCGCGACGCCGGCCCGGCAGCAATAAAATTTGGTGCCTTTACAGGCAAGTGTGGTAACGTCAGCAGACGACAAACAGGCCTATTTCATGATGAAAAAAACAACGTTATCGATGCTGTTGCTGGCGATGCTGGGCTTCTCCAACGCCAGTCTGGCGCTGAATGAATCCGAGGCGGAAGATCTGGCCGATCTGACGGCGGTATTTATTTATTTGAAAAATGATTGCGGCTACAACGATTTGCCAAATGCGCAAATCAAACGCGCCATTGTCTATTTCGCGCAACAAAACCGCTGGGATTTGAGCAACTACAACAGCTTTAACATGAAGGCGCTGGGCGAAGACAGCTATCGCGATCTCAGCGGCATCGCCATTCCAACGCCTAAGAAGTGCAAATCGCTGGCGCGCGACTCTTTGAGCCTGCTGGCCTACGCCAACTAATTCCGCCCTTCTCCCCCACCCGCCTTTCGCTCTCTCTGTCTGAAATTCAACCGTGCATCGCCAGACAGAGTTAGCTATGATGTTGCGCCGATTTTTCATGGCTGTTATTACGGAGTTTCCCGCACATGACCCAGAAAGAAATTTGGTACGAAACGCTGCATACGGGCTTCGGCCAGTATTTCTCGGTAGAGAAGGTGCTGTACCGCGAGAAGACCGATCATCAGGATCTGGTGATCTTCGAGAACCCGGTCCTGGGGCGCGTGATGGCGCTCGACGGCGTGGTGCAAACCACCGAGCGTGACGAGTTCATCTATCACGAAATGCTGACCCACGTGCCGCTGCTAGCGCATGGCCAGGCGAAGAAAGTGCTGATCATCGGCGGCGGCGACGGCGGCATGCTGCGCGAAGTCAGCCGGCATCCTGGCGTGGAGCAGATCACCATGGTCGAGATCGACGCCGGTGTCGTCGAGTTCTGCCGCCAATACCTGCCCAACCACAGCGCCGGCGCCTATGACGATCCGCGCTTCAAGTTGGTGATCGACGACGGCGTCAACTTCGTGAATCAAACCGACGAAACGTTCGATGTGATCATCTCCGACTGCACCGATCCGATCGGCCCCGGCGAAAGCCTGTTCACCTCAGCGTTTTATGAAGGCTGCGCCCGCTGCCTGAATGAGGGCGGCATTTTCGTTGCGCAGAACGGCGTCTGCTTCCTGCAACAGGACGAGGCAATCAACAGCCACGCCAAACTGAGCCGCTACTTTAGCGACGTCAGCTTCTATCAGGCGGCGATCCCGACCTATTACGGCGGCATCATGACCTTTGCCTGGGCGAGCCAGAACCCGGCACTGCGCCAGCGCGATCTGCCTACCCTGCAACAGCGCTTTAACCAAAGCGGCCTACACTGCCGTTATTACAACCCGGCAATTCACGTCGGCAGCTTTGCCCTGCCGCAATATTTGCTCAATGCCCTGAACGTAACACGTTAAGCGAGAAGATAAAGGAGGTGGCCTAAATTGCATAAGCTAAAACTGCACGGCTTCAACAACCTGACCAAGAGCCTGAGTTTTTGTATTTACGATATTTGTTATGCCAAAACCGCGGACGATCGCGACGGCTATATCGCCTACATAGACGAACAATATAACGCCAACCGGCTGACCGAGATCCTGAGCGAGACCTGCTCGATCATCGGCGCCAATATTCTGAACATCGCGCGTCAGGACTACGAGCCGCAGGGCGCCAGCGTCACCATCCTGGTCAGCGAAGAGCCCATCGATCCGAAAGACGTCGATACGTCGGAACACCCAGGCCCGTTGCCGAATACGGTCGTCGCGCATCTGGACAAAAGCCATATCTGCGTACATACCTACCCGGAAAGCCATCCGGAAGGCGGGCTATGCACCTTTCGCGCCGATATCGAGGTCTCGACCTGCGGCGTCATTTCGCCCCTCAAGGCGCTGAACTACTTAATTCACCAGCTGGAATCCGACATCGTCACCATGGACTATCGCGTGCGCGGTTTTACCCGCGACGTGAACGGCGTGAAACATTACATCGATCATGAGATTAATTCGATCCAGAACTTTATGTCGGAAGACATCAAGGCGCTGTACCACATGATGGACGTGAACGTTTACCAGGAAAATATCTTCCATACCAAGATGTTGCTGAAAGATTTCGATCTGAAGCACTACCTGTTTAACGCGGAGCCGGAGGCGTTGAGCGCAGCCGAACGCAAGCAGATCACCGATCTGTTATGGAAAGAGATGCAGGAAATCTATTACGGCCGCAATATTCCGCATCTGTGATGGAAAGGGCGCGGCACGCCGCGCCCTGATGCTTAGTACTTCAGCATGAAAGAACGATAGGCCTTCAACACCAGCAGAAAGTCCTCAACGCCGCAGAATGAGAGGCTTTCTTCGTCGTAGTAGTTCATCCCCTCTTCCATTTCATCGCCCTCAAACTCCAGCTGATTGGCGCGGATCATCACTTCTTCACCATCCATCAGCAGCGTATATTCATGGCCTTCCAGCTGCCATTGACGCTCGCTGCCTTTGACCTCGGCCGCACCGGCTTCAATCCGGTCCAGCAGGTTGAAATCGCCTTTAACTTCTTCGTTGATCCAGTGGCCAATCGCTTCATGCCCCATCGAAAATCTGACGATCACCTGACCGGTGACGTCACGCAGAAATTCGTAATCCATAGCATGCCCTCCTGAGCCCTTTTTCTTAGTGTAAACATAAATGGCGGACTAACTCAGTGAGCGCTCGCAAAGTTGGCAACTGAGCAAAATAAAACGGGAGGCCAAGGCCTCCCGTTAAACAGTTGCGCAATATAGCGGCTTACACGGCGGTTTGGAAGATCACACCGTCGGCTTTTTCGGTGTACTGCCCCAACTGGTCAAAGTTCAGGTAACGGTAGGTATCCGCCGCCGTCTTGTCGACCTGCGCCATGTAGGTCTGGTATTCGTCCGGCGTCGGCAGGCGGCCCAGCAGGGACGCAACCGCTGCCAGTTCGGCAGACGCCAGATAGACGTTGGCACCGGTGCCCAGACGGTTCGGGAAGTTACGGGTCGAGGTGGAGACCACCGTCGCGCCGTCCGCCACGCGCGCCTGGTTGCCCATGCACAGCGAGCAGCCCGGGATCTCGATACGCGCACCGCTCTTGCCGAAGACGCTGTAGTAGCCTTCTTCGGTCAGCTGAGCCGCATCCATCTTGGTTGGCGGCGCCACCCACAGACGGGTCGGCAGCTGGCCCTTGTGCTGATCCAGCAGTTTGCCGGCCGCACGGAAGTGGCCGATGTTGGTCATGCAAGAACCGATGAACACTTCATCGATTTTGCTGTTGGCCACGTCGGACAGCAGGCGTGCATCATCAGGATCGTTCGGCGCACACAGGATCGGCTCTTTGATCTCGTTCAGATCGATGTCGATCACCGCTGCGTATTCCGCATCCGCATCGCCTTCCAGCAGCTGCGGATCCGCCAGCCATTTTTCCATGCCCTGAATACGGCGCTCCAGCGTACGGCGATCGCCGTAGCCTTCGGAGATCATCCACTTCAGCAGCACGATGTTGGAGTTCAGGTACTCTTCGATCGGCGCCTTGTCCAATTTGATGGTACAACCGGCGGCGGAACGTTCGGCGGACGCATCGGTCAGCTCAAACGCCTGCTCGACCTTCAGGTCCGGCAGGCCTTCGATCTCCAGAATGCGGCCGGAGAAGATGTTTTTCTTGCCCTTCTTCTCGACGGTCAGCAGCCCTTGCTGGATCGCATAGTAAGGGATGGCGTGCACCAGATCGCGCAGGGTGATGCCCGGCTGCATTTTGCCTTTGAAGCGCACCAGCACCGACTCAGGCATATCCAGCGGCATCACGCCCGTCGCGGCGGCAAATGCCACCAGGCCGGAACCGGCCGGGAAGGAGATACCGATCGGGAAGCGGGTGTGGGAATCGCCGCCGGTGCCGACGGTGTCAGGCAGCAGCATGCGGTTCAGCCAGGAGTGGATCACGCCGTCGCCCGGACGCAGCGAGACGCCGCCGCGGTTCATGATGAAGTCAGGCAGCGTATGGTGCGTGGTCACGTCGACCGGTTTCGGATACGCGGCGGTGTGGCAGAACGACTGCATGACCAGATCGGCAGAGAAGCCCAGGCAGGCCAGGTCTTTCAACTCATCGCGGGTCATCGGGCCGGTGGTGTCCTGAGAACCGACGGAGGTCATCTTCGGTTCGCAGTATTCGCCAGGGCGAATACCGGCGACGCCGCAGGCGCGGCCGACCATTTTCTGCGCCAGCGAGAAGCCTTTGCTGCTCGCGGCAACCGGTTTGGCGATACGGAACACCTCGCTGTGCGGCAGACCCAGCGCTTCGCGCGCCTTGGTGGTCAGACCGCGGCCGATGATCAGCGGGATACGGCCGCCGGCGCGCACTTCATCCAGCAGCACGTCGGTTTTCAGCTCGAAGTTGGCGATCAGCGCACCGGTCTCGTGGTTGCGCACTTCACCTTTGTACGGGTAAACGTCGATCACGTCACCCATGTTCAGCTCGGACACGTCCACTTCGATCGGCAAGGCGCCGGCATCTTCCATGGTGTTGAAGAAGATAGGCGCAATCTTGCCGCCCAGCACCACGCCACCGCCGCGCTTGTTCGGCACATGCGGGATGTCATCGCCCATAAACCACAGCACGGAGTTGGTGGCGGATTTACGGGAAGAACCGGTGCCGACCACGTCGCCGACGTAGGCCAGCGGGAAGCCTTTCTTGTTCAGCAGCTCGATCTGTTTGATCGGGCCGACGCTGCCCGGCTGATCCGGCACGATGCCTTCACGTTCGTTTTTCAGCATCGCCAGCGCGTGCAGCGGGATGTCCGGGCGCGACCAGGCGTCCGGCGCCGGAGAAAGGTCATCGGTGTTGGTTTCACCGGTGACTTTGAACACGGTGACGGTGATCTTTTCCGCCAGCTCAGGGCGCGACAGATACCATTCGGCGTCGGCCCAGGACTGCATGATCTGTTTGGCGTGCGGGTTACCGGCCTTGGCCTTATCTTCCACGTCGTAGAAGTTGTCGAACATCAGCAGCGTGTGGGACAGCGCTTTAGCGGCGATAGGCGCCAGCGTTTCGTTGTCCAGGGCATCGATCAGCGGATGAATGTTATAACCGCCCTGCATGGTGCCTAACAGTTCAATGGCTTTCTCGGGGGTAACCAGGGGGGATGTCGCTTCGCCTTTGGCGATGGCCGCCAGGAAACCTGCTTTGACGTAGGCGGCTTCGTCGACGCCCGGTGGAACACGGTTAATCAGCAGGTCTAACAGGAATTCTTCTTCGCCTTTTGGCGGATTCTTCAGTAGTTCGACCAGCGCGGCCATTTGGGTGGCGTCTAGCGGCTTAGGGGCGATGCCCTCAGCAGCACGCTCGGCTACGTGCTTACGGTATTCTTCTAGCACGACGTTCTCCTCGCTCTCATTGTCATTTATTGTGCCTGGCGTATATGCAAACCGGGTTTATACCCTTGGGGTTTCACTCTGTGGCTAGGCGATCGGCCCGTAAAGGCCCCGAAACGGTGATTGGGGCAAACAAGCACGGTCAAACAGCGTTACAGCATGAAAGACTGATGGGTAGAGCGCACGGCGATATTGATGCCATCTATCCTGACGGGGCACTGCTGTCGATGTCCTGGACTGTAAGGTACAGTGCCCGGTTCCGCTCAGCCAGCATATCAGGATTTGAAACGGTTGTTAATTCGTTCACATAAAAGCAACATTAAATCTTTGCTGAATCGTTGAGCGCAGCGTAATCGGCTGCCGGACTAGCAGGGCATTATATCCATATAGTTAGAGTGGATATAAGCAGGAGGATCGGAATTTGGCGCAGCGGCCACAAAAATACCGCTTGGTGCATCTGAGCAAAAAAAAAACGGCCCCTTCTCAGGAGCCGCTTGTTAACCGGTCAAGCCAGCAGAATTACTTCTTCTTGGCTTTCGGGTTAGGCAGGTCGGTGATGCTGCCTTCGTAGATTTCCGCCGCCAGGCCCACGGATTCGTGCAGGGTCGGGTGAGCGTGGATGGTCAGCGCGATGTCTTCCGCGTCGCAGCCCATCTCGATAGCCAGACCGATTTCACCCAGCAGCTCGCCGCCGTTGGTGCCGACAATCGCGCCACCGATGATGCGGTGAGTTTCTTTGTCGAAGATCAGTTTGGTCATGCCGTCTGCACAGTCGGAAGCGATCGCACGGCCGGAAGCCGCCCACGGGAAGGTGGAGGTTTCGTAGCTGATGCCTTTCTCTTTCGCTTCTTTCTCGGTCAGACCCACCCATGCCACTTCCGGCTCGGTGTAAGCGATGGATGGGATCACTTTCGGATCGAAGTAGTGCTTCATGCCGGCGATAACTTCTGCGGCAACGTGGCCTTCGTGCACGCCTTTGTGCGCCAGCATCGGCTGACCGACGATGTCGCCGATAGCGAAGATGTGCGGCACGTTGGTGCGCAGCTGTTTGTCGACGTTGATGAAGCCACGCTCGTCAACTTCAACACCGGCTTTACCGGCATCCAGCAGTTTGCCGTTCGGCACGCGGCCGATCGCCACCAGCACCGCGTCGTAACGCTGTGGTTCTGCCGGCGCTTTTTTACCTTCCATCGTGACGTAGATGCCGTCTTCTTTGGCTTCTACTGCGGTCACTTTGGTTTCCAGCATCAGGTTGAACTGCTTGCTGATACGTTTGGTGAAGACTTTCACCACGTCTTTATCTGCCGCCGGGATAACCTGATCGAACATTTCAACGACGTCGATCTGTGAACCCAGCGCATGGTATACGGTGCCCATTTCCAGGCCGATGATGCCGCCGCCCATAACCAGCAGACGCTCTGGGACGGTTTTCAGCTCCAGCGCATCGGTGGAATCCCACACGCGTGGATCTTCATGAGGAATGAATGGCAGTTGGATCGGACGAGAACCTGCAGCGATGATGGCGTTGTCGAAGTTGATGGTGGTTGGGCCGTTTTCGCCTTCCACAACCAGGGTGTTAGCGCCGGTGAACTTGCCCAAGCCGTTGACCACTTTCACTTTACGGCCTTTCGCCATGCCAGCCAGACCGCCGGTCAGCTGAGTGATGACTTTTTCTTTCCAGACGCGCACTTTGTCGATGTCGGTTTTCGGCTCGCCGAAAACGATGCCGTGTTCGGCCAGCGCTTTGGCTTCTTCGATCACTTTGGCAACGTGCAGCAGTGCTTTGGAAGGGATACATCCCACGTTCAGGCAAACCCCGCCCAGAGTGGAATAACGTTCAACCAGAACGGTTTCAAGACCTAAGTCAGCGCAACGAAAGGCTGCAGAGTAACCTGCCGGGCCCGCCCCAAGTACCACGACCTGAGTTTTAATTTCAGTACTCATCATGACCTCTTAATTGATTGTCCGGCGGGTCAGACGTCATTTTTATTGCTAATCGATCTCATAACGCCCTTCATCCACCGGGACGCTTACACCGCGAGCAGTTTACAGAATTGTTAATAATCTGCAAAGCGTGTTCGAGTGACCCGTGTCTCAACAATTTTGTCGAGTTGTGCAAAATCCGACAAAACTGCTACAGAATCATCAGGGGCGCAGCATGCTGCGCCCCTTTTGCATTACATCACCAGACGGCGAATGTCGGACAACATGTTGTTGATGATGGTGATGAAGCGCGCACCATCGGCACCGTCGATAACGCGGTGGTCGAAGGACAGCGACATCGGCATCATCAGGCGCGGCATGAACTCTTTACCGTTCCAGACCGGCTCCATCGCAGACTTGGAGACGCCCAGGATAGCCACTTCCGGCGCGTTGACGATCGGCGCGAAGTGGGTCGTCCCGATGCCACCCAGGCTGGAGATGGTGAAGCAGCCGCCCTGCATCTCGCCCGCGGTCAGCTTGCCGTCGCGCGCTTTCTTAGAGATGGCCATCAGTTCGCGAGACAGCTCGGTGATGCTCTTCTTGTTCACGTCCTTGAACACTGGAACCACCAGGCCGTTCGGGGTATCTACCGCCACGCCGATGTTGATGTATTTCTTCAGCGTCAGCTTCTGGCCATCTTCGGACAGCGAGCTGTTGAAGCGCGGCATCTGCTCCAGAGCGGCAGCAACGGCTTTCATGATGAACACGACAGGCGTGAACTTCACGTCCAGCTTGCGCTTGGCCGCTTCTTCGTTCTGTTGCTTGCGGAACGCTTCCAGATCGGTGATGTCGGTTTTGTCGAAGTGAGTCACGTGCGGGATCATCACCCAGTTGCGGCTCAGGTTCGCGCCAGAGATCTTCTGGATGCGGCCCATTTCGACTTCTTCGATCTCGCCGAACTTGCTGAAGTCCACTTTCGGCCATGGCAACATGCCTGGCAGACCGCCGCCGGCAGCAGCCGGAGCTGCTTCAGCGCGTTTCACCGCGTCTTTCACGTAAGTCTGAACGTCTTCGCGCAGGATGCGGCCTTTACGACCGGTGCCTTTCACTTTCGCCAGGTTAACGCCGAATTCACGCGCCAGACGACGAATGACCGGGGTCGCGTGCACGTATGCCGCGTTCTCGGCGAACTCGCCTTTGTCGTCAGCTTTCGCAGCCGGAGCGGCGGCTTTAGCGGCGGCCGGCGCCGGCGCAGCGTCCGCTTTAGCGGCTGGAGCGGCGGCAGCGGCAGGCGCAGCGCCTTCCACTTCGAACACCATGATCAGGGAGCCGGTTTTCACTTTGTCGCCGGTCGCGATCTTGATCTCTTTCACGGTACCGGCGAACGGCGCAGGCACTTCCATGGAGGCCTTGTCGCCTTCCACGGTGATCAGAGACTGCTCGGCGGCAACCTTGTCGCCCACCTTAACCATCACTTCGGTCACTTCGACTTCGTCACCGCCGATATCCGGCACGGCGACGTCTTTGGCCGCAGAGGCCGCAGGTGCTGCAGCGGCAGCAGGGGCTTGCGCCGCAGCCGGGGCCGCAGCGGAAGCGGCGCCGGCCACTTCGAACACCATGATCAGGGAACCGGTTTTCACTTTGTCGCCGGTCGCGATCTTGATCTCTTTCACGGTGCCCGCGAACGGCGCAGGCACTTCCATGGAAGCCTTGTCGCCTTCTACGGTGATCAGGGACTGCTCGGCTTCCACCTTGTCGCCCACTTTCACCAGGATCTCGGTCACTTCGACTTCGTCGGCGCCGATGTCCGGCACGGCAACGTCTTTGGCCGCAGCGGCGGCCGGGGCAGCTGCTGCCGCCGGTTTTTCTTCCGCTTTCGCCGCCGGTGCAGCTTCCGCTGCGCCTGCCGCTTCGAAGATCATGATCAGTTTGCCGGTTTCGGTTTTATCGCCGACCGCCACTTTAATCTCTTTCACCACGCCCGCCTGAGGGGATGGCACTTCCATGGAAGCCTTGTCGCCTTCCACGGTGATCAGCGATTGTTCCGCTTCAACTTTATCGCCGACCTTCACCAGAATCTCGGTGATTTCGACTTCATCTGCACCGATGTCCGGTACGTTGATTTCGATAGACATTATTCAGTACCTCTTAGGCCAGACGCGGGTTAACTTTTTCCGGGTTGATATCGAATTTCTTGATTGCATCAGCAACCACAGAAGCTTCAATCTCACCGCGTTTAGCCAGTTCACCCAGAGCAGCAACCACCACGTAAGATGCATCGACTTCGAAGTGGTGACGCAGGTTTTCGCGGCTGTCCGAACGACCGAAGCCGTCGGTGCCCAGTACGCGATAATCGCTGGCCGGCACATAAGTACGAACCTGTTCAGCGAACAGTTTCATGTAGTCGGTAGACGCTACCGCTGGCGCGTCGCTCATCACCTGAGCGATGTAAGGCACGCGTGGCGTTTCGGTTGGGTGCAGCATGTTCCAACGCTCGCAATCCTGGCCGTCGCGCGCCAGTTCGGTGAACGAGGTCACACTGTAGGTGTCGGAACCCACGCCGTAGTCCTTCGCCAGGATCTGCGCAGCTTCGCGCACGTGGCGCAGGATAGCGCCGGAGCCCAGCAGCTGTACCTTGCCTTTGCTGCCTTCCAGCGTTTCCAGCTTGTAGATACCCTTGCGGATACCTTCTTCCGCACCCTGCGGCATCGCAGGCATGTGGTAGTTTTCGTTCAGCGTGGTCAGGTAGTAGTACACGTTTTCTGGGTTGTCGCCATACATGCGCACCAGACCGTCGTGCATGATCACCGCCACTTCGTACGCGTAAGCCGGATCGTAAGAGATGCAGTTAGGGATGGTCAGAGACTGAATGTGACTGTGGCCATCTTCGTGCTGCAGACCTTCGCCGTTCAGGGTAGTACGGCCCGAGGTCCCGCCGATCAGGAAGCCACGCGCCTGTTGGTCGCCCGCTGCCCAGCACAGGTCGCCGATACGTTGGAAACCGAACATCGAGTAGTAGATGTAGAACGGAATCATCGGCAGATCGTTGGTGCTGTAGGAAGTCGCTGCGGCCAGCCAGGAAGAGGCTGCACCCAGTTCGTTGATGCCTTCCTGCAGGATTTGACCTTTCTCGTCTTCTTTGTAGTAAGCAACCTGCTCACGGTCCTGCGGGGTGTACTGCTGGCCGTTCGGGCTGTAGATACCGATCTGACGGAACAGACCTTCCATACCGAAGGTACGCGCTTCGTCGGCGATGATTGGCACCAGGCGATCTTTGATCGACTTGTTCTTCAGCATCACGTTCAGGGCACGCACGAAGGCGATAGTGGTGGAGATCTCTTTGTTCTGCTCTTCCAGCAGCGAGCTGAAATCTTCCAGCGCCGGCATTTCCAGCTTCTGGGTGAACTCCGGCAGACGGGTTGGCACGTAGCCTTTCAGCGCCTGGCGACGTTCGTGCAGGTATTTGTACTCTTCGGATTCTTTCTCGAAGGTGATGTACGGCAGTTTTTCGATGTCAGCATCGGCAACCGGCACATTGAAACGATCGCGGAAGTGGTGAACCCCTTCCATGTTCATTTTCTTCACCTGGTGAGCGATGTTTTTACCTTCCGCGGTTTCACCCATGCCGTAACCTTTGATGGTGTGGGCCAGGATAACGGTCGGTTTGCCTTTGGTGTCCTGCGCTTTTTTCAGTGCAGCGAAGATTTTCTTCGGATCGTGACCACCACGGTTCAGCGCCCAGATTTCGTCGTCGGTCATGTCTTTGACCAGCGCCGCGGTTTCCGGGTAACGGCCGAAGAAGTGCTCGCGCACGTAAGCGCCGTCTTTGGATTTGAAGGTCTGGTAGTCGCCGTCCAGGGTCTCGTTCATCAGCTGAACCAGTTTACCGCTGGTGTCTTTGCGCAGCAGCTCATCCCAACGGCCGCCCCAGATCACTTTCAGCACCTGCCAGCCTGCGCCGGAGAAGATACCTTCCAGTTCGTTGATGATCTTGCCGTTACCAGTGACCGGGCCGTCCAGGCGCTGCAGGTTGCAGTTGATGACGAACACCAGGTTGTCCAGCTTCTCGCGAGTCGCGATGGTGATGGCGCCTTTGGATTCCGGCTCATCCATCTCACCGTCGCCCAGGAAGGCGTAAACGGTCTGCTCAGAGGTGTCTTTCAGGCCGCGGTGTTCCAGGTATTTCAGGAACTTCGCCTGATAAATGGCGCTGATTGGGCCCAGGCCCATGGATACGGTCGGGAACTGCCAGAATTCCGGCATCAGCTTAGGATGCGGGTAAGAGGACAGGCCGTTGCCGTGCACTTCCTGACGGAAGTTGTTCATCTGTTCTTCGGTCAGGCGGCCTTCAAGGAAGGCACGCGCGTAAACGCCCGGAGAGATGTGGCCCTGGAAGTACACCAGGTCGCCGCCGTCTTTCTCGTTGCGTGCGCGGAAGAAGTGGTTAAAGCAGACTTCATAGAAGGTCGCGGAAGACTGGAAGGAAGCCATGTGGCCGCCCAGCTCCAGGTCTTTTTTGGATGCGCGCAGAACGGTCATGATCGCGTTCCAACGGATCGCAGAGCGAATGCGGCGTTCCAGATCCAGGTTGCCTGGGTAGGCCGGTTCGTCTTCTACCGCGATGGTGTTGACGTAGTTGTGCGCTGCAGCACCGGCCGCAACGTTAACGCCGCCTTTGCGGGCTTCTCCCAATACCTGATCAATCAGAAACTGAGCTCGCTCAACACCCTCTTCACGGATGACCGATTCGATCGCCTGCAGCCAGTCGCGGGTTTCGATCGGATCCACGTCATTGTTTAAACGTTCTGACATGGTGGTATTCCTTATCTGTCTAATGGTTTGTTTGGAGCCTGTCTTCCTGTGCTCTGTGCAAAAACACACGAAGACAGGCCCATCAGTTTAGTTGCCGCTTAAGTACTTAACTAAGTACCTCGAACTTAACCCCCGCAGGCTGGTGTACCCTGAAGAGGACAGCTCTTAATCCTTGCGTTGCTGGAGACGCCGTAGCGATCTCTCGCGCCGAGTATGCTCCCGGCTGAGATCCAGCAAGATTTCCTCGATAAACGCCAAGTGGCGATGCGAGGCTTCACGGGCCTTTTCCGGCTCGCGTGCCACAATCGCCTCAAAAATTCCGGCGCGGTGGCTGCTCACTTTTGCCAACATCTCACGGCGCGAGTAGAGCAATTCAAAGTTCTGACGCACGTTCTGTTCCAGCATCGGCCCCATGCAGCGTAGCAGGTGAAGTAACACAACGTTGTGAGCGGCTTCAGTCACGGCGATTTGATACTGCATGACCGCATCGGCCTCGGCGTCGAGATCGCCGCTGTCTTGAGCCTGTTGAATCACGATGTGGCAATCGCGGATGCGCGCCAGATCTTCATCGGTGCCGCGCAGCGCCGCGTAATAGGCGGCAATGCCTTCCAGCGCGTGACGGGTTTCCAGCAGATCGAACTGTGATTCGGGATGGTCGGCCAGCAGCTCGGCCAGCGGATCGCTGAAGCTCTGCCACAGATTAGTTTGCACGAAGGTGCCGCCGCCCTGACGGCGCAGGAGCAGCCCTTTCGCTTCAAGGCGCTGAATGGCCTCTCTCAGAGAAGGACGGGAGACATCAAATTGTTTCGCCAGCTCGCGCTCCGGAGGCAGTTTTTCGCCTGGGCGCAGTGTCCCCTCGAGGATCAGGTATTCGAGCTGTTGCTCGATAACATCTGACAACTTGGGTTGGCGGATTTTGCTGTAGGCCATGAGTGAATTCTTCTCTGCGAATGGCGCGGAGTCAATTGGTAATACCAATTTCAAAAACGTGACGGTAAAGTAACAAAGTATTCACCTCCTGTCCATACGGGCCTTGATCGAAATCAGGTTACCCGCACATTTTAACACCCCGCTGAAAACCCCGCTGCAAACCGGTAACGCCGTGATGGTATTACCATTTACGCGATGGGTTTGGGATTTAACTTTTACCAAACCTTACGCAAGGCAGAGTGCAAACTTTTTGCCCGAGTTTTATTGCATGGTTATGACGCTTTAATGAATGGCTATTTGGCGAGCAGCGCAACGGCGGTTCGTTCATTATTTGAACGCACCCCACCGTTCAGTTCTACGTTATTTTTGCGCATTATGTGATTTGTTGCTTATTTCATGCACTGAATCCCCCCCGCCGTCACACAACCCGCATTTTGTTTCCTAAACTGCTGCAATCTTAATCACTCACACGACAAAGCAGGTGCAAACCGACGCGCATAACATTATTCTCTGCCAAACGGTAGCGGCGCCGTGGAATTAATAGCTATAACGCCGTAAATAAAACAAAACACACATCGTAACCACTGCTTTACAGGCAGATGGGCATTCACAACGACAGAGGGTTAGATTGATGGATGGTCAACAGCAGGGTGACCAGCTGAAACGCGGCCTGAAAAACCGCCATATTCAGCTCATCGCCTTAGGTGGCGCAATCGGTACCGGGTTATTTCTCGGTATCGCTCAAACAATAAAAATGGCCGGCCCGTCAGTGCTTCTCGGCTACGCCATCGGCGGCTTCATCGCGTTTCTGATCATGCGCCAGCTGGGGGAAATGGTGGTGGAAGAGCCGGTCGCCGGTTCCTTCAGCCACTTCGCCTACAAATACTGGGGCAACTTCGCCGGCTTCGCCTCCGGCTGGAACTACTGGGTGCTGTATGTCCTGGTGGCGATGGCGGAGCTGACCGCGGTCGGCATCTACGTGCAGTACTGGTGGCCGGAGATCCCGACCTGGGTCTCCGCCGCGGTATTCTTCCTGGCGATCAACGCCATCAACCTCGCCAACGTTAAAGTTTACGGCGAGATGGAGTTCTGGTTCGCCATCATCAAGGTGGTGGCGATTATCGGCATGATCGTGTTCGGCGCCTACCTGCTGTTCAGCGGCATGGGCGGCCCGGAAGCCACCGTCACCAACCTGTGGGCGCAGGGCGGGTTCTTCCCGAACGGCGTCATGGGCCTGGTGATGGCGATGGCGGTGATCATGTTCTCCTTCGGCGGCCTCGAACTGGTTGGCATCACCGCCGCCGAAGCCGACAACCCGCAAAAGAGCATTCCGAAAGCCACCAATCAGGTGATCTACCGCATCCTGATCTTCTATATCGGTTCGCTGGCCATTCTGCTGTCGCTGTACCCGTGGGGCAAAGTGGTCGAAGGCGGCAGCCCGTTCGTGCTGATCTTCCACGCGCTGAACAGCAACCTGGTGGCGACCGTGCTGAACGTCGTGGTGCTCACCGCCGCGCTGTCGGTGTACAACAGCTGCGTCTACTGCAACAGCCGCATGCTGTACGGTCTGGCGCAGCAGGGCAACGGCCCGAAAAGCCTGCTGAAGGTCGACGGCCGCGGCGTGCCGGTGGTGGCCATCGGCATCTCCGCCCTCGCCACCGCGCTGTGCGTGCTGATTAACTACCTGATCCCGGGCCGTGCCTTCGAACTGCTGATGGCGTTGGTGGTGTCGGCGCTGGTGATCAACTGGGCGATGATCAGCCTGGCGCACCTGAAGTTCCGCGCCGCCAAAAACCGCGAAGGCGTGGTGCCGAAGTTCAAAGCGTTCTGGTACCCGTTCAGCAACTACCTGTGCCTGCTGTTCATGGCCGGCATCCTGGTGATCATGTACCTGACGCCGGGCATTCAAATCTCGGTGCTGCTGATCCCGGTATGGGTGGCGATCCTGGCCGTCGGTTACGCCATCAAACAGCGCAGCCAACGCGTCGACGGCGTCACCAGCCGTTGAATCCCGTGACCGCGCAATAAAATGGCCCGCAGATGCGGGCCATTTTTTTCGTCTGAACGCCGCTTACTTGCGCAGCGCTTTCACCTGCTCGGCGGTGACGTCCGCCGGCAAACCGCCCCAGGTCACCCGCAGGTAATTTACCAGTTCCGCCACGTCGGCATCGCTCAGACGCTCGCCGAAGCCCGGCATGCTCTGCATGCTTTCACCGTTCGGGAACTGCTGGGCCGGCAGGCCGTCCAGCACCGACACGATCAGGTTCTTGCCGTCCGCCTGGCGCAGCGTGGCGTTATCGCGCATCGCCGGTGCGACGTGCGGTTTGCCTTCGCCTTCGCGCGCATGACAGCCGGCGCACTGATCCAGATAGGTCATGCGCCCGGCATCGCTGCCCTGCCCCATTTTCACCGGCACCGCCGCTGGCGGCTGCTCGCCCATCAGATACAGCGCCAGCGCCTGATGGTCTTCCGGCGTCAAATGACGGGTGCTGAGATCCACCACCATATGCATCTCACTGAAGGCCGAACCCTGCGGCGCGAGGCCGGTGCTGAGGAAGCGGCTGACGTCCTGCGGCGTCCAGCCGCGCTGCGCCAGGCCGTGCGGCGTAATGTCCGGCGCCGTGAAGCGGCCGAGATCTCCGCCCTGCATCGGCTTAGCGAGATCCATCTGCCCCAGTGCGCCGCGCGGCGTGTGGCATTCGCCACAGTGGCCCAGCACGTCGGCCAGATAGCGGCCGCGCTGCCATTGCGGCGAATTGCCCTGCGAACTGGCCGGCAGCGGATCCTGGCTACGGAACAGCAGGTTCCAGCCGATCAGCGCCATGCGCTGGTTGAACGGGAACGGCATCTCATTGGCCGGAATGGCGACGTCCACCGCCGGGCGCGTCATCAGGTAAGCGTAGATGTCGTCGGCATCCTGACGCGATATGCCCTTGTACGAGGTGTAAGGCATCGCCGGGTACAGGTGCCGTCCGCCCGGCGCCACGCCCTGCGTCAGCGCCAGGAAGAAGTCGTCCTTGGTCCAGCGCCCGATGCCGTGGTCGGCCGACGGCGTCAGGTTGCTGCCGTAAATCGTGCCAAACGGCGTGTCCAGCGGATAGCCGCCGGCCAACGGCGCCCCGCCGCTGGCGGTATGACAGGCGGCGCAGTCGGCGGCCTGCGCCAGATAGCGGCCGCGGGCGATCTGTTCGGCGCCGGCGCTCACCTGCTGCACCGGGCCGTCGTAACGCCGGTTTTCCCGCCACCACAGCAGCGCAATCACCACGATCGCCACCAGCACAATCAACACTGAGAGACGTTTTTTCATTGCGCCGTCTCCTTCAGCAGGCCCGGCGTTTTCAGCACCACGTCGCGCACCGCTTCGTAGTAGCGCACGTAGCCGGTGCAGCGGCAGATGTGGCTGTCCAGCGCCTGCTCGATGGCGCTTTCCAGCTGCTCGCGAGCGATAGGTTCACGCTTGAGCTTTTCCACGAAAATGGTGGCGGCGTTGACGAAGCCCGGCGTGCAGTAGCCGCACTGGAAGCTGTAGTGCTCCAGAAACGCCTGCTGGATCGGCGACAGCTCAACCACCTCGCCCTGCTCGTCCACCTTGGCATGGCCTTCGACGGTACGCACTTTCTTGCCGTTGAAGAAATGCGCGCCGGTGATGCAGGTGCGCACCTCTTCGCTAGTGCCGCTAGGGTGATCGACGATCGCCACGCAGGCGTGGCAAATGCCCTGCCCGCAGCCGAGGCGCGAACCGGTCAGGTCAAGGTACTCGTGCAGGAAATCGATCATCATCAAGCCTTCCGGCACCTCGATCGGGCCGTACTGCTTTTCGTTGATGGTCAGGGAAATCGGCTGGGTTTTAATGCTCATTGTAATACCTCACGAATATTTTCTGCACGAACGGGCAAATCACGGAAACGGTGGCCGGTGGCGTCGGCGATGGCGTTGACCAGCGCGGCCACGATCGGGATCATCACCACCTCCGCCATGCCTTTCGGCGGATCGGTTTCCGACAGCGCCGGCAGGATGTCGCCGCTCTGCTTCCACACCGCCACGTCACTAGCGCGCGGCAGGTGGTAACGGTTGAAGTTCCAGGTGCCGTTGCCCGGGCCGTCTTCGTACAGTGGTAAATATTCGTGCAGCGCATGGCCGATCCCCATCGCCAGCCCGCCCTGCAGTTGGCCGGAAACCAGTTCCGGCACGATCAGGTTGCCACACTCCATGATCGAGTGGTGATTCAGCAATTCCACCTGGCCGGTGGCGATATCCACCGCCACTTCCGCCAGCGTGCCAACGGCGCTGTAGTAGGTCACCGCCGCATTGTTGCGCTGGGTCGGCGGATAATAGACCTGCCCGCGCGCCAGCGGTTTGAATTCGCCGCCGGCGTTGCGCAGCGCCATGCCGTCAACCGGCAGGCGCTCGCTTTTGCCGTTCAACGTGAAATCGGCCTCCGCCCACTGCCAGCGGTTGAACACGTGCACCGCCGCGCCGGTGACGCCGCCCATCTGATAAGCCGTCTTGGCCAGCAGCTCGAGGCTCAGCACCGACATGCCCGCCGCCGTCAGGCCGCCTTCGACCCAACGCGCATCTTCGCGCCGCACCACCAGCGGCGCCGCCTGGCCGCCGCCGATACCGGCCTGCCACAGCGCCATCGCCGCCGGCCACAGGCCGTGATCGAAGATCAGGCGCGCCGCTTCGCGGGTGCTGTGCGAGAAGTAATAGGCCGAATTGCTGGCGCTCGACGGCGAACAGTAGCTCGGCGTCCAGTTGGGGTTGGTTTGCAGCTTGTCCTGCTCTTCTTGCGACATCAGGTAAGGATCGCCGCTGGTGACCATCGGCAGTACCGACCAGTCGGTGACCGAGAAGTGCGCTTCGTCGGCCGGTTTGCCCAGCCACTGCGCGCACAGTACCGACTGCGAGGTCGACATGCCGGTGCCCATCTCCGCGCCGCTGTGATGCAGGGTGATGCGCCCGTCTTCGCTCAGCTCCACCCGGGCGAACGAGGTTTCCGCCCCGGTGCCGAAGTCTTTCTGCACGCAGCCGAAGCCAACGCCATAGCGCTTGCCGGGATAGCGGCTCTCAAACTTGGCCTTGCGTTCGGCGCGCTTGAGCCACATCTCATGCTTCGCCGCCTTCTCCAGCACTTCATCGGCGCGGATCGCACCGGCCGGGATCGCCCCTTGGGTATTTTTCATGCCGGATTTCAGCACGTTGCGCAGGCGGAACTCGATCGGGTCGATCTTCAGCTCGGCGGCCAGCTCATCCACCATCATCTCGGTGGCGGCCATGCTCTGCAGCGTGCCGTAACCGCGCGCCGAACCGGCGTCGATGGCGCGTGAGGCCAGCCCGACCGACGACAGATCGCTTTTTGGGAAGTAGTAAATCGACTGGGCGGCGGTCGCGCCGACCATCACCACCGAAGGGGTAAAGTTGCTGCGGCCGCCGCCGTCCGCCGTCATGTCACCGAGGAACGACTGCATAACGCCGGTCTGGCGATTCACCGCGATGCGATAGTTCATGTCGAACGCGTGGCGCTTCAGCGCCGTCTGGAACTGCTCGAAGCGGTCATTGGCCAGGCGCACCGGGTGGCCGTCGCCGTACATCGCCGCCACTGCGCCGTAATAGGGGAAGTTGTAGTGATCTTTCGAGCCGTAGCCCACGGTGTAGCACGGGTGCAGGATCAGCTGTTTCACCGGCGGGTTGCGCTTGGCCAGCATGCGCGGCATCTCGTCGGCCACTTCCTGCGGCGACTGGGTCGGCACCACCAGATGCAGGGTTTGCGTCTGCGCGTCGAACCAGCCGTTGGCGTTGTCCGGCTCCAGCGCCGAGGTATCGATCGACTGCGTGGTGTAGCGGCGTGACATCACCAGCCAGTCGGCCGGCGGGTTGGCCATCTCGTCGGCGATCTGGCCCGCATAGCGCATGCCTTCCTGATCCAGCTTGCCGCCCTCGCGCCCTTCCGGCCACACCGGCAGGTGCTTTTTCATCGATACCGGGAAGATTGGCGTGTCCTTCAGGCTGGAGAAGCGATCGTCGTCGAACGGTTGATCGCCCCCCACCCGCACATAGCGGAAGCTGCCCCAGGGATCGCGCTCCAGCGGGCCGGTGACCGCGCCGAATTTGATGGTCTCTTCACGGAATTTCAGCTTGTCCTTGGCAAAGCGGAATCGGGCGAAGTCGTGATAGATCAGGATCGCCACCGCCTGGCCGAGGTAGGCCGGGGTTTTGCCGCTCGGCAGCAGCATGTCGTCACCGTAGAAGGCCGGGAAGGCCAGGCCATCGCGCGCCAGATCTTCCGCCGTCACCAGGCGATCCGGCTGCAGGTCGTCCCCCAACAGCGACAGATCGACCCCTTCGAACAGCCGGTCGGCTTTGGTGACGCGCAGAATGAAGGCGTGCGCCTGTTTCTGCGGCCAGTGCGGCATGTCCACCGCGCGGATATCGCGCGCGAACACCTTCTGCCCCATGACCTTGGCGCGGCCATCGATGCGGAAACGGACGCGTTTGGTCTGCGGATCCCAGTTAGGCGACTGGAGGATTTTTTGCTCGAACAGCGCGGCGTAGGCGCGGCTGTACAGGGGGGCTAGGTACACGGAGACCCCCGCAATCACGGCGCTTTTGATAAAGCGGCGCCGCGACGGGTTGAAATTGCTCATAAATAAGTCCTTCACGTCTTTCTTGTAATTGGTTTTTGTTCGCGGTGTTGTTGCGCAAACGCTGACGACCTTGCCGTAGACGTCATAAGCATATGCTTATAACTAAAATTATGTGATGATTAACAGACTGTTTTCAACAAAAAAACATTTGCAAAACACAGGTAGTTTGTAGGCTAATAAATAATTTGCGCAAACGCGGACTTCAACCATGACCACGGGCATTGTCATTACCGCCGCCGGACGCGGGGAGCGCTTTATCCAGGCCGGCGGCCAGGGCAACAAATTGAACGCCGGATTCGCCGATGCGGCGGGCGAGCAGCGATCGCTGTTCGAACACACTCTGCGCCAGGCGCTGGCTTCCGGCCTGCCGGTACAGGTGGTAACCCGGCCGGATAATCTGCCGGTGCTGGCAGCCTGCGCCGCCAAGCAAGTACCGGTCACCCTGCTCACCAGCGCGGGCCTCGGCGACTCGATCGCCGCGGGCGTTGCGGCCACGCCGCACTGGCAGGGCTGGCTGATCCACCTGGCCGATATGCCGTTCGTCGGCGCCGACGTTTTCCGACAGGTGGCGGATGCCTTACGGCAGCACTCGATCGTGCGCCCCTGCTATGCGCAACAGCCCGGTCACCCGGTCGGCTTTTCCGCCCGATTGCGCAAACCGCTTTGCCAACTGCGCGGCGATAATGGCGCGCGTGAACTGCTGCAAGGCGCGGCGGTACACCTGCTGCCGCTTGAGTACCCCGGCGTCGTGCAGGATATTGATCTTCCATCGCAACTCCCGGCCAGCGAGTAAACTCACCTATGCAACATCTTGATGTCACCGTGGTCAGCCAGGCGATAAGCTGGCTGCAGCAACAGCCGGTCTGGTTATGCACCGTGCTCAGTACCTACGGCTCTTCGCCGCGGTCGCCGGGCGCGTTGATGGCCGCGACCCGAGACGGCCGCTACAGCGGTTCATTGTCGGGCGGGTGCGTGGAGGAGGACTTTCTACGGCGCGTAGCCGCCGGGGAGTATCAGGCGCCCAGCCAGGTGATCCGTTATGGCGAAGGCGGCATGACGCCCAACGTGGCGCTGCCCTGCGGCGGCGTGCTGGACGTGCTGATCGAGTATCTGCCGGCGGGAGAAGCCAGCGTCGCTTATCTGCAACGCATCGCCGGCGCGCTGGAAGGGCATCACGCGTTGATCAAACGCCTGACGCTGCCCCACGCCTGCCACAGCCTTGAGCAGAGCCACTTCACCAGCGCCACCCAGGTCGAACGCCGGCTCGAGCAGATCACCCTGCACATCGCGGCCGCGCCACGCCTGCTGATCGCCGGGTTGTCCAGCGTGGCGCTGTACTGCGCCGACTTCGCCGTGGCGCTGGGGTTTGAGGTGCTGGTGTGCGAGAGCCGCCCGGAGGCGCTGGATAACTTCGCCGCCGAGCTGAAACCGGGCGTGACGCTGCTGCGCCAGTTTCCGGCCAAGTTCATTGAGGACGGCGGTTGCCACGCCAATACCGCCGTCGTGGCGCTGACCCACGATCCGCGCATGGACGACCTGACGCTGATGGAAGCGATCCACACCCCGGCGTTTTACATCGGCGCCATGGGCTCGCTCAGAAACAGCGCGCGGCGGCGCCAGCGTTTGCAGCAGATTGCCGAATTCACGCCGCAGGAGCTGGAACGCATTCATGCGCCGATCGGCCTGCCGCTGGGCAGCAAAACCCCGGCGGAGATCGCCCTGGCAGTGATGGCGGCGATCGTGCAGCAGAAAAACCGGCGGCCGGCCGCCGACGGGATCAGTGCAACGGCACCACCGGCACCAGATGCTGCAGCTCCAGATACAGCTCCTCTTTCCCGCTCAGCGAATAGCTGAACACCGTCATGTCCGGCCCGTCACCGCGGGCCAGCCCCATTTCGGGTAGCACCTGCGTGTAAATTTTAATGATGTGGTCGTTGAGCGCCACCGGCTTGCCGGAATAGCGAAAACGGCAAAACTCGCCGTGGATCTCCGGCAGCGGCTCCAGCGCCACGCCTTCGCGCAGCGGGTAGTCCGTCGTCACGCCCAGGGTATAGTCGACCCTGACCCGCTCGCCGTCCGGCACCAGTTGGGTAAACGAATAGGTTTGTGCCGGGCGCTCGCCCAACAAGGTGTAGAACTGCGCCCGAAGCGCGCTGCGCTGCGGCAGGTGCGACTTGTCCAGCTTCTCGATATCCAGATGGTACGCGTAATGTTTGCCGTGAAAGGCATATTGCCCTCTGGCGATGCTGACGCGTTCGACCTGAATATCGCCGGGCTGGCTGGCCGCCAGCGAACGCACCAGATTGCTGAAGTCCTGCTTGCGGGCATGGCGATACACGCTGGGCGATTCGGCGAAGTGTTTCTTGAAACAGCGCGAGAACGTCTGCTGGTTATCGAATTGGTATTCGACCGAGATATCAAGAATGCTCTTCTGCGTGAAACGCAAGGCGAAAGCGGCGAGGTAGAGGCGGCGAGCGCGGATGTACGAGGCTAACGACAATCCGGTCTGCTTCTTGAACATGCGCTGCAGGTACCATTTCGTATAGCCTGACTTGGCAGAAACGATATCCAACGACAGCGGATTGGTCAGGTTATCTTCAATCCAGACCAGCAATTCCTTGATATGACTTTCCTGCGTACCCATGTGCTTGCCGAACCTTCTGTTGCCGATATTCCATTAGTCGAATTTTAGTGCTATCCGCGTAGGGTATACAGGTTAAAACTCGACGTCCAGCAAGCTACAGGACTTTACACACTCCCCTTCACCGCCCGCAGGCGGCGAAGGGGGCCGCGCTTATTTCAGGCAGCTGGAGCACTGACCGGCCTGGATCTTCTGGAAGAAGTCATTGCCTTTGTCATCCACCAGGATAAACGCCGGGAAATCTTCCACTTCGATTTTCCAGATCGCTTCCATGCCCAGCTCAGGGTACTCCACGCACTCCAGGCTCTTGATGCTCTGCTGCGCCAGCACCGCCGCCGGGCCGCCGATGCTGCCGAGATAGAAGCCGCCGTGCTTGTGGCAGGCATCCGTCACCTGCTGGCTGCGGTTGCCTTTCGCCAGCATGATCATGCTGCCGCCGTGGGATTGCAGCAGATCGACGTAAGAGTCCATACGCCCGGCGGTGGTTGGCCCCAACGAACCGGACGCGTAGCCCTCCGGCGTTTTGGCCGGGCCGGCGTAGTAGATCGGGTGATCCTTGACGTACTGCGGCAGGCCTTCACCGCGATCCAGACGCTCTTTCAGCTTGGCGTGCGCGATATCGCGGCCGACGATGATGGTGCCGCTCAGCGACAGGCGGGTAGAAACCGGGTACTGCGACAGCTGTTTAAGGATCTCGGCCATCGGGCGGTTGAGATCGACTTTGATCGCCTCGCCTTCCCCGGCCTGACGCAGTTCCTGAGGAATGAATTTACCCGGATTGTGCTCCAGTTTTTCCAGCCAGATGCCGTCGCGGTTGATCTTGCCTTTGATGTTGCGGTCCGCCGAGCAGGAGACGCCCATGCCGACCGGGCAGGACGCGCCGTGGCGCGGCAGGCGCACCACGCGGATATCGTGCGCGAAGTATTTGCCGCCGAACTGCGCGCCCAGACCCAGGTTCTGCGCTTCTTGCAGCAGTTCCGCTTCGAGTTCCAGATCGCGGAACGCCTGGCCATGCTCGTTGCCTTCGGTCGGCAGGCCATCGTAATACTTGGTCGAGGCCAGCTTGACGGTTTTCAGCGTCGCTTCCGCCGAGGTGCCGCCGATGACGAACGCCACGTGGTACGGCGGGCAAGCCGCGGTGCCCAACGTGCGCATCTTGTCGACCAGGTAGTTTTTCAGTTTGCCCGGCGACAGCAGCGCCTTGGTTTCCTGATACAGATAGGTTTTGTTGGCGGAACCGCCGCCCTTGGCGATGCACAGGAACTTGTACTCTTCGCCGTCCACGCTGTAGAGATCGATCTGCGCCGGCAGGTTGCTGCCGGTATTGACCTCTTTATACATATCCAGCGCGGCGTTCTGCGAATAGCGCAGGTTCTCTTCGATGTAGGTGTTGTACACCCCGCGCGACAACGCCGCTTCATCGCCGCCGCCGGTCCAGACGCGCTGGCCCTTTTTGCCGACGATGATCGCCGTGCCGGTGTCCTGGCAGGTCGGTAAAATACCCTTGGCGGCGATTTCTGAGTTACGCAGAAATTGCAGCGCAACGTACTTGTCGTTTTCGCTGGCGTCCGGATCGTCGAGGATATCGGCCACCTGCTGCTGGTGCGCCGGGCGCAGCATGAACGAGGCGTCGTGGAACGCATGCTGGGCAAGCAGGGTTAACGCTTCAGGGGCAACTTTCAGAATTTCCTGGCCTTCAAATTCGCTCACGGAAACGTGGTCGCGGCTCAGCAGGTAGTATTCGGTATCGTCTTTCTTCAGCGGGAACGGATCTTGATAGTGGAACGGTTTATTCGACATTGATCTCTCACTTGCAACATCAGCTGCGTTAAATTCACACTTGCGGCGCACGGCTCGGCGCCTTGTCAAAAAACTGCCTCCACCTTACGTATTTTTAATCAGTCAGTTATTGCGCCAAATCGCAAAATAACCGTTCTTTGCGTAAGGGATTACCACAGGCGGCGTTTCAACCTTGCTCGGTGAGAACTGCGGGTACAGGCTCATCATGCACGCTTTATTATCCCGCAGTTAACACATTGATTACAATCCATCGGCGGCGATCGTCTTATCAATGTGGCGAAAAACCGGCGCACAGCGCCAAGAAAGCGTCGGATGCGGATTTAGGCCGGGGCATATTGTCAGCCGCCGTGCCATTGCTTAAGCTAGGCCGCAATGAACAAACCAAGAATCCCCATCGCGCTGCAACAAGCGGTGATGCGCTGCCTGCGAGAAAAGCTGCAGTTGGCACGCCAGCATTTTGCCGTCGAGTTCCCCGAACCCAGCATCGTCTATCAGCAACGCGGCACCAGCGCGGGCACCGCCTGGCTGCAAAGCTGGGAAATCCGTCTGAACCCGGTGCTGCTGCTGGAAAACCAACAGCCGTTTATCGATGAAGTGGTGCCGCACGAGCTGGCGCACCTGCTGGTGTTTCGCCAATTCGGCCGGGTGGCGCCGCACGGCCGCGAATGGCGCTGGATGATGGAAAGCGTACTGCTGACCCCCGCCAGCCGCACTCACCGTTTCGAAACCGCCTCGGTGCAAAGCAAAACCTTCCCCTACCGCTGCGGCTGCGGACAGCACCAGCTCACCATTCGCCGCCATAACCGCGTGCTGCGCGGCGAAAGCGAATACCGCTGCCGCCGGTGCGGCGAAAAACTGAAATTTCTTGCTAGCGAGAACATTTAGTTAAACGATTTATACGTTAAAACAAGCAAATATCGCCATTTGCCACTGCCGGCAAGTTCCGTTACCCTGCCTGCTTTTCCAATTTTGAGCTGTTTTGGAATATGCTTCGCAGAATTTTGTTTATGGCGGTTTTCGCCGCAGGCGCCGTACAGGCGCACGGCATCAATAACTTCTCTCAGGCCAAAGCGGCGGCGGTCAAGATTAATCAGGATGCGCCGGGCAGCTTTTACTGCGGCTGCCGCATCGACTGGCAGGGCAAGAAGGGCATCCCGGATCTCGCCGGCTGCGGCTATCAGGTGCGTAAAAACGCCCAGCGCGCACAGCGCATCGAATGGGAACACGTAGTGCCGGCCTGGCAGTTCGGTCACCAGCTGCAGTGTTGGCAGGACGGCGGGCGCAAAAATTGCAACAAGGACGCCACCTATCGCCAGATAGAAACCGATCTGCACAACCTGCAGCCGGCGATCGGCGAAGTGAACGGCGACCGCAACAACTTCATGTACAGCCAATGGAACGGCGGCGCAGGCCAGTACGGGCAATGCCCAATGAAGGTGGACTTCAAGAATAAACAGGCGGAGCCGCCCGCCCGCGCCCGCGGCGCCATTGCCCGCACCTACTTCTACATGCGCGATCGCTACCAGCTGCGGCTGTCACGCCAGCAAACCCAGCTGTTCGAGGTGTGGAACCGGCAATATCCGGTGAGCCAATGGGAATGTCAGCGTGAAGCACGTATCGCCAAGGTGCAGGGCAACCACAACCCCTATATTCAACAGGCTTGTCAGCAGCGGAAAAGCTAACCTACTATAGCCTTTATCTTTCATGGCGCCGCCAACCCGCGGCGCCGTTTCGTCAGGATCAGACTACCCATGCGCATACCCCGCATTTACCATCCGCAGCCGTTGACCGATCGGGCGGAGATCGCCCTCAGCGAGGACGCCGCCAACCACGTCGGGCGCGTGCTGCGCATGAGCGCCGGCCAGGCGCTGCAGCTGTTCGACGGCAGCAACCAGGTGTTCGACGCCGAGATAGTCCGGGTGGACAAAAAGAGCGTGCTGGTGCGCCTCGGCGACGGCCGCGTGGAGGACATCGAATCGCCGCTCAACCTGCATCTGGGCCAGGTGATCTCGCGCGGCGAGAAGATGGAGTTCACCATCCAGAAATCCATCGAGCTGGGCGTCAACGTCATCACCCCGCTGTTTTCCGAGCGCTGCGGCGTCAAGTTGGACGGCGAGCGTCTGGCGAAGAAAATCCAGCAATGGCAAAAGATCGCCATCGCCGCCTGCGAGCAGTGCGGCCGCAACCGCATTCCCGAAATCCGCGAGGCGATGTCGCTGGAGGCCTGGTGCGCCGAGCAGGACGGCAGCCTGAAGCTCAACCTACATCCGCGCGCCAGCCACAGCATCAACACGCTGCCGCAGCCGGTAGACCGCGTCCGCCTGCTGATCGGCCCGGAAGGCGGTTTGTCCGCCGACGAAATCGCCATGACCACCGACCACGGATTTACTGATATTCTGCTGGGACCACGCGTTCTGCGTACCGAAACCACAGCGCTCACCGCCATTACCGCTCTGCAGGTCCGCTTCGGCGACCTGGGTTAAAGGAGAAAAGATGATTAAGCTCGGCATCGTGATGGATCCTATCGATTCCATCAACATCAAGAAAGACACCAGCTTCGCCATGCTGCTCGAAGCGCAGCGCCGCGGTTACGAATTGCACTACATGGAGATGAACGATCTCTATCTGCACGCCGGCGACGGGCGCGCCCGTACCCGCCTGCTGAGCGTGAAGGAAGACAAGGAGAGCTGGTTCAGCTTCGGCGCCGAGCAGGATCTGGCGCTGCACGATCTGGACGTGATCCTGATGCGCAAGGATCCGCCGTTCGATACCGAATACATCTACGCGACCTACATTCTGGAGCGCGCCGAAGTCAAAGGCACGCTGGTGGTCAACAAGCCGCAAAGCCTGCGCGACTGCAACGAGAAGCTGTTCACCGCCTGGTTCCCTGAGCTGACGCCGGATACGCTGGTCAGCCGCAGCGCCGCACACATCCGCAAATTCCACCAACAGCACGGCGACATCATCCTGAAACCGCTGGACGGCATGGGCGGCGCGTCTATCTTCCGCGTGAAGCAGGACGATCCTAACCTGTCGGTGATCATCGAAACCCTGACCGAACACGGCAGCCGTTTCTGCATGGCGCAGAACTTCCTGCCGGCGATCAAGGACGGCGACAAGCGCATCCTGGTGGTGGACGGCGAGCCGGTGCCTTACTGCCTGGCGCGCATTCCGGCGCAGGGCGAGACCCGCGGCAACCTGGCGGCCGGCGGCCGCGGCGAAGCGCGTCCACTGAGCGAGAGCGACTGGAAAATCGCCCGTACCGTCGCCCCGACGCTGAAAGAGAAAGGGCTGATCTTCGTCGGCCTGGACGTGATCGGCGATCGCCTGACCGAAATCAACGTGACCAGCCCAACCTGCGCGCGCGAGATCGAGGCGGCATTCCCGATTTCGATTACCGGCATGCTGATGGACGCGATTGAAAAGCGCCTGGCGGCGAAGTAATGCGTCATGCGGGCGGCATGCCGCCCGCTATCCTGTATCGCGCCCGCCAAAGCCCGCCTTTCCGGCAGCGGCTTGAAAGGCGGCGGGTATAGCCGCATACTGGCGGCTGTTTATTTTCTCACCCATTGATTACCTTATACTAACGCCATGAATTTACAGCACCATTTTCTGATCGCCATGCCAACGCTGCAGGATCCTCGCTTCAAGCGCTCGGTGATTTACATTTGCGAGCACAATGAAGAAGGCGCCATGGGTTTGGTGATCAATAAACCGGTGGAGCAGTTCACGGTAGCCACGGTGCTGAGCAAGCTGAAGATCATGCCGCCTGCGCGCGATCCGGCCATCAGCCTGGACAAGCCGGTGTTCGCCGGCGGCCCCCTGGCGGACGATCGCGGGTTTATCCTGCATACGCCGCGCCACGGCTTCGGCGCCAGCATTCAAATTTCGCCCAACACCATGATCACCACCTCGAAAGACGTGCTGGAAACGCTCGGCACGCCAGAGCAACCGGACGACGTGCTGGTGGCGCTGGGTTATGCGGGCTGGGAAAAGGGCCAGTTGGAGCAGGAAGTATTGGAAAACGCCTGGCTGACCATCGAAGCCAACACCGACATTTTGTTCCGCACGCCGATCGCCAGCCGCTGGCGCGAGGCGGGGAACCTATTGGGTATCGACATTCGCAGCATCGCCAACCACGCAGGACACGCCTGATGAGCAACCGCACCATTATCGCCTTCGACTTCGGCACCAAAAGCATTGGCGCGGCCATCGGCCAGGAGTTGACCGGCAGCGCCCGCGCCCTGCCGGCCTTCAAAGCGCAGGACGGCTCGCCGGACTGGCTGAAAATTGAAAAACTGCTGAAGGAGTGGCAGCCGGATTTGGTGGTGGTCGGCCTGCCGCTGAACATGGACGGCACCGAACAACCCGTTACTGCCCAGGCGCGCAAGTTCGCCAACCGCCTGCACGGCCGCTTCGGCATCCAGATCGATCTGCATGACGAGCGCCTGAGCACCGTGGAAGCGCGCGCCAACCTGTTCGACCGCGGCGGCTTCCGCGCCCTTGATAAAGGCAGCGTGGATTCCGCCTCCGCGGTAGTGATCCTCGAGAGCTGGTTCGAACGGCAGCTGGGCTAAACACCCGTTCCCTCCCCCGCACAGTCCCCCAACACACCGGCGTCAATCCGCTGCTGCAAACCTTGCTCAAAGGTTTGCATGCCGGACTGTGCGCCGGTTTGCAACACGCTCGCCAACTGATGCGTTTTCCCTTCGCGGATCAGGTTGCTGACCGCCGCCGTCGCCGTCAGCACTTCGAAGATCGCCACGCGTCCGCCGCCGGGCCGCCTCATCAGCTTTTGCGCGATCACCGCCTGCAGACTGCCGGCCAGCTGGGCGCGCACATAGGGTTTTTCTTCCGCCGGAAACACGTCCACTAACCGTTCCACTGCCTGCGACGCGCTGCGGGTGTGCAGCGTCGCCAGCACCAGGTGGCCGGTCTCCGCCGCGGTGAGCGCCAGCCGGATGGTGGTGGTATCGCGCAGCTCGCCCAGCAGGATCACATCAGGATCTTCGCGCAGCGCGGCGCGCAACGCCGCATCAAAGCTGTGGCTGTCGCGGCCGATCTCCCGCTGCTGGATCAGCGATCGCCGGCTGCGGTGCAGGAATTCAATCGGATCCTCCAGCGTCAAAATGTGCCGCTGCTGGTGCCGGTTGATCTCGTCGATCATCGCTGCCAGCGTGGTGGACTTGCCGCTGCCGGTGGCGCCGGTGACCAGGAGAAGCCCATCGTCGCGCCGCAGCAGCGCCGGCACGATGGCCGGCGCTGCCAGCTCGGCAAGCGAAGGCGATTGCCCGGCAATGCGCCGCAACGCGAGAGAAATCCCCGCGCTTTGTTGAAAAATGTTGGCGCGCAACCGCTCCCCGCCCGGCCTGTGCAACGCCAGATCGACCTGCCCCAGCCGCCGCAGGCTCTCGCGCTGCTGCGCATTCAGCAATCCATCGCAGAGGGCCTGCGCGCCTTGCGCCGTCAGCGTTTGCGCCGCCGCCAGCGGCTGCAGTTCACCGTCGATGCGCAACATCGGCGGATGACCGGCACAAAGGTGCAGATCGGAAGCATTATGCTTTACACTAAGGGCCACGAATTCATCGATATCCATATCACTCTCCCGGGTCAATAATGAGCACTATCCAACAGAACCTGCAGGATGTCAGAAACCGCATCGCGGCCGCCGCGCAAAACTGCGCACGGGCGCCGGAAGAAGTTGCTCTGCTTGCAGTCAGCAAAACCAAACCTGTGGCGGCGATCGAAGAAGCCATCGCCGCCGGCCAGCGCGCCTTCGGCGAGAACTACGTGCAGGAAGGGGTAGACAAGATCCGGCATTTCGCCGAGTCGCCGCAGGGCGGTGAGTTGGTGTGGCACTTTATCGGCCCGCTGCAATCCAATAAGAGTCGGCTGGTGGCGGAACATTTCGCCTGGTGTCATACCGTGGATCGGCTGCGCATCGCCCAGCGCCTGAGCGATCAGCGCCCGGCCGACCTGCCGCCGCTCAACGTGCTGATTCAAATCAACATCAGCGATGAGCAGAGCAAATCCGGCATTGCATTAAGCGAACTGCCAGCGCTGGCCGAGGCGCTCGCTGCGCTGCCGAACCTGACGCTGCGCGGCCTGATGGCCATCCCGGCGCCGGAAGCGGATTACCAGCGGCAGTTGGCGGTATTCAACCAGATGAACGACGCCTTTCTCGCCCTGCGCCAGCGTTATCCGCAGGCCGATACGCTGTCGATGGGCATGACGGACGATATGGCGGCAGCGATTGCCGCAGGCAGCACCCTGGTGCGCATCGGCACCGCAATTTTTGGCGCCCGCGACTACTCGCAGGCCTGACAAACAGACGAGGGATTTGATGCAACATCGCAAGATTACCTTTATCGGCGCCGGCAACATGGCGCGTGCAATCATCGCCGGCCTGGTGGCGGGCGGCTATCCGGCCAAATCCATCAGCGTCTGCGCCCCTTCGGCGAAAAACCGTGACGCGCTGGCGGCGGACTACGGCATCGTCAGCAGCGGCGACAACGTCGCCTGCGCGCGTGAAGCCGAGGTGGTGGTGCTGGCGGTCAAACCGCAGATGATGGCCGACGTGTGTCAGCCGCTGCGCGAACAGGTCGATTTCGGCGGCAAACTGGTGCTGTCGATCGCCGCCGGTATTCAGGTCAGCCGTTTCTATCAGCTGCTCGGCGACCAACTGGACATCGTGCGCATCATGCCCAACACCCCGTCGCTGGTCGGCAAGGGCATGAGCGGGCTGTACGCGCCGGCGCAGGTCAGCCAACAGGATCGCGACTACACCGGCGATTTAATGGCGTCGGTCGGTAAAGTTTGCTGGGTAGATGACGAAAATGGCATCAACGGCGTGATCGCCGCCGCGGGCAGCGCCCCGGCTTATTTCTTCCTGTTTATGGAAGCGATGCAAAAAGAGGCCGAACGCATGGGCTTCGACAGCCAGACCGCGCGCGATCTGGTGCAGCAGGCCGCTTCCGGTGCTGCCGCCTTGGTGGAAGCCAACCCGGATACGCCGCTGGGCACGCTGCGCGAGCAGGTGACTTCCAAAGGCGGCACCACCGCCGAAGCGCTGCGGGTGTTCAACGAACGCCAACTGCCGGAAACCGTGGCGCAAGCAATGCAGGCCGCCGTTTCTCGTGCGCAAGAAATGGAAAAATTATTTTAAATAACCATGAGTTAAGGAGAAGGACCACTTCATGCTAACGCTGACTTTCCTGGTCAAGACCGTTATTGATCTGTACGTGATGGTGCTGTTGCTGCGCATTTGGATGCAATGGACGCGCACCGATTTTTATAACCCGTTCTCGCAGTTTGTGGTGAAGATCACCCAACCGGTGGTCGGCCCGCTGCGCCGCATCATCCCATCGCTGGGGCCCATCGACAGTGCTTCTCTGCTGCTGGCGTTCCTTTTGATGACCATCAAGTACCCGCTGCTGCTGCTGATCCAGGGCGGCGCGATATCGCTCAGCCCGTATAACCTGCTGTTCGGCCTGATCTCGCTGGTCAAGTCCGCCGGCTACCTGATCTTCTGGGTGATGATCATTCGTGCGCTGATGAGCTGGGTAAGCCAGGGCCGCAGCCCGATCGACTACGTGATGTACCAGCTGACCGAACCGTTGATGGCGCCGATCCGTCGCATCATTCCGGCGATGGGCGGTATCGACTTTTCCGCCATGGTGGTGATCCTGATCCTCTATCTGATCAACTACCTGGGCATGGATCTGTTCGGCGAGATCTGGTTCCTGCTGTGAGTGCCGTCACTCCGGTGCTGGACGGGCTGGCGATCAGGCTATATATTCAGCCGAAAGCCAGCCGCGACCAAATTATCGGCTTGCATGGCGACGAACTAAAAGTCGCCATCACCGCCCCGCCGGTCGACGGCCAAGCCAACGCCCATTTGATCAAGTTTATCGCCAAGCAGTTCAAAGTGGCGAAAAGCAACGTCACCATCGAGAAAGGCGAACTGGGGCGGCATAAACAGTTACGCATCGTGAATCCGCAACAGATCCCCGCCGTGGTCGCGGCGCTCATCGAATAATTTTCAAGGTAGTCATTATGCAAAAAGTCGTTCTTGCCACCGGTAACCCGGGCAAAGTGCGCGAACTTGCCGACCTGTTGGCCGATTTCGGCCTGGACGTGGTCGCGCAAACCGATCTGGGCGTGGAATCCGCCGAAGAAACCGGGCTGACGTTTATTGAAAACGCCATTCTCAAAGCGCGCCATGCGGCACAGGTCACCGGCCTGCCGGCGATCGCCGACGACTCCGGTCTGGCGGTCGACGCGCTGGGCGGCGCGCCGGGCATCTACTCTGCACGCTATGCCGGTGAAGACGCCGACGATCGGCAGAACCTCGATAAGCTGCTGGCGGCGTTGAAAGACGTGGCGCCGGGCAAGCGCGGCGCTCAATTCCATTGCGTGCTGGTCTATCTGCGCCATGCGGCAGACCCGACGCCGCTGGTGTTCCACGGCAGTTGGGCCGGCGAAATCACCGAACAGGCCGCCGGTGAAGGTGGCTTCGGTTACGATCCGGTCTTCTACGTACCGGAGCTGGGCCGCACCGCCGCCGAGCTGAGCCGCGACGAGAAGCGGGCGATTTCGCACCGCGGCAAGGCGCTGAAGCTGATGTTGGAAGCCATGCGCAATGCTTAAGCTGCCTCCGCTGAGTCTCTACATCCACATCCCGTGGTGCGTGCAGAAATGCCCGTACTGCGACTTCAACTCCCATACGCTGAAGGGGGACGTGCCGCATCAGGAGTACGTCGATCATCTGTTGGCGGATCTGGATGCCGACCTGCCGCTGGCAGGCGGCCGGGAGATAAGCACCATCTTCATCGGCGGGGGCACCCCCAGCCTGCTGAGCGCCGAGGCGATGCAGGCCTTGCTGGACGGCGTGCGGGCGCGCATTCACGTCGCCGACGACGCCGAAATCACCATGGAGGCCAACCCCGGCACCGTCGAGGCCGATCGCTTCAGCGGCTACCAGCGCGCCGGCGTCAACCGCATCTCCATTGGGGTGCAAAGCTTCAGCGCCGAGAAGCTGACCCGCCTGGGGCGCATCCACGGCCCGGAAGAGGCCAAACGCGCGGCGACGCTGGCGACCGGCCTTGGCCTGCGCAGCTTCAACCTCGATCTGATGCACGGCCTGCCGGATCAGTCGCTGGAAGAGGCGCTGGACGATTTGCGCCAGGCGATCGCCCTCAATCCGCCGCACCTATCGTGGTATCAGCTGACCATCGAGCCGAACACCCTGTTCAGCTCGCGCCCGCCGGTTTTGCCGGACGACGACGCGCTGTGGGACATCTTCGAACGCGGCCACCAGCTGCTGAGCGCCGCCGGCTATCAACAGTATGAAACCTCGGCCTACGCCAAGCCGGGCTTCCAATGCCAGCACAACCTCAACTACTGGCGCTTCGGCGACTATCTGGGGATCGGCTGCGGCGCGCACGGCAAGGTGACCTTCAGCGACGGGCGCATCCTGCGCACCGCCAAGACCAAGCACCCGCGCGGCTTTATGCGCGGCGACTACATGGACAAGCAGCATGAGGTGGCGGCGGCGGATCGGCCGTTCGAGTTCTTCATGAACCGCTTCCGCCTGTTGGAAGCCGCGCCGCGCGCCGACTTCGTCAACTACACCGGGCTGGCGGAAAGCGTCATTCGCCCGCAGCTGGACGAAGCGCTGGCCAAAGGCTATCTGGAAGAAACCGCGGAGCATTGGCAAATTACCGAGAAGGGCAAACTGTTCCTCAACTCGCTGCTGGAACTGTTCCTGGCGGACGACGAGTAAAAAAAAAGCGCTGAATGACCAGCGCTTTTTTTCATGTTCGGCGGCATTATGAGGGCGGTGCGTCACGTCGCCACGCCCCTTCAGCAATCCCTCAACGGAAACATCCTCGTCCAACGCGTCCCAATGGATGCCGCGAGCGCTGAGCTCATACCCCACCCGCTGTTCTTCCGTCGCGTTCAACAAACGGGGAAACCAGGCCAGCGGCACGCCAATAATTCTGGCGTCACTTAGTTCGACCCACATCGTCGTATCGTCAAAGCTGACGCGTTTAGCCGAAATACTCATGCCAAGCCTCCAAAAACAATGCCTGATAGGTATCAACCAGACCAGCCAACTCTTTTAGCGTTCTGGCGTTAAAGCCATCATTACGCGCCAACTGCACGCCAGGAACCAACCAAAATTTCGCTTCAGCCTCAGCGTCTCTGATATGAACATGCGGCGGCTCAAGCGGGTCACCCTCATTTGAATAAAAAAAGAACCTATAGCCTTTATAACGGAATATCACTGGCATCAATGCAAAATCCTTTTGCCGATTGATTATAGTTTAGCCAGTTTCTCAGATAGCCGTCGTGAGGTCAAAGAACGCACGGCGGCTATGCCTATCCGTTACTTCAACGCCTTCAGCAGATCCTTGCGCTGGGTTTCCAGTGCGGTGACGCGGTTGCACACGTCATGACCGAAGTTCTGGAAGTCCTGCTCCTGGTTGTTCCATTCGTTCTGGATCGCCTTCTGCAAGCCGCCCAGGTTGCCCATGATCGCCTGCAGCGGGTTGCCGCCGCTGTTGGCGGCCTGTTTGACGCCCATCTCGTTCAGGCTGTCCTGCAGCACCCCGCCCATGCTCTGCTGCACGATGTTGCGGCCGTCCTGTTCCACCTGGTCAATCGCCTGGTGGTGGAAGGTCAGACCGTCGCTGCGGTGTTCGATGATGCGGTTCATCTGCTGTTTCAGTTGGCCATTCAGGGTGGTCAGCCGGTTGCGCACGTTACTGTTGCTGCCCAGCTCTTTGACGATCACCTTATCCAGCGCCGAGCGGGCTTTCTCCAGGTGCTTCTGCGCGCCGTCGTCGATCCACGGCAGCTGCTTGCGCAAGGCGCTCTGGTAACTGAAGGCTTTCTGCCGCTGGCTGTCGCTCAGGCTCAGCGCCTGGCCGTTGCGGATCACGTCGCCATCCGGCGAAATTTGCAGGTCGCCGCTGGCGCCTTTCACCTGCACGCTCTGCGGGCTGATGATCACATCATCCTGGGGTTTAACGCTGCATTGGTACTCGGCGTGGGCCTGTGCGGCAGTCGCCGCCAGCAGCAGTAAGGCTAACCCGGTTTTCTTCAACATAGCTTCTCCTGACTCCCATCCAGATTGGGATTAAAAAATCGAACGACCGATACGTTGAGACAACAGTTCCAGCGCCGCAGTTCCCGCCAGTGAGTTGCCGGAGGCATCCAGCTCCGGCGACCAGACGACGATCGACAGCTCGTCCGGCACGATGGCCACGATGCCGCCGCCCACGCCGGACTTGCCCGGCATCCCCACCCGATAGGCGAATTCGCCGGCGCCGTCGTACATGCCGCTGGTCATCATCAGGGCGTTGATCTGCCGGGCCTGCAGCGGGCTGATCACCGCCTCGCCGCTGAGATCGCGGCCGTGATTGGCCAGATAGACGAAGCTGCGCGCCAGCTCCACGCAGCTCATGCGCAGCGCGCAGTAGTGGAAATAGGTTTGCAGCACGGTAATCACATCGTTCTCGAAGTTGCCGAACGACTTCATCAGATAGGCGATGGCCGCATTGCGATCGGAGTGTTCGAACTCGGAGCGCGCCACCCGCAGGTCATAGGCCAGGTCGTCTTCGCCGGCCAGCTGGCGCACCACCTCCAGCATGCGCTGCTTGGGGGCGCTGAGCCGAGTTTGCAGCATGTCGCACACCACCAGTGCGCCGGGGTTGATAAACGGATTACGCGGTTTACCCTGCTCCATCTCCAGCTGCAGCAGCGAGTTGAACGGCAGGCCGGAAGGCTCTTTGCCGACGCGCCGCCAGATCTCAGGCTCCTGATAGCGCGTCAGCGCCAGCGTCAGGCTCAGCACTTTGGAGATCGACTGAATGGAGAAGCGCTCCGCGGCGTCGCCGGCCTGGAACAGTTCGCCGTCCACCGTGCAGACGGCGATCGCCAGCCGATCGGCGGGCACTTCCGCCAACGCCGGGATGTAGTCGGCCACTTTCCCCTGGCCAATCAGCGGGCGCACCTGTTGCAGGATCTCCTCCAGCAGCGCGTTATCCAATGTTGTTACCACCTCGGTCACACTCCGGGCAAAACAAAGGCGCCGTTAAGGCACCTTAAATCCATCCCCGTCATACTTGAATCCGCATCTGTGTTGGCTGCGCAGTTACTCGGCCCATCCGTGGGCCTCACCCCTTCGGGGCCGCTGCAAGCAGCGTTTAAATCTGCTCCCGGCAGATTTTTCACCCCAGTCACTTACTGAAGTAAGCTCCTGGGGACTCACACTCTTGCCGCCGTGATGCAAATCCAATTATTTAGGGGGAAATAAGCGGCGCGAAGCCGCGCTCATCGGGCAAGCGCGATCAATCCCACCAGATATCGAACAGATCGCTGACCTTAATGTCGGTCAGTTTGCGCGCTTCCAGCCAGTTTTTCACCAGCTCGCGCTGCTCGTCGGTGCAGTGGCCGATCTTCTGCAGGCAGATCAGACCTTCCCACTGCAGGTAGCCGCTGCCGTCAAACGCCAGGCCGTTCGGCTCGATCACTTCATCGATGAAGGTATCCAGCGTGCTGTCGATGTCTTCCACCGACGTGCCTTCGGCGAAGCGCCAGGCTACGGAGAAACCCAGCTCCTGAAATTCTTCAATGTGCAACTTTTTACGTAAACGACGACTGCGGTTCTTAGCCATTATTCTTTCCTCTCAAACATCAAGTCCCAAACGCCATGTCCCAGGCGCTGGCCGCGTAATTCAAATTTCGTCAGTGGGCGCGAATCCGGACGCGGCACGTAATCATTATCGCTGGAAAGATTACGGTAGCCTGCGACTCCGTTCATAACCTCTAACATATGTTCCGCATAAGGTTGCCAATCGGTGGCCATGTGGAAGACGCCGCCGGTCTTCAGCTTGCGCAGCACCAGTTCGACAAACGGCGTTTGCACGATGCGGCGCTTGTTGTGGCGCGCCTTGTGCCACGGATCGGGGAAGAACAGCTGCACCATGTCCAGCGAGCCGTCCGGGATCATGTTTTCCAGCACTTCAACCGCATCGTGGCACATCACGCGCAGGTTGCTCAGCTTCGCCTCGTGGGCGTCGGCCAGGCAGGCGCCCACGCCCGGCGAGTGCACTTCGATCCCTAAAAAGTTCTGCTGCGGGTTGTTACCCGCCATGGTCACCAGCGAGGCGCCCATGCCAAAACCGATCTCCAGCACCGTCGGCGCTTCGCGGCCAAACAGCGCGGTGAGATCGACAGCGTCAGTCTGATACTCCACGCCCATCACCGGCCAATAGTTCTCCAGCGCGTGCTGCTGGCCTTTGGTCAGCCGCCCCTGGCGGCGGACAAAACTGCGGATACGGCGCATCGCGCGGCCGTTCTCATCAAATTCCGGGGAGATGACGTCATTAATCATAGTGCTTTCTGTCTGTTTGGCTGCCAATTAGGGAAACGCGCATTATGCAAAGATACATTGGTTTAGCAAGTGTTCATCTTCTGTACCCGCCGTGCGGCGTCGGAAAGTTCCGGTTTACAGCATCATGACTCTATGCTGCAATCTCGCTTCATTTTCTGCCGGATAACGACGCTGCTCATGATGCAAGCACAACAATTCGCACAGGTGGTGCTTGACTGGTACCAGCGCTACGGCCGCAAGACCCTGCCATGGCAGCTGGAGAAAACCGCCTATCAAGTATGGCTCTCCGAGGTGATGTTGCAACAGACCCAGGTTGCCACCGTCATTCCTTATTTTCAGCGCTTTATGGCCCGTTTTCCTAACGTGCGCGCGCTGGCGGAGGCCCCGCTGGACGAAGTGCTGCATCTGTGGACCGGTCTCGGCTATTACGCCCGCGCCCGTAACCTGCACAAGGCTGCGCAGACCATTGTCTCACAGCACGGCGGCGAGTTCCCGACAACCTTCGCAGAAATCGCCGATTTACCGGGCGTCGGCCGCTCTACCGCCGGCGCGGTGTTGTCGTTGGCGCTGGGCCAACACTATCCGATCCTCGACGGCAACGTGAAGCGCGTGCTGGCCCGCTGCTACGCAGTGGAAGGCTGGCCGGGCAAGAAAGAGGTCGAAAACCGGCTGTGGAAAATCAGCGAAGAGGTGACCCCGGCGCAGGGCGTCGGCCAGTTCAACCAGGCGATGATGGATCTGGGCGCCATGGTCTGCACTCGCTCCAAGCCCAAGTGCGAGCTCTGCCCGCTCAACGTCGGCTGCCTGTCTTACGCCAATCACAGCTGGGCCAACTATCCCGGCAAGAAACCCAAACAGACCCTGCCGGAAAAAACCGCCTACTTCTTATTGCTGCAATACGGCGACCGCGTGTGGCTGGAACAGCGCCCGGCGGTGGGCCTGTGGGGCGGCCTGTTCTGCTTCCCGCAGTTCAGCGCGCGCGTGGATTTGGAACTCTGGCTGCAGCAGCGCGGTCTGAAAGGCAAGCGCCTGGAACAGCTGACCGCGTTTCGCCACACGTTCAGCCATTTCCATCTCGATATCGTGCCGATGTGGCTGTCGCTCGACGCGGCGGGCAGCGGCATGGATGAGGGCGCGGGTCTCTGGTATAACTTAGCGCAGCCGCCGTCGGTCGGGCTGGCAGCGCCGGTAGATCGCCTGTTGCAACAGCTGGCGAAGCAGCCCCCGATCCAACAAAACTTATATGGCGATAGCGCCATCGATGAGGAATTAGCATGAGCCGCACCATTTTTTGTACTTTCCTGCAGCGCGACGCCGAAGGCCAGGACTTCCAGCTTTATCCCGGCGACGTCGGCAAGCGCATCTACAACGAGATCTCCAAGGAAGCCTGGGGCGAGTGGATGAAGAAGCAGACCATGCTGATCAACGAGAAGAAGTTGAACATGATGAACGTGGATGACCGCAAGCTGCTGGAAGAGGAAATGATCAAGTTCCTGTTCGAAGGGCACGACGTACACATCGAAGGCTATACGCCGCCGAGCGAATAATGCTGTTGGGGCCAGGCGCTGGCCCGCTTCAATCCTCTTATACTTCTTCCAAACGGCTTTAAGATGAAGAAAATTTTAGCTTTGCTCGTAATAGCGCCTTTGCTGATCTCCTGTTCCGGCAAAAAAAGTGAAGAAATCAACGAAGCCTGGATCAAAGATACCAACGGCTTCGACATTCTGATGGGCCAATTTGCCCACAACATCGAGAACATCTGGGGTCTGAATGAAGTTCTGATCGCCGGGCCGAAAGACTACGTTAAATATACCGACCAATACCAAACCCGCAGCCACATCAACTTCGACACCGGCGCCATTACCATCGAGACCATCGCCACCACCGATCCGGCTGCGCACCTGCGCCAGGCGATCATCAGCACGCTGCTGATGGGTGACGATCCGGGTTCGATCGACCTCTATTCCGACGCCAACGATATCCAGATCAGCAAAGAGCCGTTCCTGTACGGCCAAGTGCTGGATAACAAGGGCGCGCCGATCCGCTGGGAATGGCGCGCGGCGCACTTCGCCGATTACCTGCTGCAGACCAAGCTGCAAAAACGCACCTCCGGCCTGCACGTGATCTACTCGGTCACCATCCAGCTGGTGCCGAACCACCTGGACAAACGTGCGCACAAATACCTGCCGATGGTGCGCAAGGCGTCGGAAAAATACGGCGTGGACGAGTCGCTGATCCTGGCTATCATGCAGACCGAATCGAGCTTCAACCCGTATGCGGTGAGCGGTTCGGACGCGCTGGGCCTGATGCAGGTGGTGCAGCACACCGCCGGTAAGGATGTGTTCCAGATGCGCGGCAAATGGGGCACCCCGAGCCGCAGCTACCTGTTCGATCCGGAGAACAACATCGACACCGGCACCGCCTATCTGGCTATCCTGCAGAACAACTACCTGGGCGGCATTCAGAACCCGACCTCGCGCCGCTATGCGGTGATCACCGCTTACAACGGCGGCGCAGGCAGCGTGCTGCGGGTGTTCTCCAGCGACAGAACGCGTGCGGTGGGCATCATCAACGGCATGCAGCCGGGCGACGTGTACCAAACGCTGACCACCAAGCACCCGGCCGCCGAGTCGCGCCGCTATCTGGTGAAAGTAAATACCGCGCAGAAGAGCTACCGCAGAAAGTAACGCTTCCCGCGTGGATAAATGAGAAGGGCCGGTGCGAACCGGCCCTTTTTCTATGGCTTGATCATATAGCCGAAGATGCGCTTCCAGCCGTGATCTTTTTTCTCGATGTAGACCCCCTGCAGCTCCGGCGAGAAGCCCGGCAGGCGGTTGATGCCCTCTTCCAGCGCCAGGAAATAGCGCTGCACCGCGCCGCCCCACACTTCGCCCGGCACCACGCACAGCACGCCCGGCGGGTACGGCAAGGCCCCCTCCGCCGCGATGCGCCCTTCCGCCTGGCCGATCGGCACCAGCTCGACGTTGTCGCGGATAAACTCCACGTTGGCGTCCTGCGGGTTCATCACCACCGGCGGGAAATGATCCTGGCGGAACATCTCTTTTTGCAGCTGCTTGACGTCGAAGCTGACGTACAGATCGTGCATCTCCTGGCACAGCCGGCGAATGCTGTAGCCACGATAGCGCTGCTCGTTCTTGCGGTATACCGTTGGCAGCACCACGCTCAGCGGCGCGTCTTCTGCAACATAGCGCTCGAACTGCGCCAGCATCTCCACCAGCTGTTCCATCTTGGCCGGGTTTTCCGCCGGAGTCAGCAGGAACAGAATCGAGTTGAGATCGCACTTCTCCGGCACGATGCCGTTCTCGCGCAGGAAGTTGGCCAGAATGGTGGCCGGCACGCCGAACTCGGTGTATTGGCCAGTCGCGGCGTCAATCCCCGGCGTGGTCAGCAGCAACTTGCACGGATCCACCAGATACTGATCCTGGGCATAGCCTTCGAAGCCGTGCCACGTTTCCCCCGGTACGAAGGTGAAGAAACGCGCGTCGTTGGCAATCAGATCGGTATCGTAATCCTGCCAGTCCTTGCCCGCCACCTGCAGCGGAATAAACGGCTTCAGCTGCGAGCAGCGCGTGAGCAGCTGTTTACGCGTCTCGATGCCCAGCTTGACGCAGTCCATCCACATGCGACGTCCGGCGGCGCCGGCATGCATCTTGGCGTTGACGTCCAGCGCGGCGAACAGCGGATAGAACGGGCTGGTCGACGCATGCAGCATGAACGCATTGTTCAGATGCTTATGGTTGCAGTGGCGCTTCTGCCCTTTGATATGGTCGTCTTTCTTGTGGATCTGCGAGGTCTGCGAGAACCCCGCCTGCTGTTTATGCACCGACTGGGTGACAAAAATGCCCGGATCGTGCTCGTCCAGCTCCAGCAGCAGCGGCGAGCACTCTTTCAGCATCGGAATAAAGCCTTCGTAGCCCACCCAGGCGGAGTCGAACAGGATGTAATCGCACAGGTGGCCGATGGTGTCGATCACCTGGCGAGCGTTGTAAATAGTGCCGTCGTAGGTACCGAGCTGAATGATCGCCAGCCGGAACGGCCGTGCCGCTGCGGCTTTCTCCGGCGCCACTTCGCGGATCTGCTCGCGCAGGTAGCGTTCATCGAAGCAGTGCGCATCGATACCGCCGATAAAGCCGAACGGGTTGCGGGCGGTTTCCAGATAGACCGGCGTAGCGCCGGCCTGGATCAGCGCCCCGTGGTGGTTGGATTTATGGTTGTTGCGATCGAACAGCACCAGATCGCCACGGGTCAGCAGCGCGTTGGTCACCACCTTGTTGGCCGCCGAGGTGCCGTTGAGCACGAAGTAGGTTTTATCGGCGTTGAACACCCGCGCCGCGTGCTTTTGCGCATCCTTGGCCGATCCTTCGTGGATCAGCAGATCGCCCAGCTTGACGTCGGCGTTGCACATATCGGAACGGAACAGGGTTTCACCGTAGAAATCGAAGAACTGCCGGCCGGCCGGGTGTTTGCGGAAGAACTCTCCGCCCTGATGCCCCGGGCACGCAAAGGTCGAGTTTTCCATCTCGACGTAGGTCTTCAGCGTTTTGAAGAACGGCGGCAGCAGCGCCTGCTCGTAGGCGTCTGCGGCGGCCTCCAGCTGCGCCATGTAGAATGGCTTGCTGGCGCCGGCCAGCAGCGCGAAGACCCCGCTGACAAACGGCAGATAATCCGGGGAAAGATGCTCGTCCCCTTCCACCGCCACGAAGGTCGGAATATCGAACCCCGTCGCCTGCAAGCGCGCCAGAATGCCGGCGTCCACGTCGGCGACCGACACCACCACCGCCGCCACGTCGGTGTAGTCCGTCTGCTCTACGCGCACGATCTGGCGCAGCGTCTCAATGGTGGCGACCAGGCTGGCGCTGGTCGCGATTTTCAATTCTTTCATCATGCTGACTCTCAAACGGTGAAGGATGAGGGTGTGCCACCGGCACGGTAATGAGATAACGCGGTTATCCCGGTAAAAGCGATACCCGGGCACGGCAGCATAAGCGGCGTGCGTGACCGGCTCATGATCGGGGGATCATCAGGCGGCTATCGGGGGAACTGGTCTTGGCAGCATCCGACAGGCATCAGTAAAATCAGGGCAGAAGCGCTGGCTTTACGCATGCCTAACAGCGAGCATCAGGCGGCCTTACCGCATGGCCGGCAGGCGTATTCGGGCGGAGGACGTGCGGAGGAAACAACGACGGAACGGTGACGGCGTCAGATGTCTGGTGCTCAGCAGCGCTTGAGCAACAAAACCAGTCATGCCAATAACCCTCTGGCTTATAAGAAGCGGGAACACCGTCAGGGAACGGAGAGTGCTAAAATTTGCGCAATGATTGCATGATTCGTTGCGGGGTTCAAGCAAGAATCGTCTTGATTGAACGCCTATTGAACCAAGCATAACTAATTGTTATTTAATTTAAAAACAAGAAATCACGCATTTTAAAGTGGTATAAATACACGTTTTATATGCATATTTATTGAGTAGCGTTGGCTCCCTGCGCCACTCCCCTTTTGGTTATCTGCCTGAAAATAGAGCAACCGATCGGCTTTGTGACAGAAAGCGATTGACGCCATCCGGCCAATACGGTTTAATGCGCCCCGTTGCCCGGATAGCTCAGTCGGTAGAGCAGGGGATTGAAAATCCCCGTGTCCTTGGTTCGATTCCGAGTCCGGGCACCACTAATTCTGCATGAAAGCACGCTGGTTAGAGGTAACCCCTTTAACGGGCGGAACAAAGGAACTAGCAGGTTGATATCGCAGTGTTTTTCGAATTTGCACACTCGATGTTAATAACTAGGTTCCTCTTAAAAGGGATGCCTGTGTTTGCCCACAGGCGTCCTTTTCTCGATCACTGGTGATTTTTACAGCTTGTTAAAGTTATGTCAAGGCGTGTCTGCGCCCGTCTTTAACGTTGGGCGCGACATCCATATACAGTGACAATTCATTCTCAAGTGCTTGCCCTGTAATCTTTAAATCCAGTTCAACATACTCCATCGTTGTACTGACACTTCGGTGTCCCAGCAGACCTTTAACCATTGCCAAATTACGATCAGGTGACTTCATCATCTCAGTCGCCAGTGTATGCCTGAACCGATGTGGACTTACCTTAAAACCACACTCTTTTGTTAGTCTGGTGAAAAACGAGCGGACAGGTTGTATTGCCGGCTCGGAGTCAACCTCACCCAATGGCGCCAAGAATCGCGCCACATCGAACAGGTAATCAGCAGGTTCGGCCCCCTGTTCTATTGCGCGCTCAACAAGTATTCGCATGCGGTCCCGAACAAAAGTGACGATAGGAACTAACCACTCGCGATGCGTTTTACTCCCTTCTTTACACAGCAACATCGAGTTTGCCTCAAGATCAACGTCCATCACTCGTATATGCAATAACTGGTTTTGTCTCATCCCCGTCGAACGCAAAATATCGATAACTGTCCGCCAATACCAAACAGGAAAGAGAGCACATGAGCGACTTTTGCCCACTTGATGTTTTTCGCGCTCTTCAAATTGCTCTAACACCAGATTAATCCTGACCAACTGATCACGATTCAGTATTTTTTTACGCTTACTACCCGGTGGTACTTGCGTTTCGTTTAAGGGATTCTCCTCTATATTTAACCATTTTTTCTTTATTCCCTGATTGTAAATCGCCCGCAAATGGCGAGCCTTATTATTCCAGGTACTCGTGGTAATTCCTCTTCCCAGCATATCTCTACGCCACAAAATCAGCTCTCGGTTCGTAACTTCATCCGGTAACGTGTCATATCCAATAAATTTCCTGAAAACGGCGACTACACGACGATAACTTTTTTCAGTTTCTGGACGTAACGCCTTTGAGAAAAAATACTCTTCGAGCAAAGTATCCCAATCCATTACACGTGGTATATGCATGATATCTCCCTAGCATAAATAGAAGTCCTGCGAACTTAATATGACCGCAAGACACGATTAATCCCTGTTAAGGGATCACCAGCACCGGACTGTCGTCAGGTAGGTTCCCCCCTCGATAGAGCAAACTTGCTTTAACGAGGTAACCTTTGGTTCGTTTAAATGCCCCTGTATGTTCTGATGTTTCATACAGGTGAGCAAAATAAAATCGCTTACCCTTTATTCGTCGATGTATATCCAGACGTTCAAAATCCTCCTGGAGAGCCTCTCGTTTAGAACCATCCAAACCAAACTGCTTCAAATACAAATAAAAAATCCCAGGCACAGTGATAAAAACAAAACCAGAAACAAGATGAACCCTCGCCTCTACAGTGTTGATGAGGATCTGATTAGAATTGAGCCCATCGACTAACCAACGCCAAAAGACTTCTCCGCGAGTTATCCCCTCATCGCCTTCAATACTCAGTTTCTGTGATTGCGAAGAAGCGAGATCTGTAGTTTGAGGGACACAAAATTCGGGAGTTGAAAATGCCGCTTCCGAAGCGATATCATCAATGGCGTCTGACTCCTGGTTTAGTTCTGCAGCTTCAACTGCCTGAGTCACTTCAGCAGTAAGCGCAGGATTATCGGCAAGCAGTGGGCCTTCATCTTCGTGAGGGGCGTCCCCGAGTTCCTGTTCAGACCGGTTCCCCGGAGCAGACATCTCAACCGCCATTAAAGACAACAGAGCCTGCATATCTTCTTCTACACCAGCCACCGTTTCTGGTGCCAGGACCCTCTCAGCCAAAGGCTTATCGTTAGCCGGCGCATCCAGGGCCGAGCTAAGTAACACTTCCGTGACTAACGGTGCATTTTCGTTGGGCTGATCTAATGTCTCTGCCGGCAGTTGCTCCTGAGCGAGTGGAGGATGGGTACTGCTGACTGCGCTTTGCAAATCAGTCTCGGGTACTGAAGAAGTGATATGTTCTGTCGCCGGCGCCACTGACTGTAAGGTTATTGCCAATGTGTCGGAGTTGGATATCGGCAAAAGCGATACGGACAAACCATCGCCACGAGCCAGTTTGGCTGCCTCCAGAATAATGTCGTCAATTGCAGGTAATGTGCTCGGTTGCCTGGACGATATCGTCATCAACGAATGTATCGCAGCCGGTAATGTTGACAGCCATTCAATAAGCTCTTCAGGCAGCAGTCGTGCCGCAATCATTGCGCTCTGACTGCTGGCCAGGGTAGAGGCTGACGGAGTGGCTCTGAAGCGAAAACGGTAAGGTTCACCCGGTACCGTCAAACCAGGTAACCAGGCACGGCCACTTTGGAACTCACCCTGCAGCTGGCTCAACAGCGGCAGGTAGTGCCATAGAGCTGCATAAAACACCACGACATTCCACTGCACATTCTGGGCGGATTGTTCTTCAGGCGCAGCCCCTGGGGGCAACATGTACCCCTTGGCCAGTCGAACCGCATACGTCGTCGTCTGCAGGGTAACATCGACCAGCCCTCCTTCCCTGGCATACTCCCCCTGGGACGAGGCCGGAAGTACCTGCATCAGCGTAACAAGCTGCTTCAAGGGTTGCAGATAGAAATGTTCATAGAGATCTTTGGGCAGTGCGCTGTTCTCCCACAGCTGCTGCAAACACTGCTGACGAGAGGCCGTGCTCAAAAGCTGCTCTGCGGATGCCGGCATAAAATAACCTACAGGACATTGAGAGGCTGAAATGCTTGCCGTTGGATTTGCCGGCATAACCCGGGTTCCAACCAGCAGTTCTTTGATAGCCTTCAGCATGCCAGGCCTCCGGCGATATCATTACCCTCGCTGTCCATCAACATCTGGAGCAATTCATTCAGTACCAGCGTTTGCCGGGCCCGGGTCACAGCGACATACAGCAGGTTGGTTTCATCGGTACGTTCGCAGTCGGCCATCAGGGGATCTGTGATATCGGCAAAATCATGATTCAACACCACCACAGACCACTCCAGCCCTTTGCTTCGATGCGCCGTCGAAACGGTTACCTGAGCCTGGCATTCATCAGTCACTGCATGCTCACGCATCACCTGCAGCTTTTGTGGCAGCGGGAAGTACTGTTCGAGTAACCGGAGGCCTTGGTTCATTTCAACATCCCGGGTAGCTCTGGCAACCGACTCAAATTCCTCAAAGTTGCGGTATTCTCGCGCCAGCCGCGGAGATTGCATTCGCTCAGGCATGTCCGCCGAAAACCAGTACAGATCTTCCAGTTCTTCCGTTTTGTAGCCGCTGATACCCCCAACCCAGTAGACCTTCTTCCCTGCCAGGCTGGCATCCAGCGCAGCGCCGATGACCCCAGCCACCGTTCGGCTCAATATGGCAACAGGCTGACCCTTCACGTCATCAGGTATGCACCCAACAACCCTGTCGTTTCCCCCCTCCCCGACCACAGATAGCGTTTCGCCTTGCCGCGCAAGCAGCATATTGGCCACCTGGGCCACGGCAGGACCAAAACGGAAACTGTGTGTCAGGTAAAGTTGGTCCGCATCGGCCAACTCAGGAGCATCGAGGGCATTTTCCGCGCCACGGAATCGGTAGATTTGTTGATGCCGGTCGCCAACCAACACCACATTACAACCCTGCGCCAGTACCAGTGACTGCGTCACCGGATTCGCGTCTTGCCCCTCGTCAAACAGGAGCGTCTGCCAGCGTTTGGAAAGGTCGGGCTGAGAGAGCTGATACAGCTTGAGGTAAACGTCATGGGTGACAGGGAAAGTACCATCTTGGCGTGCAGACTCACGCCAGAGCAATTGCGCCGCTGCCAGGATTTTATCTGGCGACAAACCACTGCGTGAGTCTTCATCAGGCAAGTGTTGCAAACCCAATTCGCCATCCCCACTGCAGAGGAAAGCGTTAAAGGTCGTGATAGATGTGCGTGCCAGCGGCCAATAGCGGGTATTGAGTTGGCGAGCAACGTCAGTGATCCGCAGGTTAGCTGTCAACCGCCGCTGATAATGGCGCCCGAAGTTAGGCCAGGCCAGCTGATGCGACGTCTTACATTCAACGTTAAACGGGAATTTTTGCTCAGCCTCATCCCTGACTGCACGGTTATAGGCAAGATAAAGCATCCTGCAATCCGGGTTTGCCTGGGCAAAACGGACCAATGTAGACGTTTTACCGGTGCCGGCAAACGCCCTGACCACCAGGCGATGGCCGGACCAACCAATGATGGCGGCCTGTTCAGGTGTATCACAATAAGACATAAGCAGCACTCCGTAAAACTTGACCGGCGCTTATCCTGCGCAGGTCAGTACGGCCAGTACCACAGAAAAACCTTTTCCCGAAAGAAATAGATTCCCGCAGTCAGCCGTGTTCAGGTTGATAGACAGCTATCAACCCCTCATTGCTGGAGTCTCTTAGGGCAAAACAGTGGGGAAGCCTATACCTCCGAAGGCAACCCCAAAGCTAACAATCTATTGTTTTATTGTGTTTTTATCAGGTTTCCCTGGTGCCAAGAACAACAAATATCAGGTGATTTTATTACGGGGCGTTCCGACGATTCACAAAATGCATCTACACATGAAAAGTCCACCCTCATGATTTTTGCGCATCCCTCCGCATCGTTTGGTTATACCCCCAAACGCTGAGTGGGCGCTTTCTCTGGTGTTGTGCGCTATAGCATCACCTGAGCGTTATGCTCTCCCGAAAGGAGATGAACATAACGCTTAGAAGCCTCAGTTAAGCACCGCGAGCCTCCACACTCAGACTTCTTTTTAACAACCAATGTGACTCTCTGTCAATACAAATGACACTATGGCGATTATTTAAATCATTTTGAGACATTACAGAGTGCAGCTTTATTGAAAAAAACAACTTTGAGTGTACAATGATGGCTGTTTTTTAAACCGAAACAGGCTGAAGGTGGGAGATGGCAATCAACAATAAAACTGCCCTGGGGGAAGTCATTGCCAAAGCGATGACGATGAAAGGCATTCCAAAACAAAAGCATATTAGCCACACCAGCCGCGTTCTGGAGATCACCATAGCTGCAGCACAGAAAAAGATGAGCGGCGCATCAAATTGGGAGGTATCGCAACTGGTTAAAGTAGTTGACTCTATCGGTATGACAACGAGTGACTTCTTCGACATCTATAATTATTCAATAAATGAAGTGCATGATGCCGTCTGGAATGATGGCAAGACCCATGTTAAATGCAAAATATATTTATCCGAAGTAAAAACCAATGATGCAACTGAATACTCAGCCGTGAAAATCAACGATGAATGGGTTGTTTTTCACACTAACGATATAAAGGACGATGTATTGTTTGAGTCGAAGCGCAACATTGATATAATTCAACTCTACCCTCAAAAGCAGAGTCTAAAAAAACACCGAATCGCAATTCTTGATGATGACAAAAACATTGTAGACAGTCTCAAAGAAATAATTGCCAATAATGAATATCTTGTTGATGCATTTTATGACATTGAGTCATTAGAAGAACGTCTGATAAACACCCCTTATGATGCATACATCCTGGATTGGGTCGTTGGGGAAAAAACCGCTTTCAATACGATAAAAGAGATAAGGAAGACAGAGAATAATAACGCTATGATACTGGTTCTTACCGGGCAACTGCCTGGAATTGTAGATAGTGAGATCGCCAGCGCAATAAATGATTATGATATCACTGGCCCTCACGAAAAACCGATAAAAGCCAGTGTAATAAAGTCATTGGTGGATAAACATTTCCCTGAGTGAATGATTATGGATGATTATTTGTTGACGTATACAGGCAGTCTATTGCTGGACGGAAGATACATCGTATCGCCCTATGGAGTGAGTAAAGAAAGCCCCTGTGGTGATCTTTCCCCACTGAACAACCCTACGATTTTCAATAACTCAATCAATGAAGTTTCCGTAGACTATTCAAAGGTCAAAAGCCTGACTGTCATCAATGGGTTAGGCGTAACGCTAGGTGACTCAGTTGTTGGAATATCTGCCCTACATGCAATAAAGAAAATCAATCCAAGAATTGCAATCAGAGTCATTCGCCCCGAAAATTGTCCTGACTATGTAAATGAAATTTATACGCTCGCGAAGCATATTATAGATGACATTTCCTATATGCCGTTTGACATTACCAGTTTTTCAGGCGCAGACCTCGTTATAGATATAGGAAATCAGTTGTACTGGAAAGGTTTTGATACATTGGAGATGCACGATTTCTTTTTAAGGAATCTGGGTGTCGAGCACAGCCAGGTTTCAACCTCATTAAAAAGTAATGCCTGGCTCAGGTACTCGCCCATTGAAGATCTGAACCTGGGTGAGTATGTACTCTTCTGTCCATATGCAAGCACAAAGATAAGAAGCATCCCCACGCGATACCACAGGAACATCATCTCTTATCTGAGTGGAAGGTTCAGAGTTAAAGTCCTTGGTTTCAGTGAAATCAGCCATGAAAACTATACGAATATCACAGGATTGTCAAAAAACACCGTTTCCTTTGCCTCCATCATTAAAAATGCGAAGCATCTTTACACATGTGACTCAGCAGCCTTACACATTGGCGCAGGATTTAACACGCCCACCACGTGTATATTCACCACAGTGAAACCTGAGCTTCGTAGCTTATACTATAAAAACTGTAAATCCATTTACATAGGAAATAATGAAACAGAGGGCGTTCATAACAGTGAAAATGTACGCTTACTTGACTTAATCAATAAGGAGTTTGAGGTTTATTATGCGTAAATTGATGTTATCCGGAATATTCTGCTTAGTTACTTTATTCATTTCCCTCCCTTCTTTCTCGAAAACAGGAGATATCTATATTGACGGAGATATAACCCACAGAAATTATGGAGCAGGATACATTTTGACAGAGGCGGAATTTAACACACTGGAAAAACACCACATAAAAACAACAACATCCTGGACTGAGTTGGGTCACGTCGTGGATTTCGAAGGTGTAAAATTCAAAGATTTGTTAAATGTGGTCGGCGCACGTGGGAAAACTTTAAGAATGAGGGCATTAAATGATTACTGGGTTGACATTCCGGTCTCTGACGTCGAGGAATTCGATATGCTGCTGGCAAATAAAATGGATGGGAAACAATTGAAAGTTAGAGACTTTGGCCCGTACTTCGTCATTTACCCCATGGACAAGTTTTACGGTAAACTCAATACGCCCGTTTATCAGGCTCGTCATATCTGGCAGGTAAGCGGCATAACGGTACTAGATAAATGAAACTAAAAAAGCTCATCATTCAATACTTATTGGTTTTCCTTGTGCTAACAGGTGGATTTGTGTGGATGTATGAGCAATACTTTTCCACGCGCCATAATATTAACTCAGCGGGTCCACAAGAAAACTATGCCTGGGCAATTGCAAAGTTTGCTATCCGACTGGCTGGATTTAATGCCAAAATTGAACACCAGTTACGGCTAGGGATCGATGACAAAGACGAGTTGCAAAAAGAATTGGATATTCTTTTCTCAAGCTCTAATGTACTGCTCCATAAAAGTATATCGACCAGATATTTATATGACGAAGCTGGGTATGCTAGAACGGTTGAACAAATACATTCAAATCTTGAGAAAATCGATATCGAATTAAAAAAGAAAAACACGAACTACTCGAACCTGCTTGAAATCATTGAGTTAATAGGTCTGGACAACAAAGATCTCATCGTTATCTCGGACCATGCTGAAGTCAGGCAAAGAGACATTATACAGCAGGATTATATTAACAAAGCCAATTCGATGCGGTTTCCCATTGCCATCCTGTACGTTATTTTTTCATTGATGCTTTTCGTTTCATATCGGCAGGTAAAATCCATTAACAAGCAGCTGGAGTCCGAGAAGAAATCATTTAACAACAAGAATGCATTCCTTGGTGTATTAGGTCACGAATTGAGAACTTCACTTCAGGCAATAATCTCATCGGTGGAGGTGATTACCCAGCAAAAAGACGTCGTAGCATTCTCTCACTTTGAGCGATTAGAGAATGCTGCCATGAAAATGGAACGTCAAATGAAAGACCTCGCTGAGTTTGCCAAAGTTGACAATGGCAATGTTGAAATAAAAATCTCATCATTCAACTTACACAAGCTCGTGCATGATACTGTTGAGCAAAGCATCACTATTTTGAACAAGGAAAACATCAATGTAAGCATAGATGGAATTGAAAATATATATGTAAAAAGCGATCCCTCCAGGATTATGCAAATCATAGAGAACATTGTCACCAATGCTATAAAGTATACTGAGAATGGAAATGTACAGATAAGCGCAGTCATCCGCGACAAGTCCAGACTGGTCATTACGGTAAGAGACACGGGTCGGGGTATTCCGAAAGATAAAATTGATACAATCTTCTTTCCGTTCATCAGGGTTGGCGGCGATAACAAGGTTCCAGGCTTTGGGATGGGATTGGCCATTGTCCACGGTGTTGTTAAAGCCATGAACGGGACTATTGATGTAGAGAGTGAGGTGGGTAAAGGGAGCACATTTACTGTTTCATTACCCATTGAGTTTTCAAAACATGAAGAAACGGTCATTCCCGCCGATATGGATAATATCATTTTTTCAGCCAAAGAGATCAGGGTTTTAATTATCGATGATAACGAAATGGCCTGTGAATCATTGGTGTCAATTCTTCAGCATGAGTTTACAGTCGAGTATACGACCTCCCCAGAGCGGGCTTTGGAGAAATTATATCGAAAATCATTCGATCTTGTTTTGAGCGATCTGCAGATGCCTATAATGACAGGTGATGACTTATATAAAAGAGTCAAAGAGAATAAAGGACCAAATAAAAATACGCCTTTCATATTTATTAGTGCATATACGAGTGAAAGCCCAATCAAAGATGTGGCTATTTTAACTAAACCGGTCAGATTAAATGATATCAAAAAAGCTATAGAATCAGTCTTGGCCAATAATACCGCCTCGTAAAACAGGCCTCTTAATTAATACGTATTGAAGATAATCGCCCCAGTCAGGGGCGATTGTTGTCAACTAATCGCTTTAAACTCTCTAAGCGTCTGTAATCGAAGTTGCCATTGTTCTAACCAATGCATCGGGGTACACATCACCAATCGCCGTTCATCCGCCAGTGCATTCCCCAACACAATCTCTCCAGGAATGCCAAGCGAAGACAACTGAATATATGCCATCGACATCGCTACCACATCGATATCAACGCAGGAAACCCACATATGCTGTGAAGGCATATACCCCAACGCCTGAATCTCGACTGCGGCCGCGATCATCATGGCGCCGGCACCACACGCAGGCTCACTGATCGTCACGAACGGTTGGGTCAACAACCGTTGCTCCAGTCCGGTGAATTGCACTTTGGCCATCATGGATGCCACACTCCAGGGCGTAAAAAACTGCCCACGATGTTTATCACCGAGTTCCAGGTTCATGAAAGCCATGCCCAAAAAATCACAAGGTTTAGCGGCCAGTGCTATTCGGACCAGAGCAAGTAGGTGCGCCAGGCGTTCAACATCCTCACGTTCATACCCTTTGATGAGCGACATGTACTGCTTCTCCAGCGCCTCGTCCGGACAAAAGCGGTTGTGTATTGCTATCGCGCTGCACTGAACAAAGTCAGAAAAGACCTTGTACCGGTGATGGTAGCGTGCCGTTTGGCCAAAGAGGCCGATGAATTGGTTTTGTGCTTCAGTAAACGTCAGCATGGTGAACTCCATTAATAAAGGGAGTTCACCCGCAGTGGGAGAACTCCCCCACGGGAAAAAAAGGCCACCGGGATACCGGTGGCCATACGTTAGTGCTTCAACAAAAGACGGTGATTAGCCGGCGGCTGCATTCGGTGACAACGGCACAGAATCCTTGTCGGCGTAGGTCAGCTGGATCACCTCACCCGCCCCACCTTCAGCCGCTATTCGTCCACCGTCAACATGCTCACCACGGTCGTAGCGATCGTAACCGCTGCGTTCCGCATCGGACATATACCAGGCATGCTCCACCTGGCAGCTGAACAACTCAGACACTCTCCCAATAACCTCGCCGGCCGGCGGGTACCACGGAGAATCGAAGTGTACCGTCAACGTGTTGATGCCATCACGTACGCAACCGACATTATGGCCGGCCGGCCACTCGACGCCGTATTGCCGACCATAGAGATCAGTGGTGGTCGGCACATCACGCAGCAGCCCGCCTGAGCCATTCAGTTCGGTCGCCAGACGCGTCGGGATCAACATCAGCATATCGCATGGCGCGGTATACTCGGGCATCACGCCCAAACGTTCCCAGCAGATGCCGGCATCGATGTCAGAGCCTACCCCCACCAGTCCGAACCAGTCCGCATATTGGCGCGACAGTACATCCGCCATACGTTCCTTCGCCACGTTGGGGATGTTCTCCCATTTCACCGCATCGATACCCGACTGACGGTAGAGTCTCTCTATCAGGCGAATGTTCTCACCCGTTAACGGCACATCCGCCTTCAGCAATCCGAACCAGTGTTCAAAGGCCAGGTTCTGAGGCGATGCAATCCCCGGCTGCGTTAACAGTGCCGGATAAGGCACATAAACACCGGGTTTTGTCGTCGCCGGCTTCAGTATGCCGGCGTAGCCTGCCAGGAACAGCCGGCAGCTTTGTTGGATCGCATGACGGTAGTCAGGAACAACATGGCCATTGACCCATTGCTGCAGTTCATCCACAAAAACGGATTGGCCAGTGATCACTAAACGGTTATTGCACCAGTTCGACATGGTCGTTCTCCTCTTCTTACAAGAAAAAGAGGGAGCTTTCCCCAACGGGGGAAAGTCTCCCCCGTTGGGTTAGGTGTTACCTCATGATGGCCAGGACGATGATACTGCCCAGCACTTAGTGGTCTTGCTCGCCATAGTGAGCCCGGTATACCTGATGTTCGTCGCCATTAACGACCAATCCCAGCTGTAACAATATTCCGCGCTCCCACGAGCCCGGACGTCGGCTACCATCGGCGATACTCGCCAGAATGTAATGGATCAGGCCCTCGACATTCTCAAGCTGAACAGCGGCGCCACAGGTCTGCTGAAGCTTCAGCATGTAGGCCAGCTCGCTGGCAATCTCAGGATCAACGGTTATCTGCAGCCCCTTGTTGGTGGCTTTAGTCACCGGTTATCTCCTGTTCTGTTTCACCGATCACGCCCAGCTCTTCCACCTGGCGCAGATACGGTGATGATGAGGTAAAGGGATTGGCGCCGAGGCGTACCAGGTGGTATTTATCCACCAGGTTGTTGATCGCCTCAAACGGCCGCACTCCCGCTTCCTGTAAAGCCATCACGCACTCCGCTTCACACAGATCGGTATCGTTTAACGCCAGGCCAAAATATTTGGCCAGTAACCTGCCGGCAATGGTCTGCCAGTAACGTTGTTCAATCGTCATCACCAGACTCCTCATGCCGCAACGGCTGGATCGGTTGTCACCGGGTCCGCCAGGGGCTTCAGCAAAAACTCTGATGCCTCACGGGCCTGTTTTGCCGCCCGAAAGAGCGCGCGCTTATCCTCACGCAATACCTTGAGCCAATTATCGAGGTAGCTGTCGTGCTGGACGTCGCCAAAGACGCCAAGCTGCGCGCACATAAAGGCACTGCCCAACTCCGCCACCAGTTCTTCGAACGCGTACACCGGGTCACCGAACCGTCGGGAAGAAGACGTGATCCCTACCCGGTTAAGCCGTTTAGCATGGCCGGTGCTGTGCACCAGTTCATGCAATAACGTTGACCAGTAATCCGCCTCAGTCCGAAATTGTTGAGCCTGTGGCAGAACAATCTGGTCCCGGAGCGGGGAGTAAAACGCCCTGTCCTGGTAGACCTGTTCAACCCGAACACCGCAGGCCTCAACGAGGGTGTTAACCTGAGCCTGCGTTTTCGCATCAACCAACGCATCCCCCTCATCCGTCTCGGTTGTCGGCATAACGCCGACAACCGTCTCCGGGAGGTTGTCGCATTGGGTAACGTTAAACAGGTACAGCGGCTTCAGCATGGGTATTCGCGTTTTCAGCGGTTTCCCCTCTTCGTCAAACAGCTGCCGACCATCAGCATCCTCCACCTGCTTATCCCAGGGTTTGAATACCACAGCCAGGGTTGCCGTCTCGCCGGCACGTACATGGCCACCGACGGCTTCCGCCTGTTTATAAGTCAGCCAGCGATTGGAGTGAAAACCGCGCTCTTCCGCAGCTATCCACAAGAGCAGCACGTTTACGCCGCTATAATGGTACCCCGTCGTGCCGTTCTGTGGCATGACCGACCCGGTGGTATAAATCCGCTTCCGGTCAGTTCGCCAGGGTTTGCGCCAGGGTAAGGTGCCACGCTCAATGGCGCCGATGATACTGTCCGTGACCTGTTGGTACAGGTCTGGTCGTTCGCGACGGGCTTTTGCCGGCCGGCGTGATGGTGATGTTTTCTTCATGGAATGCTCCTCAATGAAAAAGGCGCATTCCTCCCCTGGCGGCGAAGAATACGCCCCAGGGGACAGGAAAAGTGGTTAGAGCGCGGGGTAACGCAGCGCCCCTTTCGGATTCACTGTGTCAACACGCTGTTTCAGCCGTTCGAACAGAGCCAGGTAATCAGCCCGATCGGCGGGTTTTGCCCTTTTGCAATCGGTATGACAGGCCGTGGCCAGCAGGTTGATGGCCCGCTCACGCCAGTGTTTAAACTCATCCTGGCTGACGCAGACCGAGTAATGGACCTCGGCCAGCTGCAGCATGCGCGCGGTCACCCGGCGATAATCGGCGACACACACCCAGTTAACCGTGGCAACGTGCATATAGACCGTTTCGGGTAACAGGTGGATCCAGAGCTCATGGCCTTGCGACAGTATTCGTTCGATACAACTGTCGTTCAGCACCAGCTCCTCGCCAAAGTCGTCGCCGCCGGCAAGCTGCCGGGACGTTTCATACCAGGCCTCATCCTTGTCAGGATGACACCCGTCGGCATACGCCAGGTGTTTGATACGGCCGGTGGCGTTTCGTTCGCCCACGGCCGGCATCAGATAGACGCCATTATCCTTGGCCAACACCAGCGCACACTGATTGGCGCGCACTTCAGCCACCACGGCGCGCAGTTCTGCAGGGTTAAAATGCAACATGATAAGTCTCCTGAGTTGCGGAGACGGACTTCCCCGGGAGGGAAAGCCCCTCCAGGGAAATGAAACGTTATGGTCAGTGGGTGGTGTTACCACGAAGCCCGGAAGTAAAGGTGGTCCAGACTGAAATCAAAACCGGCAAGAACGCTGTTAACGTACTCCCTCAGTAAATCGACCTGCGTCCAGTAAATACCGCCGTAGTCACGCGATTCAGAAGGAAACTCTTCATGGCAGTTCGCTTCATTCAGCCGCGACAGACACAAATCCAGCATCTGGACGTCGTTGCGGTCGAACGCCATCAGCTCACCGCTTGTGACCTCCCCGACACTGTTGTCCACCCAATGCATCAACGCAGTAAACCCGCGAAAATGACAGGTGTGAACCAGCAGCGGCGGATGGTAGTGGTTACACGTTTTGTGGTTGTATATTCGCGGCGCCTGCGCACAATCACCGCCGTCCTCCAGCCACGCTGGTGAACACGGCACCCAGTCACCGACGGGTGTCCAGTCGCCGTTTACCGGCAACATTGGATAGTCAGCCTTACGCTGACGGAAAAAGTTGATATCAAGCCCCATGGGTCACTCCTCTCGGTATACGGACAGGAGCTCCCCTGCAGGGAAGCCCTGCCGGGTGAATCAAAAAATCGCGACTATGCCGCCGAATGCGCCTGATTCAGACGCACGGCCAGCACTTCATCCATGCCGACAATAACGCGCCAGCGACAAAGCAATTCATCGGGATCATCGTTATGACTGCTATACCCTTCCAAATGGTAAAGAATGGAGTCATCAGCCAGTGCCGCCTCATCCACTTCACCCGGAGCAAGAAGTTCCGGGCGTTTAAGGTGGTGGCGCAACCAGAGTAGTGGCAACTCCCATCCTGGATTTTTGGAAAGTCTGGAGTCGTTCCGCTCTATCCGTACAGAGCCAGGGCACAGGTTATGAATCAGTATCAGAACCAGTCGGTGAAAAAAATCAGGGCGCTGAAAGAACCCCACACGTTCTTCGACGTAAGGCATCGGTTGCATCGGGATATTTACCTCTGCTACCGGTGATACACGTAAACCGGCCGTTTCGAAGATCATGCCATCAAACAGCTGACCGGCTTCCGTGATACCTTCTGGCCGGGCCTCTTCAGGCAACAACCAGAACACCTCGGTCACCGCCAGGGTGAAATCAATCCATGCGTCCTGGGACGGTGATGCGACAAAATAAACGTTCATACTCACGATAAATCCTCCGGTAACAAAAAATTGGGGGGATTTATCCCCCGGACGGGAATAAATCCCCGTCAGGGTGTGTGTCTGTCAGGCTGCCGTGCCGATCACCAAACCTCGAGCTCGCCAATCGCAATGTCGGCTTCGACATCGCGCTTGCCTTGCTCCACGGCCTGCGCCCAATAAGACGCGTAAATATCTTTGCTCAGTGTATCCAGACGAGCCATAAGCGCTTGCCCGTTAGCGGAAAGTGTCGATATATAGCCGTACTGCATGACCAGCAGGAAACCCCCAAAGGCCTCACCCGCATTGATAACGGCATTTTCCACATCATTCAGCTCAGTGGGGTCTTCACGTTCAAGACCCAGTCCCAGACGCTGGCAAGCCCGGATACTCATGAGCTTGCCTTCCACCAGGCAAAGGAAATGAAACGCATCAAGCGCGGTTTTCACGTCAAGTACGTTGGGTAACGGGGTATGCATCGATAAATCCTCCATAAAATGCCGAGGGATTTATCCCCATAACGGGTGTAAATCCCCGTCAGGGTATTAAGTGGGTAAACCGACCGCTCTAAAAGCGGTAACGCAGTCTGGCCAAATGCTCAGCATGTTGGCTGGCGAGTCGGTAAGCTTTTCTGCGCTCGGTATGCTTGCAAGACAGCACAACGTGGGTGCTTGCGTAGGTATATTCGCCTTTGTACCAACCTTTGCGCAGCGTCAGTAACGCGCTGACCGAACCATCATCACTGCAGATAACATGCGCGCGAACGGCAAAATTACCTGCTGCATTGACGTACCAGTCAGTAAAACGCGGCGGCGCCATGCGAAAAGGTATTCGCTGGACAGCCGATTTGACACGGTGCAGGGTTGAGAAGAAATCAGGAACAACTGAAGAAGTAAAAACAGACATGGTGTTTCTCCTGTAAAAAAGGGAAACACCGCTCCCAAGGGAAAGGTATTTCCCCGGGGGATCAGATTGCAGCAACCGCAGTCGTTATGACATCGGTCAATACCTTCATCACCGTTAAGTGATCCCTGTTCTCAAAGGTTAAACAGGGTTACCGCCACTGGGGCTTCCTCTTTCAGGCTACGAGGATATTCGCAGTCGCCCGAAGGCGTTTCTCACAGACCGCTGAAACTTTGGTTGGCACTCACCCGAAGGCGCTTCTCACAGAGTGCTGAAGCATTGGCTGGTTGTCCGAAGACAACGAGTAAGCATGTTTATTTTCCGAGCAAATCGCTGATCTGTCAAGAGGCCATGCGCACCTGTTTTTGGATTAATTTTTCCTATTATCCTAATAACGTAACATCTCAGTACCATTATCATTTTGAGGTCGCAGCCCTGTGAGAGCTGCGACCTTATGTACGAACCATCATATTCACGTATACCGTTGAGAAAATTTTAAATTAATAAAATCCCGCATACTAAATGCAATTAATCCGTTACTCCACATCACCTTTAAAATAGACTTGCTTAATATAACGTCCTCGGCCATCACCATGGCCCAAATCCATCGATACCAATGCCTCTGCTTCTACACGACTCATTCCATTTTTAACATGATGAGTCACCGCATCGCGTGAATACGCGTATCGCAAACTATGGGGAGCATCTTTCCCTGTCATTCCTGCCTCACGAACAATATTTCGATAACGTTCTATTGCTGTATGCAATGAAGGTTTATCAATCAATTTTCCATTATGGTCATCACAATGCTTTATTGCAGCATCTAAAATAGATAAAACCTTCTCACGATTAAAAATAGTTGTATCGCGAGGGCGACCTCCTTTCGTGCCAAACACAACCCGAACACGCTCATCGCCATTAATTAAAGCCTGCCGCCATGTTTTTAATGACTTTGCTGACTGAACAGTTTCTTCCGTTCGCAAACCTACATAGCGAGACAACTGAACACCCAATGCTACCCCTGCATCTTTTTTTAAGACGTAATTTATGACAGCAGTTAATTTTTCATCCGAAATAGGAGCTTTTGTCCCATCACGGTTAGCACCTGAAATCCCGAGAGCCTGGTTGCTCAATTTCTCATGATGGGGATCAGCAAGCTTATTCCGGCCCGCAACTGACATGATTGAACGCACTGCTGCCATCTCGTTTTGTAATGTGCGAAGCGATATATTTTCAGCCTTCCGGCTATGAATGTACTTTTCGATATGGGTCGTTTTAATGTGTTTTACATCACGAATTTGAATATTCAACTTTGCCAGACGTTCAGAAAAACGGTCTGCAATTCTGGAACGGTCAGCAACGGTTTTAAAACTCCCTCGTCCCTGACGAGCTAGCGTGACAAGTTGTTTTCCCAGCTGTTTACCGAATCTGGACATCTTAACATCTCCAATGGGATACACGTCCTTCTGCTTTAAAAGAAGCAGACGGATCTGTACCCCAGTAATTTCAACCCCGACGACACGGTTGCTTTTGCGCTTCCTGCGTCTCGACTGGTATCTGTGCATCGGGGCGGCGAAATGTTGAGTTCTTGCGAGGCACCCCAGATCTCTGATCTGTTTGCTGCTTATGCAGAGCTGACTTTCGTCAAGCTGCCTCCAACACTACTGTTCGTAGTGTCGCCATCGATACCGAGTCGATTTCCTCCTTTTTAGATAGTGAAACGTTCAAAACGGATTTCCCGTCGTAATTACGTTGAAGTGAATGAGTGTTTAAGACCGTACTGACACGGACTACATGTTGGTCAGATGGTAGTAAAACGTTGAAAGCCACGTCGTGCGTGGTTTGAGACGTTATGCGCTACGCGCGTCACTTGGTAGTGTCTTCGCCACTTCACAAGTGACGCGCGCTCCTCTGCTCCTAATGAGACTCACGTAAGCGGCCAAATGTACCAAATGGCCTTATACGTGCGTTCAAAAGTCGCATCGTCAGCAACACGTCGAAAAAGATAAAATAATCAAAACGTTGAAGCGTAAAACCTCGCCTTGGCGAGCTTTATAGCTGAAAGACGTAACACATACGTTATTAGTGAAAAGAACCGTACCAGGACTGGCGCGGTTGAGTCGTTAATGAACCTTCATCACAATCGTGATCTCCGTTCTCAAAGGGTAAACGGAGGTACCGCCACATGGGCATCCTCTTCCAGGCTACGAGGATATTGTGACCACCCGAAGGCGTTTCTCACAGGTCACATGAAACATTGGATGGCACTCACCCGAAGGCGCCTCTCACAGAGTGCTGAGACATTGGATGGTCGCCCGAGGACGACGATACAACATAGATAGGTTAAGCGATCTTACTGGAGTCCGTCAATTCCCGTTATTCACATCCCTACTGTCTTTACTTAACCGAGCGCTGTTTTCCATTCAGATTACTAAATACCTAATCAGTAAGGTAAATCTCGGTGCTGAACGTCAGCCACTTCAAACTTTTCATCCCTAAGTACTTACTTTTTCTATTCATCCAATTGACGCAGTGGTAGTGTTTTAAGCCAATACAGATGATGTTGATATCTAACGCCGAACGTTGAATGGCAGCTCGTTGCTTTCGTGAGTCATTTTAGCCGTTCAGTTAAAAGCTCAATCGACTCAGGGACTAAAGCATGACTGGAGTATCCAACGATCAATACGCTGCCGGTGAACAAGGCTTGGGGTATATTTATCAGCCTCGTTTCGCACTGCTTAAACTTTTGCAGTGGCCAGAAAACAGCATTCTCAGTGATGTTGTTATCCGCTTCCACCCAGCCATCTTCTGCATAGTACGTCAGCGCCTGCCACTGGTTCAGCGCGTACGCCTTTGCCAGCTCTGAGTGTTGGGACATTCTATTTTTGACAATGGATTTAAGTAGTCAAAAAATATACAATATGGCATCTTAGCAAAGATACTGGGGGTTATATGGATGTATATAAATTATCAAAGCGTGAAGTGGAAGTTATATATTTGTTATCGCAAGGATATAGCTGCACCGAAATATCTGAAAAGTTTAACATCTCAATTAATACAGTAAAATTTCACTCTCATAACATCGTACGTAAAATAAATGCCAAAAATATAAAGAATGCTATTTATATAGCCCATAAAATGGAAATTATATAATATGGAAACATCTTTGTTTATTGCAAAAACTCATGACTTTAATCACGATGGAATTCTTGACTATCGCCATTACTTAAATAGCGATGAGTTAGAATCATATAATAAAATAAAAATAAAACAAGACAAAAACAACTACATCACCTCCCGAAAAATATTAAAATCAGCTTTGCAAAAACTCTATCCAAACATTAGCAGAAAAAGTTGGAAATTCACCAAAAACAGCTATGGCAAACCCATTATTATTTATCCGGAATTACAAAAACCATTGTATTTCAATATATCACATACTCTCGATGCTGTTGCAGTAGCCGTAAGTCAAACAAGTGACGTTGGTGTAGATATTGAAAAAATCAGAAATCTTGCGATTATTTCATTTCCAGAAATGTCTATTTCTCATCTTGAGATAAGTAAAAATTACTTTACCAAAAATGAATATAAAAAAATATCATCTCTTCCTTACAATGATGGCGTATCTTATTTTTGGAGGCTCTAGACCTTAAAAGAGTCTTATATGAAATATCGGGGAATTGGATTATCACTAGGTTTAGACTGCATTGAAGTAGATATTTCAAACCA
>NZ_JBJNMH010000023.1:0-76242 GCF_052168635.1 Serratia sp. CY47444
TTGGCTATTTCCGCAGAAATCAAAGAAAGGAAGCTGTCATTAAAATCATCTTTGGCTAATGGGTTAGCGCCATGAGCCAAAAGAACCTCAATGTGTTCTGGGCAACTATTATACAACGCATTAATTAATGGCGTTCTGTTCATAGCACCTTTGATATTAACATCAACTTTGTAATCTATTAGAGTACTCAGCGTCTCTGTATTAACCGCTTGAAAGCTCTTGAAAATTATTGGTTGATTGTTTATTTCATCCCTTGCATTAGGCGATAGTCCGCCTTCAAGCATAGCCTGTATCCAGACGCCTTTATCCGCTTTCATAACATATTCAGCCGGGCTACTTCGCCCTTCCGGTCTTGGCTGCAGTGGATCTGCCCCCGCCTTAACCAGATCCGTAATGATCTTGAGCCGCTCTGGCGTATTCTTGTCAAAGATGGCGTTGTTTATCGCCCAGAATAGCAACGTCATCTCCGCCTTGGCCGGTCGATTTAACGTTTCTTTGCTTACCGTCGGTAAAACCTTATCCAGCTTTTGCCTGTCACCCTCGTAGATGATGTTGGCGATGTCCAGCTGCGTCCCTTCAAAATAATCCTGTGGTTGTAAATCCATACCTTGTTTGCACCCCTGCATGATGAGCATTGACAGCAACATGATAATGATAAGAGCGCTGTGCCTCATGCCATCTCCATTTTTAACATAACCACGGCCCAACTTTGCTTTATTACCGTATCAGTATCCCTCTACCCCCTTGGGATACTGAGAACGGCCTATTGACTGACAGGAGCAGGCGGCCATTTTCCGCCACGCTTAATTAGCTCGTCTCTGATGCGCTCAAGAGACTCTTTCGCCTCACTGCCGTCCTGACTCATATTAATCAGCCGTTGAAGTTGATTGCCCATCGTCCAACCCGAGTTGCCTCTTATATCGCTATCGGCGCCTTTTTCTAATAGAAGAATGACATGGTCATAGGAGTGATAGTCTAAAGCATCGATGAGCAGCGTATCACCCAGTGAATTTCTTACATTTATATCCGCACCATAATCCAGCATGACCTCTAATGTCTCTGTATTCTTGGCAAGAATACTTTTAAATATAATTGGCTTATTGTTGATTTTATCTTTTGCATTAGGAGAGAGTCCCCCATCTAACATGGATTTTATCCAGATTCCCTTATCTGCTTTCATAACAAATTCAGCGGGGCTACTTCTCCCTTCCGGCCTTGGCTGCAGTGGGTCTGCCCCCGCCTTGACCAGATCCGTAATGATCTTGAGCCGCTCTGGCGTGTTCTTGTCAAAGATAGCGTTATTTATCGCCCAGAATAGCAACGTCATCTCCGCCTTGGCCGGCCGATTTAACGTTTCTTTGCTTACCGTCGGTAAAACCTTATCCAGCTTTTGCCTGTCACCCTCGTAGATGATGTTGGCGATGTCCAGCTGCTTTCCTTCAAAGTAATCCTGCGGTTGTAAATCCATACCTTGTTTGCACCCCTGCATGATGAGCGTAGACACTACCATCGTGATAATGAGTATGATTTTTTTCATATTCTTCCCTTGATTGTGGCAATGTCATCGTCTTTTTCATTTTCAATGCATTGTATCGCCTGGCCTATACCGTGCTTGTCCAGCAGTGAGCCTGTTCCACCGGGAAGCGTGTGTTTTACTCCCACGGCGTCAGGCGCCAACATGGACAACCGTTCTTTCGCCATCACTGCGGGCGGATAAAATTTGAGGTCTTTGGCATCCTCCCACAAATCAACCTCCTGCAGCTTGGTCAACAGCTCTCCTTTCACGCGATACGCCTGAATATTATCGGCGTTGCCTATTATAGAGCCACCGTATTTTTCGACGGTTCCCGCATTCAGGCCTGCTGCATTAAACGTCCAAGCCGGTTTGCCGCTGGCTATGGAAGTCGCAGAGGCCATACCTCCTCCTAATGAATGACCCGCAATGTCAATATTTGATACTTTCGAAATTTTATCGCCAATTATAACGGCTTGTTTATAGTATTCAGAATTAAACCCCAACCCTTGAGCGCCGTTATTTGACCAGTCACTCAGGTTTTTAATGCCTGACAAATCGCCGTTCAGTAACGCTTTCTGGGCAGCCTTGCTTATTCCCTCCGGGAACTCGGGCGCACGCGATCCGCGGAACACCACCGTCGGATTCATCGCTTTACCAAAGACGTTTTCATCTGGCTGATAAACCCGAGCCAGAAAACCCGGTGTATCCTCATCGTCATAGAGCATATCTTTGCTTAAACCGAGTTTACCCAGCGCCCCATCATTGTTACTGATGTCCTTCCAGCCTTCAGGAATGTCTATCGTGTCCTTAAGCGGGTTAGTAGTCTTATAGACATTCTCAGCCAACTTCGCCTTTTCGACCGCGACGTTGTTCTCCGCCAGGCGCTGTGCCGCCATGCGCGCATCCGGGTAAATGCTGCGGTTGCCTCGTCCTATCAGGTACTGGCGTTCTTGCCAGCGTTCTGCCTTGGTCAGCGGACGGATGGCCTGCACCGTGGCGGCAACGGTTGCCACTGCGGTAGCGATGGCTTGTTGCAGAGGGGGATTCCGGGTCGTATTCTGCCTCGCCGGCAGCACCGTCGGTTTTGCCCGGTGGCCATAGCGGCTGACCATTTCTTCATAGCGGGCGATCACGCGCCCGGTAGGATAAAAGGCGGGAAGAGAGCTGCCTGGGTAGCGCTGTAATCGGCCTTCCGCGTCAACGTAAAAGGCATATTTCGTCGGCGTCCAGGTGCCCATTTCCTGATCAATCGCCAGCAAGCCGCCCCGGTTGATCTCATCGAGCACGCTGCGCTTCACAGCCACGTCCTCACGATAACCGGTGACGCCAATCCCGGATTGAGTATTGCGGGTAATCGGATACCGGCTGCTTATCGATATGCCGGCTGCGCCGCCGAACAGATAATGCCGTTCCAGCTCATACCGCGCTGCTGTAGGGTTAAGTATCCTGGAAAAGCTTTCCGGCGCCGTGTGTTCAGAGGAGAAATGAATCAGTTTCATGCGGTGCCTGCCCACTCGTAAGGTTCCGTGGTCGGCACAGGCGCACCATCATCAAGCAACTCGCCAGGTGTGCGGCTGTTACGGGTCTCGTCGAGCGTTAGCGAACGATAACGCATTGGATATCCTTATCTTCTGTGTCACGCCTAAATAGGGTATGGGCAAAATTATCACAATTCAGTAAAGATTTCTTTGCTCTATTTCTATACGCGCGCATCCTCTCCCATCCATGCAGCTGCGTGCTTCCTGTGCCCATGTGAAGAGCGTATTTCGTTGCCATGTTGCGGCTAAAAGCCACGTCCGAAAGCAATCAGTCGAGTGTCAAAGATGCGGGAATGATAAGGAGACAGGAAGGAGAAAGGCTCCGCCAACCGGGAATGGCCAGCGGAGCGGCGTCAGGCAGCGGTTACTTCTGCTCAGCCTGACTTACGGTATCTTCGGCTTTCCAGATGCGGTATTTCACTTCCGCGTCTTTCGGCGCATACACCACGATCGGCAGGCGGCTGTTGTAACGCTGCATCGCGGCGTCGCCTAGGTTGGCGGCGATGAATTTCTTGGTCTTGGTATTGTCCGGGCAGGCCATCATGGTCGAGGCCGGTTCAGACAGCTTCTCCAGCACCAGGTAGTCGTAACCCCAGCCGGACAGGGTTTTGGTCTCCAACGTGCCACCAATCATATGGCGGTTGCAGTCCACTACCAGCGTCTTACCGATCAGCAGCTCTACCTTGTAGTTCTCTTCGTGCTCTTGCTTCGGCAGGTAGATCACCTGGCGATTCATACCCTTCTCGGCCTTCGGGTAAGGCGCGACCTTTTCCAGCGGCTGTTTGCTCATGTCCGCGTCATCGCCAGAGGTCGCCGCCATAGCGCCGGCGGAAACGGCCATCAGCAGGCCGGAAAATACAACGGATGCCTTGTTCATGTTTTATCCCTACACGTTGTCAAATAATCCGCCTATAAACTAATACACTACCGCCAAGCTAGCCACGGGTTTAATCTTCTTTACAATAGGCTATCAGCAGTGACAATCGCCTAATATAAATCGTTAACTGGAGCAATTAGCCAGCACACCCTCAGGTTTAAGACGAGAAAAACAAGCGATTATCTTCGTACAAGCGAGTGTATCAGATAGGGTTTTCTTACCGGCGGACTAAGGTTTTCTTAAGACAGAATTATTACAGTAACGTCATTCAATCCTGTCACCGAGCCTGCGCGTGAATCCAGAATCATCATTAAATCAATCCTCAACGACACCGCAAATTAAGACAACTGCCCTTTACTCCCTGCCGGCATCCTTTTACCGTTGGCAAGTTTTTGGCCTGCTGATCAGCGGTTTGGTGTTCCTGTGGCTCTCCCGCAACGAACAGCTGGACTGGGCGATCAGCAATTATTGGTACGATGCCGCCAGCGGGCATTTCCCGTGGCAAAACAATTATTGGCTGGACCTGATCAACCACCGCCTGCTGAAGCAGATAGCGATCGTCGGGGCGGTGCTGACGCTGTTTTGGGGTATCTATCGCCGCAGCGCGCGTCTGATCGTAACCATGCTGCTGATTGGTATCGGCCCGCTGGTGGTGGGCATTCTCAAGGCCACCAGCGCGCACTCCTGCCCGTGGGATCTGATCGAGTACGGCGGCAAGGCGATGTCCTTCCCGCTGTTCGGCACGGTACCGGCGCTGCCGGGCCCCGGCCGCTGTTTCCCCGGCGGGCACGCCTCGAGCGGTTTCGCGATCATGGCGTTGTTTTTCCTGTTTTATCCGCAGCGTCCGCGCCTGGCCTGGTGGTGCTGGTGCGGCGGTATTGCGCTCGGCATGTTGATGGGCTTTGGTCAGATCATGCGTGGCGCACATTTTCTTACCCATAACCTGTGGGCAAGTTGGTGGGTTTGGTTAAGCCAGTTGGCTATTTATTGGACGGTTAGCGGCTATTGGCGCCGCAAGATGAGGTAACGGTTATGGAGCAGTTAAACCATGTTCTTTTCGCCTGGATCAATGCGACCCCGGCGTCTCCCGAATGGATGATCGATTTCGCCACCTTTTTGGCACGCGATCTGATCATCATCGTGCCGCTGCTGATCGTCGGCCTGTGGCTGTGGGGGCCGCAAAGCCAGCTGGTTTCGCAGCGCCAGGTGGTGGCGAAAACCACTATCGCGCTGCTGTTCGCCATGCTCGCCGCCGCTACCATCGGCGCACTGCTGCCGCATGAGCGCCCGTTCGTCGCCGGCGTCGGCTATACCTTCCTGGCACATGCACCGGACAGCTCGTTCCCGAGCGATCACGGCACCGCCATCTTTACCTTTGCGCTGGCGTTCCTGTTCTGGCACCGGGTCTGGTCCGGCGTACTGCTGATGATCGTCGCCGTCGGCATCGCCTGGTCACGCGTTTACCTCGGCGTACACTGGCCGCTGGATATGGTCGGCGGTTTCCTGCTCGGCCTGGTCGGCTGTCTGTTCGCCCAGCTGGTGTGGAATCTGTTCGGCGATGTCCTCGCCGACAAGCTGTCGCGCCTGTATCGTTTCCTGTTCGCCTTCGCCATTCGCCGTGGCTGGGTGAAAGAGTAACTGCACAACATGACCGGGGCGTTACCGCCCCTGCTTTCACACCACGCCGGTGGTCACGCAAAACGCCCGCGTTTTTCCCGCCCCCAGCATCATTCCTGCCTCTTCCTCCGGCGCATTCGGGCGACAGTTCGCCGGCTGGATAAAAGCCAGCAACCGCCTGTTGCCCTGAACGGCGATGCGCCGCAGGCCATAGTTGAATTGCCCGGTGGCGAAGCGCGTCACATAGCGCCGGCCTTGCGGCGCCAGCATAAAGAACTCGGCCTGGTCCACATAGCGCGACAGATCGTCGGAGCACAGCAGTTCCTGCCCGAGCGCATCCCCCAACAGCGCCGGCGTCGGCAGGTTCTGACGGAACACCGCATCGGGAATGCAGTCGTAGTTGAGATGACACACATAGCGCAGCGGCTGCGGCCGCTCGGCCAGGTTGGTGACCGTCATCTCAATGGTGAACTGCGCGCTCTGCGCCGCCAGACGCAGCGCCGGGCCGATGCGCCAACGCCCACCCGCCCGCTCCCCCTCGCCGTGCAACGTCAGCTCATCGCCCGCCAGCTGGAGCCACACGCGTTGCATCTGCAGCGGCTCACCGTCCTGATGCGGCCAGGCGGGGCAGAATGCGGCGTCGTCAGCGCGCTTTCTTCCGGCGCCCTTTACGCTGCGGCGGCCCGACTTCAGCGAATAACCGTCAAACTCAGCGTCCCAGATCGTGAGGCCCTGATACGGCAAAACCGTCAGTGCGCCACGGTGATTCGCCAACGTCAGCATCGGCCCGCGTTCTGTGCAGCGATGCGTGCTCACCGCGAAATCCGCATTGCGGAACAGTTCCTGCCGATGCGCCCCGAAAGCTTCAGGAGCCAGATCGATGTTGATCTTCATCTTTTTTCCCTCGACGTTTCGCCCGCGCAGGACGCGAGCCCTAAAATGTTATTTAAATAACAAATGAAGCGTCTTTAAGTTATACCTATAACAGCCTGATAGCGACGATCGGATCGACATTTTTTAAACATCACTAGGTTTATCGGCATCTGAATGTTATTATTTTCACATTATCCATCCCGCTTACTGTCTTAACCTCACTAAGGAACCGCGATGACCACCGAAACCATCGATTACGCCAGCTACGTTGACCACACCCTGCTGGCGATGGACGCCACCGAACTGCAGATCGCCAAGCTGTGCGAAGAAGCGCAGCAGCACAACTTCTATGCGGTATGCGTCAACTCCGGCTACGTGCCGCTGGCAGCCCAGCTGCTGCAGGAAAGCACCGTGAAAGTCTGCTCGGTGATCGGTTTCCCGCTGGGCGCCGGCCTGACCGTTGCCAAAGCCTTTGAAGCCAAAGCGGCGATCGCCGCCGGCGCGCAAGAGATCGATATGGTGATCAACGTCGGCTGGTTGAAAAGCGGCCTGCTGGACGAAGTGAAAGCCGACATCGCCGCCGTGCGCGAGGTTTGCGCGGCGATCCCGTTGAAGGTAATATTGGAAACCTGCCTGCTCAGCGATGCGCAGATCGTCCAGGTTTGTGAAATGTGTCGCGAACTCGATGTGGCCTTCGTGAAAACTTCCACCGGCTTCAGCACCGGCGGCGCTCGGGAAGAGCACGTCAAACTGATGCGCGAGACCGTGGGCAGCGAGATGGGCGTGAAAGCTTCCGGCGCCGTGCGCGATCGCGCCACCGCCGAGAAGATGATCAACGCCGGCGCCACGCGTATCGGCACCAGCTCCGGCGTCGCCATCGTGTCCGGCGCTCAGCCGGCGGCAGGCAGCTACTGATCGTCGGCATGCCCTGACGGGCACAGCCAATACACTCCGATGCGGGACAATACGGGCGGCTAGGCGGCCCGATATTGCCCCGCATTGTTGTGTTTAGCGCCGGACACGCCGGCACGCCCTTTTACCTCTACTACCTGTGGGAAGACGGACCTATGGAAACGCGGCGCGAAGAACGTATCAACCGGCTAGTTCAGGCGTTAAAACGCGCTGACAAGATCCACCTGAAAGAAGCCGCCGTGCTGCTGGGGGTCTCGGAGATGACCATTCGCCGCGATCTGAGCGCCGAACCGGCGGCCGTGGTGTTGCTCGGCGGCTACGTGGTGACCGATCCGCGCAGCAACGGCGTGACCAACTACTTCGTTTCCGATCAAAAAGCCAAACAGGTCACGGAGAAACGGCGCATCGGCCTGCTGGCAGCGCCGCTGATCAATGAAAACGACACGGTGTTTTTTGACTGTGGCACCACCACCCCGGCGATCATCGACGCCATCGCCGACGAACTGACCTTCACCGCCGTGTGCCATTCGCTGAACACCTTCCTGGCGCTGCAGGACAAACCGAACTGCAAAGTGGTCCTGTGCGGCGGTGAGTTCAAGCCGAACAACTACATCTTTTCCAGCGTCAGCGGCCGTAACGAGCTCGATCATATCTGCCCGAATATCGCCTTTATCTCCGCCGCCGGCCTCAGTCTGCAGCACGGCGCCACCTGCTTCAACTTCGACGAACTGGAGATGAAGCATCGCGCGATGGCGATGGCGCAGCAAAAGATCCTGGTGGCAGACCACAGCAAATTCGGCAAAACCAAACCGGCCTGCATCGGCCCCCTGACACAATTCGATCGGGTGATCACCGACCGCCAACCGGCCGCCGACTTCCTGGCATTCTTCAACGACAACGCCATCGCTATCCGCTATTAATCCGCCTTCAGCGCCGTCATAACCGACGGCGCACCGCTTCGATATCCCTCTTTTCTCACCCAAAAATGAACAAATAATGCGCAATCAATTCGCGTTTTTCGCTTATCCGCACGCAACATCAGGTTAATAAAATGCAACAGCTCACCCGCGTGATTATTTTTTCGCAGGCTAAACACGCGGTCGGCTGGGTGAATTAACGGCTATTTATGGCTTTTATATGATAAATCGTACCAAAGGCCAGGAAGTTTAAATAAACGGCGGTTTACGCGATTGCAGCAAATCTCACCAATACCTGTTAGCTATCTGTTATTTATATGATGAATGGTTAAGCATTTTTATCCGCTAACCACGTAAGTAATTTCCCTTCGTTACTAGCGATGAATTTTAAATAAAAATCATTAAAAACAAAAACATAAATTCAATTTACCTTAAAAACATAATGTGATCCACATCACTAAAACTGCTTAATCCGGGTTTTTCGCTAGATCCAAAACCACGCATAAAATATATTGCTCGGCTTGCTGCTGAGCACAGCGCTTTATCCGGCTAATTATTGTACAAGCCGCATAATCGCAGAAAATTTTATGAGAGCGTTCTCAGCACAAAATCTTACACAAATGTGCAACAAATGCGCGAAAAATCGATAAAAAAGCATATAACTGCACATATTACGCATTTGAGAGCAGGATCACGGTTGTTTCTACTGTAAATCGTTATCTTGCCGCCAACAAAAATCGACAGGCAATGACCTGTCGGCAGCGGTAACGACTTTTATCCCCCGTGACGGTGGAAAGTCTTTAGTGAATTACCCGGCGCTGTGCCTTGGTAATGAACACAATAAACAACCAGGGGGACGCCAAAACATCCCCGCAAGCAACACCTGATTCTTACCGCAAGCGTTGCCTGAATAGGACGTTTGACGGTTTAACCTTAAGTTTTGCCTTTTAATTTTAAATTCGTGTTCACTTCGGAGATATTTATGGACACTACACAGACCGGCACAATTGCCTCTGCGGCCTCGGGCTCCAGCAGTACCTGGCGTAAAACGGATACCATGTGGATGTTGGGCCTGTACGGCACCGCCATCGGCGCAGGCGTCCTGTTCTTGCCCATCAACGCCGGCATCGGCGGTTTGATTCCTCTGATCATCATGGCCATCATCGCTTTCCCGATGACCTTCTTTGCCCACCGCGGCCTGTGCCGTTTCGTGCTGTCCGGCAAAAATCCCGGTGAAGACATCACCGCTGTAGTGGAAGAGCATTTCGGCATCACCGCCGGTAAACTGATTACCCTGCTGTACTTCTTCGCCATCTACCCGATTCTGTTGGTTTACAGCGTGGCGATCACCAATACCGTCGACAGCTTCATTACCCACCAGTTGGGCATGACGTCGCCGCCGCGCGCCATTCTGTCACTGATCCTGATCGTCGGCCTAATGACCATCGTGCGTTTCGGTGAGCAGGCCATCGTGAAAACCATGAGCATTCTGGTCTTCCCGTTCGTGGCGGTGCTGATGCTGCTGGCGGTATACCTGATCCCTAACTGGACCGGCGCCATCTTCGAAAACGTGTCGCTGTCCGGCAGCGGTACCGGCATGGGCCACGGCCTGATCATGACCCTGTGGCTGGCAATCCCGGTAATGGTGTTCTCCTTTAACCACTCGCCGATCATCTCCGCTTTCGCCGTCGCCAAACGCGAAGAGTACGGCGCAGACGCCGAGAAGAAATGCTCCCGCATTCTGGCTTATGCACACATCATGATGGTGCTGACCGTGATGTTCTTCGTGTTCAGCTGCGTGCTGAGCCTGACGCCGGAAAACCTGGCGGAAGCCAAGGCGCAGAACATCTCGATTCTGTCTTACCTGGCTAACCACTTTAACAACCCGATGATCGAGTACATCGCGCCGGTTATCGCCTTCGTCGCCATTACCAAATCGTTCCTGGGCCACTACCTCGGCGCTCGTGAAGGTTTCAACGGTCTGGTTGCCAAATCGATGAAGAGCCGTGGCAAAACCGTCAGCACCGCCAAGTTGAACCGCATGACCGCTATCTTCATGCTGGTGACCACCTGGATCGTCGCCACCCTGAACCCAAGCATCCTGGGCATGATCGAAACCCTGGGTGGCCCAATCATCGCCATGCTGCTGTTCCTGATGCCGATGTACGCCATTCGTAAAGTGCCTGCCATGCGCAAGTACAGCGGCCACATCAGCAACGTGTTCGTGGTTGTGATGGGTCTGATCGCCATCTCTGCTATCGTGTTCAGCCTGCTCGGCTAATCACGCCCGGCCGGCGCCGCTTGCGCGCCGGCCCTCCCGCACTCCCCCATTTCCCGTATTCACCGCCTGAAACCTGAAGAAGGAGGCGAGACCATGGTCAGCGTTTTCGATATTTTCAAAATTGGCATCGGCCCATCCAGTTCCCACACCGTTGGCCCGATGAAGGCCGGCAAACAGTTCGTCGACGATCTGATCGCCCACCAGCAGTTGCAGGACACCACCCGCGTGGTGGTCGACGTCTACGGTTCGCTGTCGTTGACCGGTAAAGGTCACCACACCGACATCGCCATCATCATGGGCCTGGCCGGCAACCTGCCGCACGACGTGGACATCGACAGCATCCCGGGCTTTATTCGCGACGTGGAACAGCGCGGCCGCCTGCCGCTGGCCAACGGCCACCACGAGGTGGATTTTCCGCTGCACGGCGGCATGAATTTCCACAGCGACAACCTGCCGCTGCACGAAAACGGCATGCGCATCCGTGCCTTCGCCGGTGAACGCCTGCTGCACAGCAAAACCTATTACTCGATCGGAGGCGGTTTCATCGTCGACGAAGAACACTTCGGCCAGTCCGCCGAGGGCGCCACACCGGTGCCCTACCCGTTCAAATCGGCGCACGATCTGCAGCAGCATTGCAAAGACACCGGGCTGTCGTTGTCCGGCCTGGTGATGCAGAACGAGCTGGCGCTGCGCAGCAAAGCGGACATCGACGCGCATTTCGCCGACGTCTGGCAGGTGATGAGCGCCGGTATCGAGCGCGGCATCAACACCGAAGGCCTGCTGCCTGGCCCGATGAAAGTGCCGCGCCGCGCCGCCGCGCTGCGACGCATTCTGGTGACCGGCGACAAGAACAATATCGATCCGATGAACGTGGTCGATTGGATCAACATGTTCGCGCTGGCGGTCAACGAAGAGAACGCCGCCGGTGGCCGCGTGGTCACCGCGCCGACCAACGGCGCGTGTGGCATTATCCCTGCGGTACTGGCCTACTACGACAAGTTCATCCGCCCGGTGAACGCCAACTCCTACACACGCTACTTCCTGGCGTCCGGCGTGATTGGCGCGTTGTACAAGATGAACGCCTCGATCTCCGGCGCCGAAGTGGGTTGCCAGGGGGAAGTGGGCGTGGCCTGTTCGATGGCGGCGGCCGGGTTGACCGAGCTGCTCGGCGGCAGCCCGGCGCAGGTGTGCATCGCGGCGGAGATCGCCATGGAGCACCATTTGGGGCTGACCTGCGATCCGCTCGCCGGCCAGGTTCAGGTGCCCTGCATCGAACGCAACGCCATTTCCGCCGTTAAGGCGGTCAACGCCGCACGCATGGCGATGCGCCGGACCAGCGAACCGCGGGTTTGTCTGGATAAGGTGATCGAAACCATGTACGAGACCGGCAAAGACATGAACGCCAAATACCGCGAAACCTCACAGGGCGGGCTGGCGATCAAGGTCGTGGCCTGCAACTGATCGCCACGGCGAGGTACTTAAGGCGCCAGCCGGTGTGACTTGGCCGGCGCCGTTTCAATAGCGATCCTTTCCTGCCGCAACGCCGGGCTGAATACCCGCGCGAAGCCCCACAGCCCCGGGACGAGCGCTGTGCCGCAGCCAGCCGTAAAGTTCGGCATTACGCCGGAATCCCATTTTGCGCATGACGCTCATCTTGTGATTGCTGACCGTCTTCACGCTAATGTCCAGCATCCGGGCGATTTGCGTGACTCCCATCTCCCGCGTCATGCAGCGCATGATCTCTTGTTCGCGCAGCGTCAGGCCCCGGTGTTGGCATACGCAGCTCCTGCCACAGCTCAGTCTGCCCGGCCATTTGCTGCGCCGCTCCAGCTCGGCGCTCACCTGATACAGCGCCGAAACCAACGGCATATCGTGGTAGATGACGCCAGTCTCCAGCGAGCAGCGGTTACCGACGGTGCGTTTATGCCGTCCCTCCGGCGTTCGCAACGAGAAATACAGCGTTTTACGCCCCGCGGGCTGCGCCTCAGAGAGGTGACAAAAACAGCTTTGCACGCCGGGAGGAAAATAGCAGAACACCAAATCGGCTTCGTGAACCTGCCGCGCATCCACTAACAGCGTGCGCTTGCCGTAAGTGCTGAAATGCAGCGCCAGGGCCTCTTGCCAACCGGCGCTGAAGTATCGATTCTCATCAAATAGCGCGATTTTTATCATCGTGTTCATCCCTGTTCTCCCGCCGTGTCGGCTTCCCGTTTAACCGCCTGGACGCCCTTCGCCGGCGCCTGGCTGTTGTCGATGCGCAATTCATAAACCATGGTGGCGTTGGGCGGCACCTTCGGCGGGTAGCCGGTTTCACCGTAGGCCAGCGCCGGCGGCACGACCATCGTCAACGAGCCGTGGTTGTGCAGATGACCTATCGCCTCCCGGAACAGCGGCGGGTATTCGGACAGCGGTTGCGACAGCACCTTGCCGCTCAGATCCATATCCTGGATCACCGTGCCGTCGGTCAGCTTCTCTTTCACCACGACATCGACCACCGCCGTTGGCGCCAGCGCGCCCTCCCCGGCGTAATCCACCCGATACCAGAAGCCCATCGCCGACTGCTTTACGCCCTTTTGTTGACTGAACTGCGTCAGGTAATCGTCATCGCGCCGCCGCTGCTGGTTAACGCGTTTCTCACGCGCGGCCACGGCGGCGGCATCCGCCTGCGCCGTCAGCGTATTCAGTTCATCCGGCGGCAGCTGCAAACGCCCCGCCACGCTGTCGATAACGCCCGCCAACAGGCTGTCGTGGTCCACCGGTACCCCCCAGCTTTGACGCTCCGTCATCAACCCCTGAATATCCCGCCCCAGCGCACTGCCCGCCGCATAGGACAACCGTTTCCGTTCATCCTTCAACTGCTCCGGCGTCATCTCCCATTGCAGCCGCTTACGCAACGCCAGCAGGTCTTCGCGCGCCTGCTGAGTCGCCTTCTGCTCACCGGCCCGCTTCTGCTCGCTTTCTTCCAACGCGGCGCGCAGAGCGTGCAACGCCTCCTGGTGCTCGCGTTGGCGTTGTGCAAGCGTCTGTGCCGATGCCTGCGCGGCAGACTCAAGTTCAGTGACGCGCCGTTCGGCCTGCGCCGCCGTCGTTCTGCTTTTGGCGGTTTCCTGCGTCGCCTGACGCAACAGCGCCTCGGCGCGCTGCGCGTCGGGCGAACCTCGCCAGGCAGCGCCCAGCCCGGCAATCCACTGTTGAAGCGTCGACGAGTCCGGCAACGCTGCGACGGGTGGCGTCGCTTTCTCCGCCCGCAGCGCAGTAAGTTCCTGGCGCAACATCGTCAGTTCCATTCGCTGGCGCGCCAGCTGTTGGTCACGCGTCAATAATTCCTGGCTCAGCGTAAAAGCTTTGGCCGATGAAGCAGGCTGGTGGGTGTCCGGCGGACGCTTTGCCGGCTCACGCTTTTTTTGCCCCGCCTCGCGGTCGGCGGGCGCCGCGTTTTCGCTCTTCGGCGCGGTGTTCTGCCGTTGATACTGCTCGGCAAACTGCAGCAGCGCCGGCACGCCGTCGTCCGCCTGCGCGACGCCGGTGAACAGCAGAGCCGCACAGCCCAGCAGGCGCAGCCTCATTTAACCTGCTCCCCGCGATCCGCCAAGCCGGTCAACACCGCCTGATTCACCCCGGCGCACAGATAGTTGACCTTGTAGCGATACAGCGCATCCACCGTCTCCTGCGTGTCGCCGTTTACCCTGGCGCGCAGGTTGGCGTACTGCGAAGCACCGCTCATCAGGCTGTCGAAGGCCTGTTTGTAGCGCTGATACTGTTTCTCGTCGATCGTGCGCAATGCACCCAGTTGCTGCTGGCACTGCTGCAGCTGCTCGGCCTCACGCTGCTTGCGCAAAGCCTCTTCTGACGGAGCTTGCACAGTCTGATTTTTGGTGTTCACGGCGGGCTTGCCCGACTTTTGGTTTTGACAGGCGGCGGCGCTCAACGCCAACAGGCACAGCAGGCCCATGCGCAGGGCGCGATTGAGGGGCTTTATCATCATTGCGTTTTTTGTCCTTGTACACGCTTATTCGTATTCCAACGTAAAGGTGGCCACCGCGCTGAAGGTGCCGCGGCCGATGGACTTCGTTTGGATGGCCTCCGGCTCCCCCTGCACATAGGCCTGCAGCGTGAGCGTGGTGTTGCCGGCATTCAGGCGGAATTTATCGCTGGCGCGATTGAGCGGCAGCGCCTTGCCGGTGCTGTCCTCCAGCCCGATGCCGATCCCCGAGGCCAGGCTGCCGGTATCCAGCGCCAACAGGCCGGGCAGTTTGGCGTTCTCGGTGCCGGTAAACGTAATGGCCACCGTATTGCCCAGGCTGAGATCGCATTCAGTCAGGTGCAACGCGAAGGTTTGGCTGTGGGTGCGGGTGTTCAGGTACAGGTATTTGTCGACGATGGTGCCGAAATCCAGTTGGATGTCCTCATCCCCCGGTTGTATGACACACGGCTCGGCCACCAGCGTACCGTGAAAGCGCATGTTTTCCGCCGCAGCCGCCGGCTGCGCCATCATGCCGGCCAGCATTACCATGCCGGCTCCCAGCAGCGCGCTTCGGCGCCGGTTCGTCTCTGTCGCGCGCATGACGCCACTCCCTTTGGTTATGCTTGCGCCTACCAGGCGCAAGCGGCGTATTAGTCGTAATAAAGACGGAAATCGATCGCCGCGCGGTAAGCGCCGGCGCTCAGCGTCGCCGGGGTGCGCACCGGCGTCACCGTATACGTCAGGGTGTTTTGCCCCGGCGTCAGCAAGATCGGTTTGTTGCGCGCGCCGAGGCGGACCGGCAGGCCGCTGGCATCCGCCAACTGCAACCCCAATCCGGTGACGCCGGCCACCCTGACCAGACCCGGCGCGTCGTCATCCGTCGGCGCGGAAAACGCGACGGACACCGCAGGCTGGCTGCCGCTCCAGGCCAGAACCCCAGTCCAGGCGTCGCGGTTGCTCGCCGGCGCCCGCAGACAGTCTTTCAGCGTCAGCTCGAAGGCGACCGGCGTGCCGCGATCGCCCGGACGCTGGAAGTGCGCCGTTCCCGTCTCGCCCAGCCAAACCTCCTGACGAGCGGTGGTCATTTCCAGGCTGCAGGCGCTTTCCGTTAACGCGCCGTAGACGTGGAGCGTGCCATTCGCGCCCTCCACGTCCCAGTTGTCCACCGCGCGGGCCGGCGGCATCAGCATCAGCATCGTGCCTGCCGTCAGCGGTACCATCAGCGCGGCCAACACCGTCAGGCCGATAGTGCGTCGCTGATGACGTTCATAGGCCTTTCCCAACAGCATGGGGATCTTTCGTTGCATGATTCGTTCACTCCGCTGTGTTCACTCTGTCTTCCCTGCTTGCGCGCGGATCGTCATTTGGCGACCGGTACGACCTGGCAGGCATTGCCGCCGCAGCGGAAGTTCAACTGCGGCCGACCACCGTAATCGTTGATGTACGCCAGCGACGGGCCGCTACCGAGGCTCGCGGCGGAGACGTTCAGCGGGGCGCTGGCCTTCGGCGCCACCATCAACGGTTCAAAGCCGGCGGCCCCTTTCCCGCCCTTGCCGGCGCTCGCCTCAACGATCGTCACGTAATAAGGGGTCGGGTTGTTCACCACGTACTTGTCGCCCTGCCGGGTCAGCGTCAGCTGCTCCTGCCACGGTGCGGCGTTCTTTTTCGGGGCGAGCGCCGCCGGGCGATAAAACATTTTGATGCGCGTCTGCAACGCTATCTGCAGCGTGTTCGGCTTATTGCTGCGCGGCGGGATCTCGCGCAGATTGAAGTAATACAGCGTCTCCCTGTCCTGCGGCAGCTGACGTGCTGCCGGCAGCGACTGGATCTTCACCTGGCTCGGTTTGCCCGGCTCCACCCGCTGCACCGGCGGCAGCACGGTAAAAGGGTTTTGGATTTTGTTGCCGCGATCGTCTTCGATCCATCCCTGCGCCAGATAAGGCAACTGTTTGTTCTGGTTACTGATGTTGAGACTGACCGTTTTCAGGTCGCCGTCGAAAATCACACGCGTGCGATCCAGCGCAATGGCCGCATGAGCGGGCAGGCTGACCGCGCCGATCGTCAACGCGGCGACGAGCGGGCTCACAAGGAAAACGGTCTTTCTGGTCATAGTCAGATTCATCATGTCTTCACGGTTCCAGTCGGCCGGAAGCGGGCGAGCCCGCCCCGGCGGTTTAGCGGCGGAGCGCACTCCGCCGGGTGTATGTCAGTTGGCGTTCTCCGCCGGCTTGTTACCGGTGAGAGGACGGCAAGGCAGCAGCAGCGTATTCATCAACATTTCGGCCGGCAGCGGCGCCGGCAGCTGGATTTCACACTGCGCCGCGCCGTTCCAGTGCACGCTCATGCGCTCGCCGGGGTTGAGGCCGGACAGGTAAACGCTGCCGCCGTCATTAATGATGCCGGTCTCCTGCTTACGGGCATTCAGCACCGTGGCGCCGAACGGCGGCTCGCTGCCGTCCGCCAGCTTGACGATCGCCATCGCCTTCTCGCCGGCAATCACTTCAAACTTGCGGTAGCCGATAGCCCCCTCGGTCAACGTGGCCTGCACCACCGAACGCGTCGCCTCGACGTTGTCGCTTAGGCTGTTGAGATCGATGCTGGCCTTATTGCGGTAGTAGCTGTTCACATCCGCCACCACCGCCTTGCCGTAACGGTTGGTCAGCACCGTACTGCCATAGCCACGTACCGGTACACCGGCGACGCCTTCGGTATCGAGCAGCAAGCGCGTGCCGCCCGGCGTATTGACGCGGTGCAGCACCGCTCCTTCCGCCGCCATCGTCAGGCCGCCCTGCGCGCCGATGCCGACGGCGCTGTACCGGCCGGCCTGGTAGCTGGCGTTGGCATTGATCTGCGCCATATCGCCCTGATGGCTGTAATACCCGCTGGCCGTCGCCCCACTGCGCGCGGCGCCTGCGCTGATCTGATAGTTGTTGTGTTCATCAACCCGGTTGTAGTACCCGACCCGATGGGCGTTCTCTTCGCGATCGAGCGTCATGTTGTAACTGAGCGTCCCGGCGCTGCCCCAGGGCAGCGACAGCGACAGGTACATCCCGTCGTCGTTGCGCTCGTTGTAACGGTTGCGATAGGCCGACAGCGAAACGCTGACGTTCTTGAAATCGCCGATATCGAAGTAGCGCGATACCATCAGGTTGTAACGATCGTTCGGCGCCCGATCCCAGTAGGTTTGGTGGCTGTAGTTGAGATAGGTGCTGAGCCCCAGATCGCGGAACTGTTTGTTGAAGGTGATGGTGTACATCTCCTTGCTCTTGCCGCTGCGTCCCCCTTCGTAACGCGCATCGAGGTAATCCCCCATGCTCATGAAATCTTCCTGGGAGAAGCGGTAACCGGCAAAGGTGACCTGGCTGTCGTATTCATCGAAGTTCTTCGAATAGCTCAGCCGGTACGAACCGCCGGTCAGCGTGCCATCCTGCGGCAAACGCGCACGCGACTGCGTGGCATCGAACGACAGCGCCCCCAGCGCCATCAGATCGCGCCCGATCCCCAGCGACAGCGCGTTATAATCGCCGCCGGCGATGCCCCCACCGTACAACGACCAGCCGTTGCTGATCCCCCAGGAGAACTCGCCGGTGCCAAACATCGGCCCGCGCAGATGGTGCCCCCACTCCGACGGTTTGCCCGTCGCCAGCTTGTAACGCACTGTACCCGGGCGCGTCAGATAAGGGATGTTGGCGGTGTTCATCTTGAACTCCTGCACGCTGCCGTCTTGCTCTTCGACGCGCACGTCCAGCTCGCCGGAAACGGCGTCATTGATGTCCTGAATGCGGAACGGCCCCGCCGCCACCTGCGTTTCATACAGCACGCGTCCTTGCTGGCTGACCACCACCTTAGCGTTGGTTTTCGCCACGCCGGTCACTTCCGGCGCATAGCCGCGCAGGTTGGGCGGCAACATGCTGTCGTCGGATCGCAGACTGACACCGGTAAAGCGCAGACTGTCGAAAATGTCGGAGTTCAGGTAATCCTCACCCATCGTCAACCGCGAACGCAGCGCCGGGATCGCCCGGTAGGCGTAATAGCGGCTCCAGTCGAACTGTTTATCGGTAGGCTGAGAAGAACCGGTCTGATGGTTGAGGTTGGCCTGCCAGTCGGCGCGCAAACGCCAGGCGCCCAGGTTGGCGCCGCCGGTGCCGTTGCCGCTCAGGCTGTAACTGCTGCCGCCTTTCTGGTGTTTTTGCGTTTGGGCGTTAACGTTATAGTCAAACAGCAGCCCAGGAATACCGTCATCCCAGCGCGAAGGCGGGTCCCAGTTTTCCGAGCTGTATTCCAGATAGGCCTGAGGAATGTTGAGATACAACGAGGAGCTGGCAAGATCGCCGCGGGCTTCCATCCCCGCCAGACTCGAGGCGTCAAGGCAACGGCCGCCGTGCGTCCAGTTCAGCGTGCTTAACAGTTTTTCTTTCAGCCCCAGTTGGTTGACCAATTCCGGCGAAAGACAGGCTTCGCTGCCTTTAGGATCGTTCTCAGGTGCCAAAAACGTCACCGACTGTTCCGGCAGGTCGTTCTTATTGACGTGCACCACCATGGTATAAACGCCCGGCATGATGTAGCCGCTGCGCGTAAATTGGCTCAGATCGATATTTTTACGATCGTTGATGTCTAATACGTCAGTATTGAATTGAATAACGTCGGCGGCATAGACCAACGCGATCGGATTTCCCAGAGAAAGGGCAACACAGAGCCCCAAAGCTTGAAGACGAAATAACTTCCCTGCCGGTGAAAGCATAATAAAAGTCCTTTCAATAACGAATTAACCGTCAGTACGAGAAAAAATCAAAAATAATCCAGCTTAAAACGCACTGTGGAAAAATACGCTCCCGCCTTCAACGGCTGATGATTCGGCATCAACGTCATGGAATAATTCAGCACTCTATTTCCCGGTATTATTCCTTCCATCGGTAAGGGTTTCCCTGGAATAACCGGCGTGCCGTTGCTGTCTTTTATCTTCAATGCGACGCCGCGCGCCTCGCCCTGTACGCCAAACAGAGCGCCTTCCGCATAACCATCAAACGTGACCTGAAAGAATTTCCAATCAGGTTTGTTTTCCGGCCGTTCCAAAATGCAGTTGACCAATTCAATACTGAAAGGTTTGGTCATCCCCTGGCCGTCACGAATGATCTGCCCGAGAGGAAGAGTGTCCATATCGATCGTCTGATCGCGGCTGCCGGCGGCAATGGCGCAGGCGGTGTCGATAATGGCGCCGTGCATGTTGACTTTGCCCCACCCCTGCGCGGCGGAAGTTGCATAGCCGGGCGCAAACGCCAACGACGCCAAAAGAACGGCACCCGCTCGATTCCTTGGTAAAAACATCGCGACATTCCTTTGACAGGGAGATTCACCAGGCATGTGGCGAGCCCCATGCCTGGTTGATTAAGCCTTCGGACTCACTTACTGATAAGCCAGGGTGAAATCGGCTACGGCGGTGAAGTCGCCCGGAACGATGGCGGCGGAAGCGCCTTCGCCCTGCAGGTAGGCGGCGAAATGCAGGGTGTTGTTGCCGGTGTTCAGAGTCTGCGCGGTAGTCGCTTCACCCAGTTTGATCGGCTGGCCGTTGTAAGAGATAGCTACGCCGGCGCCGCTGGCGGTGCCCGCGATGCCCAGCAGATCCTTATCGGTAGACGATGCTACGCCGCTAAAGGTGGTTTTAACGGTTTTCAGGGTGGTGATGTCGCACTGCTCCAGCTTGATTTCAAACGGACGCGGGTTGGATTTGCCGCCGTTTTTCAACGCCACGTTGGACACCTGGCCCAGATCTACGGTCTGATCGATCGACTCAGGCGCAATAGAGCATGGCGCATCAATAATAGAGCCCGTGAAGGTGACCTTACCGTGTCCCTGATCGGCTGCCTGTGCAAAAGAACTTGCGCCAAATGCAATCACTGCAGCCATCATGATTTTGTTAAGTTTCATAGAACCTATATTCCTTATAAGAAAAAATGCATATTCCAATCAAGAAAAAGAGCCACAGGAAACCTGCTCGCGCTTATATGTGCGCAGCCCTAATTCTTTAGCATCTTGCTAGTTGGTTAACTGCCAAACCCCAAAGGCACCGACAATAAAAAAGTCGATAACGGCAAGTCTGCAGCGGCCCGCCCATTAATGAATTCGCCCTATAAAAATAAACGAAATCACAACGAGCAGGGGCCAATACTTTCTAATCCGCCCTTCTTGTTCGGCGATGAATATTCTGGCAAATGCCTCTCAGCAAAAAAAGGCTTTTTTTGATCAAGGCGAACATTCGCAATTTATTTCCTAATTGAAGTTAATTTACTGTTATTTTTAGGCTCATAGATCGTAAAAAATACTTTTATAGAGCAATATCCTGTTTTTGCGAGATTCACAAGTAATCAGATCGCAAAGTGGCGCTTTGTGAATATAATAAACCAAAATTTTAGGTTTCTGCGTGACGCCACCCCTGCCTGAACATAGGTAAAAACGGGGCGGGCAACGCCTTTTTTTCAATCCTGATAAATAGATAGGAATTTTCTTTGTTCGCGTTTTACCTCGTTGTTGGTAGGCGGCGAATGTTTGTTTTTTCTTAGGAATACGGCAATCGGAATACAGAGGAAGTGCTATGGAAGCGTTATCTCCGAAACAAAAGGAAATACGGCAATTGCAGCACGATCTGCTGCAAACATTATTCGCGCAATCGCCCCGTCAATGTCCCGTCGCCGGGCCGCCGCCACAGCAGCAGTGGCTCTCGACGCGGCAACTGGCCAATGCCGTCAACGTCGGTGTTTACCGGGCTCGACGGCTGTTATTGGATCTTGTCGCCCGACAAGAAGTGATTGTGACGGACGGCTCCATCAACAACTCGTTGAGGTGGTATCCCACCGCGTTGCTGGACGGTGGTGATAACAACGGCATACCCAACAAAGATGCATCTCACTCTCCTTTAACGGAATAAATAGGGCCAGCCGGCCTGATTGGCAATATTTCATTGCGGAGTAACGCCGCACACCATTTATATATATCGGGATATTATCGTGAGAAAAACAGCCCTGCTATTTTTACGTTGCTGCCTGGCACTCTCTTTCTTCCTGCTGCTTGGCAACGCCAACGCATTTACCTGCCGCACGTCCGATGGCGGACTGATTCCACCCGGGGGCTCGACCACGCCGGTTGACGTCCGGGTTCGCATCGGGCCGCAGCTTTCTTATGGCAAAAACGAAATCGTCAACGTCAGCCAGGTCACCTGTAAAAACGACGTCGCGAGCTGGTATGACTATCTCAAAACCGACAGTCCGGCGCTGTCGATGAACAGTGCGATTTTTGGCGCCATCGGCAGCGGTACCACCATCAACGGCAGCGACTATAACTCCCCGGTGCCTGCCGGCATCAGCGTACTCAGCCTCACCGGCTTGCAGACCCAGTCTGTCGCCATCCGGGTCTATATCGTGTTGAACCGTTTCCCAACGCCGGACATCAAGGTGAACAAGGGCGACGTCATCGGCCAAATCAACTTTATTCAGACCAACGATCAGCCGGGTTGCCCACAGTGCGGCGTTTATCGCTGGCGCCTGATCGCCGACAACGACGCCTACTTCGTCACCACCAGTTGCACCATTAACAACGGCCAGCAGATTAATGTCGATTTTGGTCAGATCCGCCAGGACTTTCTGACTCAAAGCGCCAGCGATGCCCAGATCAAACAGGACAAAGCGCTCAGCTACCAGTGCGACGATCAGAGTGCGACGCAGGATATTCTGATCCGCATGGTCAGCGACGCCAGCGGCTTCTCCAGCGATTTTATCAAGACCACCAATCCTAACGTCGGCGTGGCGATGGTGTATAACGGCGCGGTGGTGAAACCCAACAATGCCTTCAGAACACGCATCGTCAACGGCCTAGGTAACGATACCGTGACCTTTGTGCCGGTGAAGAACAATGTCCCTTACACCAGTATCGCCACCGGTCCGCTGTCGGGCTCGGCCACGCTGATCTTCAGCGCACCTTGAGACGGGAGCCAGAATGAACAAGACGATAAAAACGGGCTGCGCCCTGCTGTTGGCGCTGGAATTGATTAGCTCGGCCGCTCAGGCCGCCGATCAGGGCACCAAAGTCAACATCACCGCCACCGTAGTGGCGCCTCCGCCTTGCGTGATCAACGACGGGCGCACCATCGATATCGACTTCGGCAAGGTCGGCATCAAGCGCATCGACGGCAACCGCTATATGCAACGCATCGATTACAGCATCAAATGCGAGTTTCTGGATAACAGCCGCCAGCTGAAAATGAAGATCATGGGCGGCGCGGCGGCCTTCGACGGCAGCGTGTTAACCAGCAGCGTCAATGGATTGGGCATCAAGCTGTTGGCCAACGGTAAGGCCTTCGCCATCAATACGCCGCTGGACATCGACTACGCCAATCCGCCGACGCTTGATGCGGTGCCGGTAAAAAACAGCGCCGTCACCCTGGCGGAAGGCGATTTCACCAGCGGCGCCACCATGCTGGTGGACTACTTTTAATCACCGCGCCGCAGAAACTCGCGAAAAAAAGCCGCAACGTCTCCGTTGCGGCTTGGTCGAGGATGGTGCGCCCGGGGCGCTCCTTACATCAGGCTATTCAGCCGAAGATCCCGCCGAACCACTGGCTCAGCTTCATCATCACCATATCCCAGATGCGGCTGAAGAAGTTGCCCTCTTTCACCTCTTGCATCACCACCAGCGGGTGCTGTTCGATGGTTTTGCCGTCCAGCTGGAAATCGATGGTGCCGACCACCTGGTTTTTCGCCAGCGGCGCTTCCAGCGTCGGTTGGGTCAGCTTGTAGCTGGCCTTCAGGTTTTTCATCTGCCCTTTCGGAATGGTGACCGAGGCGTCTTTCGCCACGCCAAGCGGCACTTCGCTGACGTCGCCGAACCACACTTTCTGGGTGACGAACGGTTTATCGGCCTTGATCGGCGTCGCGGTTTCATAGAAGCGGAAGCCCCAGGTCAGCAGCTTTTCGCTTTCGCTAAAGCGCACGCGATCGCTCGGCGCGCCTAAAACCACCGAGATCAGACGCATCGGTCCGTCGGTAGCGGACGCCACCAGGTTGTGGCCGGCGCCGCTGGTGTAACCGGTCTTGATACCGTCGACGTTCAGGTTGCTGCTCCACAGCAGACGGTTGCGGTTAATCTGGCGGATCTTGTTGAAGGTGAACTCTTTCTCTTTATGCAGCGCGTATTCGTCCGGCACGTCGCGGATCAGCGCCTGACTCAACAGCGCCATGTCACGCGCGGTGCTGTACTGCCCTTCCGCATCCAGGCCGTGCACCGTCAGGAAGTGGGTATTCTGCAGGCCCAGGGATTTGGCATAGTTGTTCATCAGGCCAACGAACGAATCCTGGCTGCCCGCCACGTAGTCTGCCAGCGCGATGCTGGCATCGTTACCCGACTGGATCACGATGCCCTTATTCAGTTCCAGCACCGGCACCTGATCGCCCGGCTTGATGAACATCAGCGAAGAGCCGCGCAGCGCCGGGTTACCGGGCGCCCAGGCGTCTTTGCCGACGGTGACCATGTCTTCCGGCTTGATCTTGCCGGCCTTGATCGCCTGGCCGATCACGTAGCTGGACATGATCTTGGTCAGGCTGGCGGGATCGAGACGGGTGTCGGCATTGCCTTCGGTCAGCACCTTGCCGCTGTTGTAATCCATCAGAATGTAGGCCTTGGCGTCTACCTGCGGCGGCGCCGGCGGCTCAGCCGCGTGCACGGCCGGGGCAGCCAGCAACAGGATGCCTACGCTGAAGGTCAGTTTTTTCAGGGAAGTGGATAAGTTTTTTTTCATCATGACGTCGCCAGAGTGTCCATTCAAACCATTGAAATAGCGTTAACTTTCAAACATGTTCACGTTTTAAGCCAACCAGCGAGAGTGGCCCGGTGCGCGCATGCCGGCCGCAACCCCCTGCGGCGCCCATAGCGGGTAACACAACGCACCGAAAATGCCCTTGCTGTGAGTTTATGTGATTTATCTTATTTTTGCAGGGTTTAGCGTGAATTTTCAGCATTTTTACATAACTGTACGCAGCCCCCCGCTTATCGTTCAAAAAAGCATCGAGACGCGCATTTTTGCACCCACCCACGGCTACACGGCCAAGCATCTGCACCGCTAAACATCTGCGCTTCCATACGTCCAAAAAAGATTAATATATTCTATAATGGCATATAGAACCGTTATTTGTTCTTTTTAAAGCGCTTATCCTCAGCGCTATCATCCGCACAACGACTTTTATACCGAATAATCCTGGAGATGAGTCATGGCGATCCCCCATTCCGTCATCGAGATGATTGGCAATACCCCGATGCTGGAACTGACCCAGTTCGATACCGGCCCATGCCGGCTGTTCGTCAAGCTGGAGAACCAAAACCCCGGCGGTTCGATCAAAGACCGCGTCGCGCTGTCGATGATCGAACAGGCCGAGCGCGACGGCAAACTGCAGCCGGGCGGCACCATCATCGAAGCCACCGCCGGCAATACCGGCCTGGGGTTGGCGCTGGTAGCGGCGCTGAAAGGCTATAAGCTGCTGCTGGTGGTGCCGGACAAGATGAGCCGCGAAAAGATCTTCCACCTGCGCGCACTGGGCGTGGAAGTGCTGCTGACCCGTTCGGACGTCGGCAAAGGGCACCCGGCTTACTATCAGGATTACGCCAAACGCCTCGCTGGAGAGATCCCCGGCGCCTTTTATATCGATCAGTTCAACAACCCGGCCAATCCGGCGGCCCATACGACCACTACCGCGCCCGAACTGTGGCAGCAGATGGAGCATGACGTGGACGCTATCGTCGTCGGTGTCGGCTCCGGCGGCACGCTGGGCGGGCTGAGCCGCTATTTCGCCGACGTTTCGCCGCAGACGGAATTTGTGCTCGCCGACCCTGCCGGCTCTATCCTGGCGGACTATCTCGACAACGGCCACATCGGCGAAGCGGGCAGTTGGTTAGTTGAGGGCATCGGCGAAGACTTCGTCCCACCGCTCAGCGACTTTGACCAGGTCCGCAACGCTTACCGCATCGGCGACGCGGAGGCCTTCACCACCGCGCGCGATCTGCTGCGCAAGGAAGGCGTGCTGGCGGGATCGTCCACCGGCACCCTGCTGGCCGCCGCTCTGCGTTACTGCCGCGCGCAAACCGAACCCAAGCGGGTCGTGACCTTCGTTTGCGACAGCGGCAACAAATACCTGTCTAAAATGTATAACGACCACTGGATGCTGGAGCAGGGCCTGCTGAGCAAACCGCAGCACGGCGATCTGCGCGATCTGATCGCCTATCGCCACGACGAAGGCGCCGCCGTTTCCGCCGCGCCGGACGACACGCTGGCGATCGTGCACGCCCGCATGCGGCTGTACGACATCTCGCAGCTACCGGTGCTGGAAGGCGATCGGGTCGTCGGATTGATCGATGAGTGGGATCTGCTGAACGCCGTCCAGGCCGACGCCGCCCACTTCAGCCTGCCGGCCGGCAGCGCGATGACCAAGCAGGTCCAGACGCTGCAAAAGGAAGCCGGCTACGAGGAATTACAGGCCACCTTCAACCATGGCCACGTCGCGGTGGTGCTCGACGGCGAGCGCTTCCTCGGCCTGATTACCCGCACAGACGTGCTTAACGCCTGGCGCCAAAAATTACGTTAATAAGGACCCATTATGGCCAAGTTTGATACGTTGACCGTTCACGCCGGTTACACCCCGGACGCGACCGGCGCAGTGATGCCGGCGATTTACGCCACCTCCACCTACGCCCAACCGGCACCGGGCGAGCATACCGGCTACGAATACTCCCGCAGCGCCAACCCGACGCGCACAGCGCTGGAAAGCGCCATCGCCGAACTGGAAGGCGGCAGCCGCGGCTACGCCTTCGCCTCCGGTCTGGCGGCCTGCTCCACGGTGCTGGAGCTGCTCGATAAAGACAGCCACCTGATCGCGGTAGACGACCTGTACGGCGGCACCTATCGCCTGCTGGAAAAAGTGCGCAGTCGCACCGCCGGCCTGCGCGTGACTTACGTGTCGCCGGCGGATCTCGCCGGGCTGGAACAGGCGATCGAACCGGATACCAAAATGATCTGGGTGGAAACCCCGACCAACCCATTGCTGAAACTGGCGGATCTGAGCGCCATCGCCGCGATCGCCAAAAAGCATCAGCTTATCAGCGTGGCGGACAATACCTTCGCTTCGCCGTATCTGCAGCGTCCGCTGGATCTGGGCTTTGACGTGGTGGTGCACTCCGCCACCAAATACCTCAACGGCCACTCCGACGTGGTGGCGGGCGTCGCGGCGGTGGGGGATAACCCGGCGCTGGCGGAACAGCTCGGCTTCCTGCAAAACGCGGTCGGCGGCATTCTCGATCCGTTCAGCAGCTTCCTGACGCTGCGCGGCATTCGCACCCTGGCCCTGCGCATGCAGCGCCACAGCGACAGCGCGCTGCGCATCGCCCAGTGGCTGGAGAGCCAGCCGCAGGTGGAAAACGTCTACTATCCCGGCCTGCCGAGCCATCCGCAGCATGAGCTGGCGGCACGCCAGATGACGCGCTTCGGCGGCATGATCTCGGTACGGCTGAAAGGCGACGACGCCTATGCGCGTCGGGTCATCCAGCGTTCGCGCCTGTTCACCCTGGCAGAAAGCCTGGGCGGCGTGGAAAGCCTGATTAGCCAGCCGTTCAGCATGACGCACGCCTCCATTCCGCTGGAACAGCGCCTGGCAACCGGCATCACGCCGCAGCTGGTGCGCCTGTCGGTAGGGATTGAGGATGTGGAAGATCTGATCGCCGATCTGCAGCAGGCGCTGGCGGAATAATCGCCTGAATCAATCGCCATCAGCCCGGCCGGCGCGCCGGGCTTTTTTGTGCCTGATGTTCAGACGCCGATGACGTCCCGATAAAAGCGCTGTGCCACATCGGGGTGGGAACGGATGCGGCCTTTCAGGTAGTTATACCCCACGTCGCGCAGCAGCGGGTTGAGCGGATCGCTAGCCGGGCCCCGAGCCTGCGCCGCCAGCGGCGGCGGCAGTTGATACAGCGGCACCACCGCGTCCAGCCGTGCGCCGAGGAAGAACGCGATCGACAACCTGTCGCGCCCCGCCGGCGGCGTCTCCACCCGGTGCACCGTGGCGCGCAGATAGCCGTTGGTCGCCAGCTCCAGCAGCTCGCCGATGTTCACCACGAAAGTGTCTTCATGCGGCTGCGCGTCTATCCACCGCCCTTCGCTCACCTCCACCTGCAGCCCTTTTTGCGCGTCCTGCAGCAGGAAGCTGAGAAACCCGGAGTCCTTGTGTGCGCCAACGCCCTGTGCGCTGCCGGTAGCCTCCCGCCCCGGATAGCGGATCAGTTTGATGTGCTCGTTGGGCTTCTCGCCGTACAAGCGATCGAACGCCTGCTCCGGCAGCGACAGCGCCAAAGCGAAAGCGCGCAGCAGCCGCAGCGACATGGCGGTCATCGCCTGTTGCCACTGCAGCAGCAGCGGTTTCAACGTCGGTAGCGCTGCCGGCCACTGGTTTGGCCCCTGCAGGCGCGCCCAGCGCGGCGTGTCGTCAGACAACGTCAGCGCCGGGCGTTCGGCGCCGATATCGAACTGCTCGCGCCAGTCAGGCTGCCCGCGCGTGAGCTCCGCCGCCGCCCGGTTGTAACCGCGAAAGTGCGGCGAATGCACCATCTGCACCGCCAGCTTGTCGGCTTCCGGCAGGGCGAAAAATTGCCGCGCGGCGTGCTGCAGTCGCGCATTCAACGCGCCGTCTACGCCGTGCCCACGCAGATAGAAAAAACCGACATCGCGGGCCGCCGCGCGCAAATCGTCGAGAAAGGCGCGCCGCTGGCGCGCATCACCGTCAAGCTGCGAAAGATCCAGCAGCGGCAGCGTCTTCAGCGTCGTCAGATGCGTCATCATGCGGTTCCTCTTCTTCCCCGATCACGATCGGGCTGCCATACAGACGAATAATCAACATTGTCACTCCCCAGCGGGTAGCTGCATTTGCCCCATAGTTATCACCGCGCTCGCCGGAGCGGCCAATATTGTTGCGTTCTAAGTTATGCAAACGTTCAACAAACTGTCGCAAAACCGTCATCAATGTTTCTTATGCTCTGCGCAATTTCGCCGACGCCGCTGGCTGGCGATGGGCGCTATCCGCTATCCTGTAAACGACCTCATACCCTGCCTGCCGGAGAAATACTGATGGATTTAGCCTTATTCGACCTGGATGAAACCCTGATTGACGATGACAGCGCCAGCCTGTGGATCCGCTGGCTGGTCGGCCAGGGCTTCGCGCCGGCGGAGCTGGAACTGCAGGAGCAGCAGCTGATGCAGCTCTATTATCAGGGCAAGCTGTCGATGGAGGACTACATGCAGGCCACGCTGGCGCCGCTGACCGGCCTGAGCGTGCAAACCGTGGCCGGCTGGGTGCAACGCTACATTCGCCGCGATATCCTGCCGCGCGTCTATCCCGCCGCCCGTGAGCGCCTGCAGTGGCACCGCGAACGCGGCGACTGCATCCTGGTGATCTCCGCCACCGGCGAGCACCTGGTGGCGCCGATCGCCGAACAGCTCGGCGCCGACGATGCGCTGGCGATCGGCGTGGAAATCAGCGACGGTCGCTTCACCGGCCACACCTACGGCACCATGACCTACCAACAGGGCAAGGTGATCCGCCTGCAGCACTGGCTTGCGCAGCATCCGCACCTGAAGTTCGAGCACAGCCACGGCTACAGTGACTCCCTCAACGACAAGGCGATGCTGCAATTCGTCGACAGCGCCACGGTGATCAACCCCGACAGCGAGTTGAGCGCGCTAGCGGCGGAGCACGGCTGGGAAGTGTGCCGCTGGGAGCGTTGATCGGCAGACAAAAAATGCCCTGCGGTGTGACAAAAAGCGCATTGTGGCGTAGGTATTAAGGGTCTTTAATCCGCTAACGGAGTTATCCCATGCTGACCATTTGGGGTCGTGAGAATTCGAACAACGTCAGGAAGGTGCTGTGGTGCGCCGCCGAACTGGGGCTGAGCTATACCCACATCAACGCCGGCGGCGCGTTCGGCAAGGTCAACGAAGAGAGTTACCGCGCGCTGAACCCGAACGGCCTGGTGCCGCTGCTGCAGGACGATGACTTCGTGCTGTGGGAGTCCAACACCATCGTGCGCTACCTGGCGGCGAAATTCGGCGACGCGACGTTCTATCCGCAAGATCTGCAGGCGCGCGCCGCCGCCGAGAAATGGATGGACTGGACCACCTCAACCATCGTTCCGGCCTTCACCATCGTCTTTTGGGGCCTGATCCGCACCGCGCCGGAGCTGCGCGACATGGCGAAAATCGAAGCGGCGATCGCCACGCTGGAAAAACACTTCGATATCATTGAACAGACGTTGGCGCACCAGCCTTACTTCTCCGGCGACGCGTTCGGCTTCGGCGATATCCCGCTCGGCAGCTTCGCCTACGGCTGGTTCGAGATGCCGATCGCCCGCCGCCCACGGCCGAACATGGAGCGCTGGTATCAGCAACTGCGCGCTCGCCCGGCCTATCAGCGCGGCGTGATGAGCGAGCTCACCTGATGCGTGCGGGGCGTTACGACGCCCCGACCTTCAGCAGCTTGCCGTCCCGTTCGTCCGTCAACAGATACAGGTAACCATCCGGCCCGCTGCGCACCTCGCGAATGCGTTCGCCGCGATCGCCCAGCAGCCGCTCTTCCGCCACCACTTTGTCACCCTCCAGCGTCAGGCGAATCAGTTCCTTTTGCGCCAACGCGCCGATGAACAGCGAGTGACGCCAGGCAGGGAAGCGCTGCCCGTCATAGAACGCCATGCCGCTGAGGCCGGGCGAGACTCGCCAATAGTGCAGCGGTTGTTCGGTGCCGAGCACCCGCTCTCCTTTCGCCTCCGGGATCGGCTGGCCGGAATAGTTGATGCCGTAGGTGGCCAGCGGCCAGCCGTAGTTTTTACCCGGCAGCGGGATGTTGAGCTCATCGCCGCCGCGCGGGCCGTGCTCATGTTCCCAGATCGCGCCGCTCCACGGGTTCAATGCCAGCCCTTGCGGATTGCGGTGGCCGTAAGACCAGACCTCCGGGCGTTTACCTGCCTGGCCGACCCAGGGATTATCTGGTGGTATCGCGCCCTCGGCGGTCAGCCGCACCAGCTTGCCCTGCAGTTTGTCGGTTTCCTGCGCCGTCGGCCGCTGGTTGTTTTCACCCAGCGCGATAAACAGGTAGCCTTGCCTGTCGAACGCCAGCTTGCCGCCGAAGTGATTGCCGACCGACAGCTTGGGCTGCTGACGGAAGATCACCTTAAAGTTCTCCAGCCGCGCGCCATCGTCGCTCAGGCGGCCATAGCCGACCGCCGTGCCGGCTTTGCCGCCCTCGCCCGGTTCGGCGAAGCTGAGGTATACCCGGCGGCTGGCGGCGAAGTCGGGGGCCGGCAACACCTCCAGCAGGCCGCCCTGCCCCTCGGCGTAGACCTGCGGCACGCCGGCGATCGGTGCCGACAGGCCTTTGCCCGGCTGCCATAGCCGCAGCCGACCGGGCCGTTCAGTGATAAGCAGGCCTTGATCCGCCGGCAAGAAGGCCAGCGACCAGGGGTGTTCCAGGCCATCCTGCAGTTGGCTGACCGTCGGCGCGGCGTGCAGCAGGCCGCTGCACAGCAGCAAACCGGCCAGCAGAGTCAATCGGGGCATGGTGTCCTCCTGGGGTGAAATGACCCGTTTAGTGTAGCCCACTCAGCGGATGTGGTCGTTTGCATTACATTTCAATAGGTTGCCTTTTGGCCGTAGTGTGCTTAAGTTAACGCATCACCCAGGAGGAAAAATGGACATTACCGTTACCGACGCGATTGACGAACAAACCCTCGATGCGATCAGGCAAGGGCTGCGCGCTTACAACCTGCCGCATATCGACGCCAGCCACCGCAAGCCGCTCAGCGTCTATGCGCGCGACGAAGCCGGTACGGTGATCGGCGGCCTGACCGCCGAAACCTGGGGCAACTGGCTGAGCGTCGAGTGGCTGTGGGTGGCGGATACCCAGCGCGGCAGCGGCCTCGGTGGCCGGCTGATGCGCGCCGCCGAACGCGAGGCGCAGGCGCGCGGCTGCCGCTACGCTCGCCTGGATACCTTCAGCTTCCAGGCGCGGCCGTTCTACGAAAAACTCGGCTATCAGCTGCAAATGACGCTGAAAGATTATCCGGTGGAACATGAGTGTTATTTTCTCACCAAAACCCTGACTGATTAATGGATGGACGGATGGACAGCAAAAGCATGGTGGTGAACTGTGTGGCGTACAAAGCCGGCCAACGGCTGGGCGAAGTGACCATCGACGATATCAGCGAGGTGGTCAAACAGCCGGACACCTTCGTCTGGCTGGGGCTGCGGCAGCCGGAGCCGGCGTTTATGCGCAAGGTGCAGGAGGAGTTTGGCCTGCACGATCTGGCGATCGAAGACGCGCTGTGCGCGCATCAGCGGCCGAAGCTGGAAACCTACGGCGACTCGCTGTTCATCGTGGTGAAAACCGCGCAGTGGGGCGAACACGACGAAATCGAATACGGCGAAACCCACTTCTTCGTCGGCAAAAACTTTCTGGTGACGGTGCGCCACGGCGCCTCGCCCAGCTACGCGCCGATCCGCGCCAAGGCGGAAGAGAACCACAAGCAAATGTGCCACGGGCCGGGCTTTGCCCTCTATTCGGTGTTGGACTTCGTGGTGGATAACTACCGCAGCGTGGTGACGCGCTTCGAGAGCACCATCGAGAACATCGAAGCCAACATGTTCCAGTCGGAGTTCGATCAGGCGGCGATCGAGAACGTCTATACCCTGCGCCGCCACCTGTTGGCGCTGCGCAACGCCGCGCTGCCGATGGATGAAATCTGCAATCAGCTGATCCGCCTGCACGAAGAGGTGATCCCGAAGGAGCTGCGCGCCTACGTGCGCGACGTGCAGGATCACGCGCATCAGGTGGTCAGCAACATCGACGACATGCGCGAAATGCTGACCAACGCCATGCACGTCAACCTGGCGCTGGTGACGGTCAAACAGAACGAAGTGGTGAAACGGCTGGCGGGCTGGGGGGCGATTTTGGCTATCCCGACGGTGGTCTTCAGCCTGTATGGCATGAACTTCGCCGACATGCCGGAACTGAAATTCCCGTGGGCCTATCACGCCACGCTGGGAGTGACCGCCGTCGGCTGCATTTTCCTGTATCAGAAGCTGAAGAAATCGGGCTGGCTGTAGCGCCCAAACGGCGGCTTTTCCCGCCGGCAAAGACGCTCTGCGGGGCAGCCGGATCCACCGGCCGCCCCGCCGCTTTAATACAGCATCGGCCGCCGATCGCGATGCACGTGATTGTGGCGGCCAATGTGCTTGTCATCGGCTACGCCGATATCCATCGATGCCAGCACCATGCCTTCACCCTCCAGGCTCTGCGTCAACGGATAGCCGTCGGCGTCGACAATCACCGATCCGCCGATCCACGCAACGCCGCGCTCCGTTTCGCAGCGATCGCATACCGCGATGAACAGCCGATTGACGGCGGCGTTGGCCTGCGCTTTCACCATCTCCGCCGGCCGTTCGCCCTGCGGGCGCGGCGCCAGCGGCCAGTTGACCGGCGCGCACAGCAGCTGAGCGCCGGCCAGCGCCGGCAGCCGCACCCACTCAGGGAATTCGAGATCGTAACAGATCATCACCGCCAACCGGCCGAAGCGGGTCTCGACGACCGGCGGCGGTCGATCGCCGGCGGTAAAAATGGTGCTCTCTTCATGCCACAGGTGCGCTTTGCGATAAATCGCCCTCACCCCCTGCGCATCGATCAATGCCGCGCTGTTGGCCACCTCGCCATCAGGCAGGCGTTCGCAAAAACCGGCGACGATCGCCACATCCAGCTCACGCGCCAGGCCCCGCCACAGGCTGAGGCTAGGCCCGTCTTCGGCCTCGGCCAACGCCCGCGCCTCTGCCTTATCGCGCAGCACGTAGCCGCTGTTCACCAACTCCGGCAACACGATGACGTTGGCGCCGTGCTGCGCCGCCCGGCGGATAGCCTGGGCGGACAGCGCCCGATTGTGCTCCGCTTCCCCTACCCGCAACGCTAACTGGCAGCATGCGACGCTGATTTTTTCCTTCACTCCGGTTCTCCTTCCAATAACCCCTCGCAGCGCAACGCCACCCGCCGTTCGGCTTCAAGATCGAGCTTACGGCACATTGCGACATAAACGCTCCCGGCCACCAGCAGGCCGATCAGAAAAGCGATATCCGCGCCGCCCAGTAAAACAGCAAAGGGACCGGTGTAAAAGCCCAACGTCATGAACGGCACCATCGCCAGCAGACCGACCGCGTAAGCCGTCAGACCGGAGCCGCCCCAGCGGCCGTAGATCCCCGACGGGTTGAAGATTTCACCTATCGCGTAATGCCCGCCGCGCACCACGTAAAAGTCCATCAGGTTCACCGCCGTCCAGGGCACCAGAAAATACAGCATCAGCAGTACGAAGGTATTGAAGCTGGCGAGATAGCTCGCCGGGATGGCCAACGCCACCGCAAACACCGTCATAGCGACGACGCCAATGCCGGCCATGCGTAATTTCAACGTTGGCGTCACTTTACGGAACGCGTCAATCGCGCTGAGGCTGGTCAGCATTGCGCCATAACAGTTGACCGCCATGATACCGACCAGCGAGGGCACGGCGATCAGCACGGCCAACGTGCCAAACCCAGGATAGACGGCATTACCCACCGCCTGTACGCTGCCGATCGCATCGGGGGCCGGTAAGGCTGAAGCCAGAAACGCGCCCAGCGACATCAGCCAAAGCGCCGATCCGGCCGCCCCCAGGTAAGTCCAAAAGATCACGTTGGCCGACGGCGTTTCATGCGGTAAATAACGCGAGTAGTCGGAAACGTACACTGCGTAGCTGATTTGATAGCCGGCGGCGGCCGACAGCTGAATCAAAAAGGCCGCCCACGAAAAATGCCCAGCGCCGACGACGGCGTCCATCCGCAGCGACAACACGGCGCCGACCGTCAGCACGCCGAACACTGCCATCATCACATAGGTCAGCCAGCGCTGCACCGCATGCAGCATGTCGTGGCCGACGATCGCCAACAGCACAGCCACCGCGATCAGCAACGCATACCAAGGCAGACGGTGGCCCGGCAACACCGTGTTGATCGCATCGGTCGCGAGAATAACGTTGAACACGTTGAAACCGATGTAAACAAACACCACGGCGGCAAAGGGAACGATGGCGCCACGCAGGCCGAATTGGGCCCGTGACTGGATCATCTGCGGCAGCCCCATGCGCGGCCCCTGATTGGCATGACACGCCATGAAGAACGTGCCGAACCCCACGCCGACGGCAATGGCCAGCATCGAATAAAGCGCGCCCAACCCCAACGCCGGGCCGCTGAAACCGACCACCATCGTCGTCAAAACGAAATTACCGGTAAACCAAAACGGCGCCTGATGCCAAACCTTGCCATGCCGCTCGTGACGGGGCACATAGTCTATCGAGCGCACTTCAATTTTTGGGCGTGACGCCACATTGCGATTGTTCATGTCCCACCTCGTCGTTTCAACGCTCGGTTTGCGGCTGCAGCTGCGCTGCCGGGCGGCTCAACAGGCTGCCCAACACGAAGGCGACGCCGCCGCCCAGCAGACCGCCGTAGATCGGGCTGTTGGCATCGATGCCGTGCCAGATCATCAGCCCCACCACACACAGGCTGCCGGTCAGCATGCTGGCAATCGCGCCGGCGCTGGTAGCGCGCGGCCAGAAGATCGCCCCCACCAACGGGATCAACATGCCCCCCACCAACAGGTTGTAAGCCAGCGTCAGCGCCGCCAGCACGTCGCGCACCACAAACGCCAGCCCCAGCATGACCACGCCCATGAAAAGCGTGGTGAAGCGCCCGGCGGCCAGCCCGCCGGAAGGTTTGCGGCGGATGGCCGGCAATACGTCCTCCAGCGCGATGGTGGAAGACGCCAGCAGGCAGGCGCTGGCGGTAGACATCAGCGCCGCCAACGCCGCGGCGGCCACCAGCCCGCTGACGCCGACCGGCAACACCGCCTGCGCGATAGCGGCGAAGGCGCCGTCGGTGTTGCTGAGCGACGGCAGCACGATCTTGCCGGCCATGCCGATCAGCGCGCCGGTCACGCCGTACAGCACGCAATAGACGCCCGCGCCCAGCCCGGCGAAGCGCGCCACATTGGCGCTGCGGGCGGTGAACACCCGCTGCCAGATGTCCTGGCCGATCAGAATGCCGAAGAAGTAGATCAGGAAGAACACCAGAATGGTGTCCAGCCCGATCGACGACAGCTGGTAGTAACCGGCGGGCAGCAGGCTGGTGAACGCCTCCCAGCCGCCGGCCTTGACGATGCTCATCGGCATCAGCACCAGCATCATGCCGACGGTCATGATGATGAACTGAATGATGTCGGTCAGCGTCAGCGACCACATGCCCCCCAGCGTTGAATACAGCACCACCAGCCCGCCGCCAAGCAGGATAGACGCGCTGAACGACAGGCCGAACATCACCTGCATCACGCTGCCGATGGCGATGATCGAGGTCACCGCCACCATCAGGTCATACGCCAGCATGATCGCGCCGCTGGTGACCCGCGCGGCCGGGTGATAACGCCGCGACAGCACCTGGCTGACGGTATACAGCTTCAGTTTGAGCAGCGGCTTGGCCAGCACCAGGCTCAACACCACGATGCCCAGCCCGAGCGCGCCGCACAGCCAGACGCCGGAGATGCCGTAGGTGTAGCCGAGCTTGACGCTGCCGATGGTCGACGCGCCGCCGAGCACCACCGCCGACAGCGTGCCCAGATACAGCCCCGGCCCCAGGTTGCGCCCGGCCACCAGATATGCCTCTTTGGAATTGGCGCGGTGAATGCCCATCCATCCCACCGCGCCTATCACCAGAAAGTAAATCACCACAACCAGCAGATCGAGATTCATGGGTACCTCCACTCCGTTGTTATTGTTATCAGGGGGCCCGACGCAACCGCTCCGCCGGTAGGGTCAGTACGCCGGCCTCAGCGGGCCGGCAGCACGCACAACATTTCAAACAGCAGGTTGGCGGCCAGCAGCGCCGTGTTACCGGAGCGATCGTAAGGCGGCGACACTTCCACCACATCGCCGCCCACCAGGTTCAGCCCGCGGCAACCGCGTACGATCTCCAGCCCCTGCCAAACCGACAGCCCGCCGACCTCCGGCGTGCCGGTGCCCGGCGCGAAGGCCGGATCCAACCCGTCAATATCGAAGCTGAGGTAAACCGGCGCATCGCCTATCTGTTCGCGGATCTCCGCCATCAGCGGCGTCAGCGACCGGTGCCAGCAGGCCTCGGCCGGCACCACGCGGAAGCCCTGGCGCCGTGACCAATCGAAGTCATCCGCCGCATAGCCGCTGCCGCGCAGGCCAATCTGCACCACCTTTTCGGGCGCCAGCAGCCCCTCCTCAAACGCGCGGCGGAAGGTGGTGCCGTGCGCCAGCTGTTCGCCGAACATCTCCTCATTGGTATCGGAATGCGCATCGACGTGGATCAGCCCGACCGGGCCATGTCGGCGGGCGACGGCGCGCAGCACCGGCAGCGTCAGGGTGTGGTCGCCGCCGAGCGTCAACGGCATGCAGCCGTGTGCCAGGATCTCGTGATAAGCCGCCTCGATGCGCTGCACGCTGTCCGCCAGGCTGTAAGGGTTGATGGCGACATCCCCCAGATCGGCCACCTGCAGCCGTTCGAACGGGGCGGAACCGGTGCCCATGTTGTAGGGACGGATCATCACCGATTCCTGGCGGATCTGGCGCGGGCCATAGCGGGTGCCACTGCGGTTGGAGGTGCCGATATCCAGCGGAATGCCGACAAAGGCGGCGTCCAGACCGTGCGCCTGTTCGGCGGCGGGCAGGCGCATCATGGTGGGAATACCGGCAAAGCGCGGCATGTCGTTACCGCTTTGGGGTTGGTTCAGCATGGCGTATCCTTGTCTTGATCTGCGATGAATTGAAACATTTGAGCAACATTCGCAGACTACCCCGTTGGCCGCCTCGGCTACCATTCCCGCTTTTGCATGTAAACATCGGAAAACGCGATGCAACTAACCTATTGAAGTATTGACTTTTATTTCAAATTCATGCCATAAGGAAGACCATATCTTCAGCGCCGCACCTATTTCTTCGATGTTAAAAATGGGTTAACCGGCCGACGTTCTGCGGAGGGGGCGATGCTCACCAACCTAAGCGATATCGATCTGAAACTGCTGCGGGTGTTCGTCGCGGTGGCGGAAGCCCAAGGCGTCAGCGCCGCACAGGAAGCGCTGTTGATGAACCAATCCACCATCAGCACCCACCTGGCCTCGCTGGAAACCCGGCTGGGTTTTCGCCTGTGTCAACGCGGCCGCTCCGGCTTCCGGCTGACGCCCAAGGGCGAACGCATGCTGATCGCCTGCCGCTCGCTGTTCAACGCCGCCCGCGACTTCATCCGGGTCAGCCAGTCGCTGAACGGCCTGCTGACCGGCGATCTGCAGATCGGTCTGGTGGATAATCTGGTTTCGCTGCCGGGCAATCCGTTCAGTCAGGCCATCCAACACTTCCAACGCCGACATCAGGACGTGCAATTGCAGTGCCGCATCTGTTCGCCGAACGAGATTGAACAAGGGTTGCTGCACCGGCAGCTCGATCTGGGCATCGGCTACTTCGGCCAGCAGCTGGAGGCGTTGCGTTATCAGCCGTGGCTGGAGGAGACGCAGGCGATCTACTGCAGTAGGGATCACCCGCTGTTCGCGGTAGAAGAACCGGGGCGCGAGCAGATTGAAAACGCGCGCTGGGTCAAGCGCGGCTACCTGCTGGCACAGCAGCTGTGCCCGATCGCGCCGCCGCATCTGGCCGCGGTGGCCCACCATATGGAAAGCGTCGCCCATCTGGTGCTGAGCGGCACCTGTCTCGGCTATTTGCCCACCCACTACGCGGCGCGCTGGGTGGAACAGGGATTGCTGCGGCAGTTGGGCGGCGCGGCGCTCTCTTACCGCGCCACGCTCAGCCTGGTCAGCCGCCCCGTCCAGCCCGACGAGGCGCTGAACGCGCTGCTGGAGGATTTGGCGCGCGCCGCACGCCCATCACCTCATCGCTGAGAGGCCAGCGCCCGATTCATGGCAAACAGCGTGCCGGTTAAAGACAGGACGAGTAATCCGATGATGGCCCAGGCGAAAGAGGGCGCCCCGCCCTTGTCGAGCAACATGCCGCCGACCGCGCCACCGGCTGCCACGGCGGTATTCCAGCCCGTCGTATACATGGACTGCGCCACGTCGGCCGCGCGGCCGGAAAGGCGTGACAATGCCGTCTGCGTGAGGGTGGCGAAACCGCCGAAAGCCAAGCCCCAACAAGCGACGGAGAGATAGACCATCGGGATCATCCGTCCCCCACTCCCCAGCAGCACGGCAGCGAGAGCAAAGATGACGATACTCATCACCGTAAGAGATTGGACTCGCCGATCGACCAGCATCCCGGCGACGCCCAATCCGGCAATCGCGCCCAGCTCGAAGATAAACAGAACGATATCGACCCGCTCGGACAACCCCGATGGCTTGAGGAAAGGCTCCAGGTAGATATACAGAATGTTATGGGCAACGATGAAGGTGAACACCACAAACAGCACGGCGCGGATCCCCCGTTGCAAGAATACGCCGCTCAGAGACGGCCGATGCGCCTTAGCCTGACCGGGGAAATCCGGCACGATGGCGATGATCCACACCACGAGCACCAGCGCCATCAACGTCATCAGACCAAAGGCGCCCTGCCAGCCGATGGCTCGGCCAAGCAACGTACCGAGCGGTACGCCAAGCACCAACGCCAGAGTGGCGCCGGCGCCGGAGATCGCAATAGCGCGGCCGCCAAGGTGGGCCGGTGACATGCGCACCGCATAACCGGCCAGCAAGGACCAAACGATGCCGCCGAAAACGCCGGCGAAGAAACGCGTCGCCAATGAGACGTGATAATCGTTCGACAGCGCCGTGACGAGGTTAACGATGGCAAAACCGCCGATCGCACTCAAGAGCAAGGGGCGGCGCCGCATGCCCTGCGTCAATGCGGTGAGCGGAATAGCGGCGACCAACGCGCCCACCGCATAGGCGGTGATGAACTGCCCCGCCAGGCTTTCAGATACGTTCAAATCGCCCGCGATCGAAGACAGCACGCCCGCCGGCATGATCTCGGTCAGCAGCGTGATAAAAGCGGCCATCGCCAACGCCAGCAGGCCGCCCAGCGGCAACCGATCGATGCCCTCGGCAGGCGCAGATATCGTCGTTTGATTCATTAATCACTCCCCATTCAAAGATGTTTCCGCCCATCGCGGATGACGTTTGCATCATGCTGCCCACTCGCTGATAAAAGAAAAACAGGCTAAAGTGAACAACACTCATGACATAAAGTTCATCAATAGAATGGAAGCCTATGGAAAGTCTGGGTTCTCTCGACGTTTTCGTGCGCGTCAGTGAAAGCCGAAGTTTCACGGCGGCCGGGCAACAGCTGGGGATCTCCGCCTCGGCGGTCAGCAAGACCATCGCCCGGCTGGAGGAACGGCTCAGCGTGCGCCTGTTTCACCGTTCTACCCGCACGGTCAACCTGACACCGGAAGGGGCCTTGTTTCTGGAAAGGTGCCGACGCATTTTGAGTGAGGTGAAAGAGGCGGAAGCCGAACTGTTGCAAACGCGGGGAACACCTCAGGGCAAGCTGCGCATCAGTCTCCCGTCGCTGGGCACGCTTTTCATGCCAAAACTGGGGGACTTCAAGCGCCGCTATCCTGAGATCGAGCTGGATATTGATTATTCGGATCGGCTGGTTGACGTGATTGAGGAAGGTTTCGATGCCGTTATCCGCAGCGGAACCCCGAGCGATTCACGGCTGGTTGCCCGCCGGCTGGGTACCTGCCGCAAGGTTTTCGTTGGCGCACCGGGTTATTTCAGCAAAGTGGGTATGCCGCGCAAGCCCGAGGATCTGACAAGCCATGCCCGTTTGCATTATCGCTTTCCCAGCACCGGCAAACTGGATGTCTGGCCGCTGGGAGACAAGACGGAGATAATCCCCGAACGGCCGGCCAGCATGGTGACAAATACCCTCGATCCGCAGGTATGCTTCGCCGAACAAGGGCTGGGCATCGCTTATTTGCCGGAGATCGCCGTGCGCAGACAGCTGGAACAGGGCAGCCTGGTGACGGTTTTGGATGACTACGACCGCGAGAACATGGTTTTTCATGTCCTCTGGCCGTCGGGCCGCCACCTGTCAGTCAAAATCAGGCTGTTCGTCGACTTTGTGACGAGCCACCTTTTCCCGCTTTAAACAACGTATGCCGCCTTAACTGACCGGCATACGCGCCGGATCGGGATACTGGTACTCAAAACCCAGCTCGTTGCAGATGCGGTTGCCGTCCACCAGCCGCTCATCCTGATCCGCTTCGTCGGCGAACTGCGGCGGCGCCAGGTGCAGCTGTTCGGCCAGCGCAGGATAAAATTCGCGTTTGGCCGGATGATGCGGCGCGCACAGGTTGTACACGTGACCGCCCCTCGGCAGCTTCAGCAGCAGTTGGATGGCGGCGATGACGTCGTCCTGGTGCACCAAATTCACCCCCTGCGACCCGCCCTTCACGTCGAGTTTGCCCGCCAGGAAGCGGCCGGGGTGACGATCGGCGCCCACCAGCCCCGCCAGCCGCAGAATGTCCACCGAGGTGTTCGGCAATTCATGCAGCCAGCGCTCCAGCTCGGCCAACACCCGGCCCGACGGCGAGACCGGCCGCAGCGGCGACTCTTCGCGCAGCGTGCCGGCAGTTTCGCCGTACACCGAGGTGGAACTGGTAAAGATCACCCGCGGCACGCCAAAGGCCATCGCGCTGTCCACCAGCATGCGCACCGCATTGAAATAGTTCTCGCTGCCTTCGACGGTACGGCGAGCGGGCAGCGTCACCACCAGCGCATCCACACGCAGCAGCGATTCCAGATCGTCCGGATCGCACACCAGCTCCGGCGTCAGCTCCAGTTGATAGCATTCAATGCCGCTCATGCGCGCGGCCTCGACGCCGTCCGGCGTGGTTTTGCTGCCGACCACATCATACCCGCGGCCCATCAGCGATAACGCCAACGGCATGCCCAGCCAACCTAAACCAATAATGGCTACCTTTTTCATCCTCTTCCTCTCCTGAAGATCGCAGCGCCCTGCCCCTAAGGCTACGCCACTGTACACGGCGATACAATCTGCCCGGCTTAAGGTTAGGTAAAGCCGTGTGTGGCTAATAACTCAACCTGTTTCAATAAATTAAATTTATGACGTTAAAAAAGGGTTGCACGGTGGACAGCGGATAGTTTAGCTTAATTGGCATACGGTTTTTACCGGCTTTTGATTAGAGAAAAACACCATGACACGCGTTCAGTTCAACCACCATCATCACCATCACCCTGACTAGTCTTTCAGGCGATGTGTGCTGGAAGACGGTTTGTTAATCTTCCAGTGGCGCGCAGAACGCAAGAGAGAGCCCTCGGAAGATTTCTTCCGAGGGTTTTTTTTTGGCTCCGGACAGACAGAAAAGAAATTTTTTTACAATAAATTCAAAAAATTACAGATTAAACAGAGGTTACCATGCTGGACAAGACACGTTTACGGATCGCAATGCAGAAGTCGGGCCGCCTGAGCGATGAATCCCAGGAACTGCTGGCACGCTGCGGCATCAAGATCAACCTGCAGCAGCAGCGTCTGATCGCCTTCGCCGAAAACATGCCGATCGATATCCTGCGCGTGCGCGACGACGACATCCCGGGCCTGGTGATGGACGGCGTGGTCGATCTCGGCATCATCGGCGAGAACGTGCTGGAAGAAGAGCTGCTCAGCCGCCGCGCCCAGGGTGAAGACCCGCGTTACTTCACCCTGCGCCGCCTCGATTTCGGCGGCTGCCGCCTATCGCTGGCCACCCCGCTCGACGCCGAATACGCCGGCCCGCAAAGCCTGCAGGACGCCCGCATCGCCACCTCTTACCCGCACCTGCTGAAGCAATACCTCGACAAACAAGGCGTGCGCTTCAAATCTTGCCTGCTGAACGGCTCGGTGGAAGTGGCGCCGCGCGCCGGCCTGGCCGACGCCATCTGCGATCTGGTCTCTACCGGCGCCACGCTGGAGGCCAACGGCCTGCGTGAAGTGGAGGTGATCTACCGCTCCAAGGCTTGTCTGATCCAGCGCGACGGCGAAATGCCTGAAGCCAAACAGCAGCTGATTGACCGCCTGATGACCCGCATTCAGGGCGTGATCCAGGCGCGCGAATCCAAATACATCATGCTGCACGCGCCGAGCGAGAAGCTGGACGAGATCGTCGCGCTGCTGCCGGGCGCCGAACGCCCGACCATTCTGCCGCTGGCCGGCGCGCAGAATCGCGTGGCGATGCACATGGTCAGCAGCGAAACCCTGTTCTGGGAAACCATGGAAAAACTCAAAGCGCTCGGCGCCAGCTCGATTCTGGTGCTGCCGATTGAAAAGATGATGGAGTAACGCCATGTCGACCTTCAACACGCCGATCGATTGGGCAACGTGCAGCGCCGAACGCCAGGCCGAGCTGCTGATGCGCCCGGCGATTGCCGCCTCCGACAGCATCACCCGCACGGTGAGTGAGATCCTCGACAACGTGAAGGCCAATGGCGATCGGGCGCTGCGCGACTACAGCGCCCGTTTCGACAAGGCGGAAGTCTCGGCGCTGCGCGTCAGCGCCGAGCAGATCGCCGCCGCCGCCGCGCGGTTGGGTGATGACATCAAACAGGCGATGGCGGTGGCCGTCGCCAACGTGGAAACCTTCCACAACGCGCAGCGACTGCCGCCGGTGGACGTCGAAACGCAACCGGGCGTGCGCTGCCAACAGGTGACCCGCCCAATCGACTCGGTGGGCCTGTATATTCCCGGCGGATCGGCGCCGCTGTTCTCCACCGTGCTGATGCTGGCGACGCCGGCGCGCATCGCCGGTTGCCGCCGGGTGGTGCTGTGCTCGCCGCCGCCGATCGCCGATGAGATCCTGTATGCGGCGCAGCTGTGCGGCGTGCAGGAAGTGTTTCAGGTCGGGGGCGCGCAGGCGATCGCCGCCCTGGCGTTCGGCACCGAAAGCGTGCCGCGCGTGGCGAAGATCTTCGGGCCGGGCAACGCCTTCGTGACCGAAGCCAAGCGGCAGGTCAGCCAGCGCCTCGACGGCGCGGCCATCGACATGCCGGCCGGCCCTTCTGAAGTGCTGGTGATCGCCGACGCCGGCGCCACCCCGGCGTTCGTCGCTTCCGATCTGCTGTCGCAGGCCGAACACGGCCCGGATTCGCAGGTGATCCTGCTGACGCCGGACGCGGCGATGGCGCAGGCGGTGGCCGAAGCGGTGGAAAGCCAACTGGCCGAGCTGCCGCGCGCCGACACCGCACGCCAGGCGCTGGCGAGCAGCCGCCTGATCGTAGCGCGCGATCTGACTGAGTGCGTGGCGATCAGCAACCGCTACGGCCCGGAGCACCTGATTATTCAGACCCGTAATGCGCGCGAACTGGTGGACGGCATCACCAGCGCCGGTTCGGTATTCCTCGGCGACTGGTCGCCGGAGTCCGCCGGCGATTACGCCTCCGGCACCAACCACGTGCTGCCGACCTACGGCTACACCGCCACCTGCTCCAGCCTGGGGCTGGCCGATTTTCAAAAACGCATGACGGTGCAGGAGCTGACGCCGCAGGGCTTCAGCAACCTGGCCGCCACCATCGAGACGCTGGCTGCCGCCGAGCAGCTGATCGCCCACAAGAACGCCGTGACCCTGCGCGTCGCCGCCCTGAAGGAGCAAGCATGAGCATCGAAAAACTGGCGCGCGCCAACGTTCGCGAGCTGACCCCTTATCAATCGGCGCGCCGCCTCGGCGGTAAGGGCGACGTGTGGCTGAACGCCAACGAATACCCGATCGCACCGGAATTCCAGCTGACCGCGCAAACCTTCAACCGCTATCCGGAGTGCCAGCCGGCGCAGGTGATCGAACGCTACGCCGCCTATGCCGGGGTCAAGAAAGAGCAGGTGCTGGTCAGCCGCGGCGCCGATGAAGGCATCGAGCTGCTGATCCGCGCCTTCTGCGAGCCGGGCAAAGACGCCATTCTGTTCTGCCCGCCGACCTACGGCATGTACGCCGTCAGCGCCGAAACCTTCGGCGTGGAGCGCCGCACCGTGGCCGCCAAAGAAGACTGGCAGCTGGATCTGCCGGCCATCGCAGACAGCATGGACAACGTGAAGCTGATCTACGTCTGCAGCCCGAACAACCCAACCGGCAACCTGATCGACCCTGACTCTCTGCGCAGCCTGCTAGAGCTGGCCAAGGGCAAGGCGATCGTCGCGGTGGACGAAGCCTATATCGAGTTTTGCCCGCAGGCCACGGTGGCCGGCTGGCTGAGCGACTATCCGCACCTGGCTATCCTGCGCACGCTGTCGAAGGCCTTTGCGCTGGCCGGCCTGCGCTGCGGCTTTACGCTCGCCAATGAAGATCTGATTGCCCTGCTGCTGAAGGTGATCGCGCCTTACCCGCTTTCGACGCCGGTGGCGGATATCGCCGCGCAGGCGCTGAGCGAAGAAGGTATCCGCACCATGCGCCAGCGCGTCACCGATATCGCCACCACCCGCAGCTGGCTGCAGCAACAGCTGGAGAAATGCGCCTGCGTCGAGCAGGTTTTCGCCAGCGACAGCAATTACCTGCTGGCCCGCTTCACCGCCGCAAGTAATGTGTTTAAAAGCTTGTGGGATCAGGGCATTATCTTACGAGACCAAAACAAACAGCCCGGGTTGTCCGGCTGCCTGCGCATCACCATAGGCACCCGCGACGAATGTCAACGCGTGGTGGACGCCTTGTCCGCCCTACCCGGCGCCAACCCGACTCGCCAGGAGCCAATGTGAGCCAAAAAATCCTCTTTATCGATCGTGACGGCACGCTGATCGCCGAGCCACCGGAAGATTTCCAGGTTGACCGCCTGGACAAGCTGGCGCTCGAGCCAGACGTGATCCCTTCCCTGCTGGCGCTGCAACAGGCGGGGTATCAGCTGGTGATGATCACCAATCAGGATGGGCTCGGCACCGCCAGTTTCCCTCAGGAAACCTTCGATCCGCCGCACAACCTGATGATGCAGATCCTCAGCTCGCAGGGCATTCAGTTCGCCGATGTGCTGATCTGCCCGCACCTGCCGGCGGACAACTGCGACTGCCGCAAGCCGAAAACCGCGCTGGTGAAGGGCTACCTGGAACCCGGCGTGCTCGATACCGCGCACAGCTACGTGATCGGCGATCGGCCGACCGACGTGCAGCTGGCAGAAAACATGGGCATTCAGGGGCTGCGCTACCAGCGCGGCGTGCTGGGCTGGAAAGAGATCGTGCGCCAGCTGACCCTGCGCGACCGTCATGCGCGGGTTAACCGCGTGACCAAAGAGACGCAGATCGATGTCAACGTCTGGCTGGATCGCGAAGGCGGCAGCAAAATCAAAACCGGCGTCGGCTTCTTCGACCACATGCTGGATCAGATCGCCACCCACGGCGGCTTCCGCATGGAGATCGACGTCAAAGGCGACCTGTATATCGACGATCACCACACCGTAGAGGACACCGGCCTGGCGCTGGGTGAAGCGTTGAACAAGGCACTGGGCGACAAGCGCGGTATTGCCCGCTTCGGCTTCGTGTTACCGATGGACGAATGCCTGGCGCGCTGCGCGCTGGATATCTCCGGCCGCCCGCACCTGGAGTACAAGGCCGAGTTCAACTATCAGCGCGTCGGCGATCTCAGCACTGAAATGGTCGAGCACTTCTTCCGCTCGCTCTCCTACACCATGGGCTGCACGCTGCACCTGAAGACCAAAGGCAAAAACGACCACCACCGGGTCGAGAGCCTGTTCAAAGTGTTTGGCCGCACGCTGCGCCAGGCGATCCGCGTCGAGGGCAATACCCTGCCGAGCTCGAAAGGAGTGCTGTGATGAACGTGGTGATTTTGGATACCGGCTGCGCCAACCTGGCCTCCGTCACCTATGCGGTGCGGCGCCTGGGCTATCAGCCGGAAGTGAGCCGCGATCCGGAGATCGTGCTGCGCGCCGACAAGCTGTTCCTGCCGGGCGTCGGCACCGCGCAGGCGGCGATGGATCAGCTGCGCGAACGCGATCTGATCGAACTGATCAGGGCCTGCACTCAGCCGGTGCTGGGCATCTGCCTCGGCATGCAGCTGCTGGCGGCCAACAGCGAAGAGAACGGCGGCGTGACGACGCTCGGCCTCATGGATACGCCGGTAAAGCAGATGACCGACTTCGGCCTGCCGCTGCCGCACATGGGTTGGAACCAGGTATCCGCGCAGGCGGGCCACCATCTGTTCCGCGGCATCGATGACGGCGCCTACTTCTATTTCGTACACAGCTATGCGATGCCGATATGCCCCAGCACCATCGCCCAGGCGAACTACGGCGAGCCCTTCACCGCCGCCGTGCAAAAAGACAACTTCTTCGGCGTGCAGTTTCATCCAGAACGATCTGGAGCGGCCGGCGCGCAACTGTTGAAAAACTTTCTGGAGATGTAGGCAGCATGATTATTCCGGCTTTGGATTTGATCGACGGCAACGTGGTGCGCTTGCATCAGGGCGATTACGGCCAGCAGCGCGACTACGGCAACGATCCGCTGCTGCGTCTGCAGGACTATCAACAACAGGGCGCGCAGGTACTGCACCTGGTCGATTTGACCGGCGCCAAGGATCCGGCCGCACGCCAGATCCCGCTGCTGCGCAAGCTGTTGGCGGGGGTTAACGTGCCGGTGCAGGTCGGCGGCGGCATCCGCAACGAGCAAGACGTCAGCGCCCTGCTGGAGGCCGGCGCCACACGCGTGGTGATCGGCTCTACCGCGGTGAAACAACCGCAGTTGGTGCAGAGCTGGTTCGAGCGCTACGGCGCCGACGCGCTGGTGCTGGCGCTGGACGTGCGTATCGACCCGCAGGGCGTGAAACGCGTGGCCATCAGCGGCTGGCAGGAAGATTCCGACGCCACGCTGGAACAGGTGGTGGAGCAGTTCCTGCCCTACGGGCTCAAGCACGTGCTGTGCACCGATATTTCGCGCGACGGTACGCTGGCCGGTTCCAACGTGGCGCTGTATCAGGCGATCAGCCGCCGCTATCCGCAGGTGGCCTTCCAGGCCTCGGGCGGCATCGGCAATCTGGACGACATCGCCCAGTTGCGCGGCAGCGGCGTTGCCGGCGTGATCGTAGGGCGCGCCCTGCTGGAAGGTAAATTTAGCGTTGAGGAGGCGATCGCATGCTGGCAAAACGGATAATCCCGTGCCTGGATGTTAAAGACGGGCAAGTGGTAAAAGGCGTGCAGTTCCGCAACCACGAAATCATCGGCGACATCGTGCCGCTGGCGCAGCGCTATGCGCAAGAAGGTGCGGACGAGCTGGTGTTTTACGATATCACCGCCTCGAGCGACGGCCGGGTGGTGGACAAAAGCTGGGTATCGCGCGTGGCGGAGGTGATTGATATTCCGTTCTGCGTCGCCGGCGGCATTAAAAGCGCCGAGGATGCCAGCCAGATCCTGTCTTTCGGCGCCGACAAGATTTCGGTCAACTCGCCGGCGCTGGCCGATCCTGAGTTGATTAGCCGCCTGGCGGAACGCTTCGGCGTGCAGTGCATCGTGGTGGGCATCGATACCTGGTTCGACAGTGAAACCGGCAAGTATCACGTCAACCAATATACCGGTGACGAGAGCCGCACCCGCATCACCCAGTGGGAAACCCTCGACTGGGTACAGGAAGTGCAGCGCCGCGGCGCCGGTGAGATCGTGCTGAACATGATGAACCAGGACGGCGTGCGCAACGGTTACGATCTGCAGCAGCTGCGCCGGGTGCGCGAGGCCTGCAAGGTGCCGCTGATCGCCTCCGGCGGCGCGGGCACCATGGAGCATTTCCTGGAAGCGTTCCGCGATGCGGACGTCGACGGCGCGCTGGCGGCGTCGGTGTTCCACAAACAAATCATCAATATCGGCGAACTGAAAAGGTTCCTGGTCGAACAAGGCGTGGAGATTCGCGTGTGCTGACAGAACAACAGAGAAACCAGCTGGACTGGGAAAAAACCGACGGCCTGATGCCGGCCATCGTGCAGCACGCCGTTTCCGGCGAAGTGCTGATGCTGGGTTACATGACGCCGGAAGCGCTGGCGACCACCGAGCAGAGCGGTAACGTCACCTTCTTCTCACGCACCAAGCAACGCCTGTGGACCAAAGGCGAAAGTTCCGGCCACTTCCTCAAGGTGGTCAGCATCACGCCGGACTGCGATAACGACACGCTGCTGGTATTGGCCAACCCGATCGGCCCGACCTGCCACCTCGGCAACAGCAGCTGCTTCCACCCGGCCGCCAGCGACTGGACGTTCCTCTATCAGCTGGAGCAGCTGTTGGCGGAGCGCAAGCACGCCAGCCCGGACAGCTCGTACACCGCCAGCCTGTACGCCAGCGGCACCAAGCGCATCGCGCAGAAGGTCGGGGAAGAAGGTGTGGAAACCGCGCTGGCCGCCACGGTCAACGATCGCGAAGAGCTGACCAACGAAGCCTCGGACCTGATCTATCACCTGCTGGTGCTGCTGCAGGACCAGGATCTGGATCTGAGCGCGGTGATCGGCCGGCTGCGCGAAAGGCATCAGAAAAAAGCGTGACGTTAAATCACGCGCAATAAAAAGCCGCCGGGCGTTAACCTCGGCGGCTTTTTTTATCGTTCAACGAGCGGGCTTATTCCATCCATTCGGTATGGAACACGCCTTCCTTATCGATACGTTTGTAGGTGTGCGCACCGAAGTAGTCGCGCTGCGCCTGGATCAGGTTCGCCGGCAGTACCGCAGAACGGTAGCTGTCGTAGTAGGCGATCGCGGCGGAGAAGGTTGGCGTAGGGATACCGTTCTGCACGGCGTAAGCCACCACGTCACGCAGCGCCTGCTGGTACTCGTCAGCGATTTGCTTGAAGTATGGCGCCAGCAGCAGGTTGGCGATATCGGCATCCGCCGCGTAAGCGTCGGTGATCTTCTGCAGGAACTGGGCGCGGATGATGCAGCCGGCGCGGAAGATCTTGGCGATTTCGCCGTAGTGCAGATCCCAGTTATTTTCTTTAGAAGCGGCTTTCAGCTGTGAGAAGCCCTGTGCGTAGGACACAATCTTACCCAGATACAGCGCGCGACGCACTTTCTCGATGAATTCGGCTTTGTCGCCGCTGAACGGCGCCACTTTCGGGCCAGTCAGCACTTTAGACGCGGCAACGCGCTGGTCCTTCAGCGAGGACAGGTAGCGTGCGAACACCGACTCGGTGATCAGCGACAGCGGTTCGCCCAGATCCAGCGAGCTCTGGCTGGTCCACTTGCCGGTGCCTTTGTTGGCGGCTTCGTCCAGGATCACATCGACCAGGTATTTACCCTCTTCGTCTTTCTTGGTGAAGATGTCTTTGGTGATGTCGATCAGGTAGCTGTTCAGTTCGCCCTTGTTCCATTCGGCGAAGGTTTCGGCCAGCTGCTCGTTGCTCAGGTTCAGCGCCTGCTTCAGCAGGGAATAGGCTTCGGCAATCAGCTGCATGTCGCCGTATTCGATGCCGTTGTGCACCATCTTCACATAGTGGCCGGCACCGTCAGCGCCGATATAAGTCACGCAAGGCTCGCCTTCCGCGACCGCAGCGATTTTCTCCAGGATCGGTGCCACCAGCTCGTAAGCTTCTTTCTGGCCGCCAGGCATGATGGAAGGCCCTTTCAGCGCGCCCTCTTCACCGCCGGAAACGCCGGTGCCGATGAAATTAAAGCCCTGGTCGGACAGTTCGCGGTTACGACGGATGGTGTCCTGATAGTAGGTGTTGCCGCCATCGATCAGGATATCGCCCTTGTCCAGGTGCGGAGTCAACGAGGCAATGGTTTTATCCGTCGCTTCGCCCGCTTTCACCATCAGCAGGATGCGGCGCGGTTTTTCCAGCGATTCGACAAACTCTTCTACGGTGTAATACGGCGCCAGATTCTTGCCCGGGTTCTCAGCGATCACTTCGTCAGTTTTGTCGCCAGAACGGTTGAAAATGGAAACGGTGTAACCACGGCTCTCGATGTTCAGCGCGAGGTTGCGGCCCATTACCGCCATGCCGACAACGCCGATTTGTTGCTTGGACATTTAGGAACTCCTGTCTGAGGATGACCCTGCCGGCAACGTCGGCCAGCAGGTTTTGTGATGTGGCACACATGTTAACTCAGGATTGAGCCGCGTGGGTAGTGATTGGTGCGATAGGTCGACACTCTCGTGAGGTTGATAAGACAATTTTATCTATTCAACGCTTGTTTCAAGCAAAAACGCAAAGCGCTGGTAACGTGCCAGATAAAATGTTTAGAAAAAAGTGAGCGACTGCGCATTTGAGCAAGATGCAATGCTTTAAATTGAGGCAAATAAACGACGTTTATCCCTAACTCCCGCCTCGCTCGCCAGCAAATGTCAAGATCTTCACAGTACATGTAGTAGCGCGTATCAAATCCTCCCAGCTCTCGATAACATTGGGCACTAAACAGCAAAAATGAGCCTGCCGCCCATTCAACTTCGGTATCCTGGGTAATTTTATTCTTGTCGTAGATAGACTTATTCTTCTGCACCAAGAATGAAACGACAAAGCTGCTAATGGTTGGAAAATGCCTTATCCCCTTGTCATAAAAAGTAAAATTTTTATCGTTGAAAAGATTGATCGCAACTATCGGGTATGAGTTATGTTCCGCATGCGACAGCAGCGCTGCCAGCACGGTCGGTTCGATAAAAACATCGGGGTTAAGCACCAGAAAGCGATCCTCATCTCGCATTCCAAGCTCTTGCTGGCACCAAGTGAAAATATAGTTATTGTTTGCGCCAAAACCCATAGGCTGATCAACAAGATAATGAATGCCAGAGTCCTGACAATATTCCTGAAGTTCACGCTGTGGCTTGTTATCTTTCAAAACAACAATGTAATTTTTTGAAGCCAGCAGTTTTAGGCATCCATCGGCAATGATCATGCTGCCATGACCGTGAGATATAACTGAAATGAAGCACCGACATGGCTTAACTAAAGATTCAGGCATAAAAACTCTAATATAAGAAATACAAGGAAACAGTTCTCGTAATGGTTGTTCTTGCAACCGCAAATTTTAGCAAGAAAAGCTGCCAAAGCATAAAGCGACGGGATCTTAACATCCTCTCCAAAAATTTCTTATCCTCTTTTTTGAGCCCCTTACCGTAAATCTCATAGAAACTTACCGCCTGCTCAATCACTAGCCGATTCTGATGTGCAACTGAGGACAGTCGCATAAATTTCGCCAGAATACGTTTCAATCCATAGCCACTGCTGCCAACCACGTTATTCGCATGTTGCCGATACTTGATCAAGCGTTCAGGAAGGAATACCAAGCGTCCAAAAGTGATGGCCAGCAATCCCAGCCACCAATCATGCATCAACATATGCTGACTAGGGCGAAGATGCTTAAGCAATGCTCGATTCACCATCACTGTTGCACCCTGGATGCAGTTTTGGAAAATCAAGCGAGGGAACACCAACTGCTGTACAGGATTAAGACGCTCATTTTGTAAAAAAGAAGCGTTCAAGAAACGAAGTTCGCTATCGACTAATTCAGCATCTGAAAAGATCAATAAAGGCTGAGAATCATCTCCGATTTGGCTTACTACGCGCTGATAATGTTCAATCTTATCAGTTACCCAAACGTCATCCTGATCGCTTAAAAAGACGTTAGCTGCCGTCGTCAAAGAAAGCGCATGCAGAAAATTATGCGCGGGTCCTTTTGGACCCGCAACACGCTGCTGTACATCGAACTGAACTGATGTCGTTGCAGCGAAATCAGCAACCAATTTAAGCGTATTGTCCGTAGAACCATCGTCACTGACAATGATCCTTTGCGGACAGATTGTCTGGCTTACAATCGAGGCAAGCTGCTCGACAATGTAGCGTTCACCGTTGTAAGTACAAACTACAACTTCGTACTCAAACACTTATCGAGCTCCCGGCAGATAAGATTTTACCGTCCATTTTATTTTTCGAAGCAAGGAAAAAATCGCAGGATACTCACGATGCAATTTATTGATAACACGCTGACGAAAATGTGCATACCGATTTAGAGAGGGAATTCCCACCTGCCCACTCAACGGTACCTGACGCAAAGACTCCTCATAGAAGAGCCAAAAACGCTCGGTCTGCGCCTTAAGTAAGGTAACCGAGGTAATAACTCCCGATGCAATAAGCTGCTCGCATGCTGCTGCAAACTCTTTGGAACTGCTTTCCCAATCCGGCCACTTTTCAGCGGTAGCCAAAGCATTTGCTTTCAATTGAGCCAGCTCATTAGGGTTATCCTTAAGGCGATTTATAAATTCGATGATTTCTTGGTTTTGGCGACTGAAAGATACCAGTCCATTGACATTATGCTCAATATATTCGTCGTAGCCGGTCACATCATAACTGATAGAGGTTCCACCGGTATGATAAATCTCCAACGGTGGGCCAAACATTCCTTCAACAGTGGAAAGTTTAACCAAAACATCGCAAGAGGCGTAAATACTACCGATCTCAGAAATTGGCACGCGGCTAAACAGGCGATCAACATTCGGGTAAGCGCCAATTTCTGTAGATGTGACAAACCAGACCTCATCAGCGCGAGACTGTCGGCATAACTCCACCGCAAGTTCCGTATTTTTAAAGCTAACGTTTAACGGACCTTCCACTAATACACGCAGCTTTTCAGGCGCTCGAGGCACTTTGGGTTTAATCCCATCGTTAAAATAATCCTTGCTTATCCCATTTCGGACCAATAACGCATCTTGGTCAAAATGCTCTTTAAGGTATTCTTTAATCCATGTTGCTTCAGTGATAAAATTAACTTGCAAACTGTAGGTAAGATCGACAAGCGTGCGTAAAGTTACCTCACCTTCCGGATAGAAACGCGATTCGATGGATTGAACAAAAAATGCATATTTCTTCGCATTGATTTTATGAAGATAAAATACAGTACGCCACCAGGTCGCAATAACCAGATCAAACTGTTTGTCAGCAGCTTCAGAATAATCCATCCAGGTCATTTTTTCTGCACCTGGAAACCACTGCAATCGCTTATCGTTCGGTTTATCCTCAGTGATAATCGTGATATCGTCACCATTCTTTCGCATACGTGTAGCATGCTCAAAAATGACATTAGTGCCGCCACTGATATCCGGACTCCATAGTAAAAAAGCAATTTTACTCATTATTTAGCCCCTTTAAACTTTATTCTTTTCACCAAAAAATAAGGATATTTCAAGTACCACACGCCATTCGCATGAAAATCCAAAGGTTTCCACCAAGCAGAACCAAGGGTATGTCTAGGATTTCTCACCAAGCGCTTAAAATAAGACAGAGGGGAGCGTCTGCTCTGCCCAAAGGAGCTAAAGTTGAATACTCCAAAATTCTCATAGTGTTTGATTAACGAAAACTTTTCTCGTTCGACCCGGCTCGGCAACATCACACCACGAAAGTAAAATTTTTTAACCGCTTTGCTGATCTCATGATCAGATAGCGAATAAGCACGCTCTATTTTTGCAAAACCATTGAACTGATGCAACGCACGCTCTTGGAATGGCGCTATTTGCTCATAGAAGAAAGCGAGCTCTGAATCGTTGTGGTCGAAAACAAAGTTATCGATACTGTCGCCATATCTCTTCAGACTGCCATGCGATGCTCCCATAAAAACTTCAAAACCGGCACGGAACTCGTTAAACATACCATCACCGAGGCGTTGCCCCCACTGATGGTCAAACAGCAACCCCTCTTTAATATTATTCTTATGGGTTTCTGCCCCATCCAAAATGCCGAAATAATAACCAGAAATATTGCGCTGGGTCGCTTTTACCAAATTATCTTGAATACTGCCCTTCCAGCCAACATCAACTACATGAACCCATTCATCATGCTTTTCCGTCATCAACGAGTCACAGTAGTCATTAAGATAGACATTCTGCTCTTTACGCTCACGCTCGTAGATAGTCTTGAAGAATTCATCATCCATTAACGCAGAAAACGCTGGTAACCCGGCGATATTCAAATGCTGCTCTTCAAAGTCCACCTGAGGGAAACGCACTTTAAACTCAGATACATAATCATCGAGATTAATGCTTTTCAAAAAGGCAGCCAGACTACATGAACCATACTGATATAATAATTTGTTGAATGTGCTACCGCCCAAAGGCCCTAATGAAGGTAGGTAGGTTGATCGACGCGACACATACATATAATGGCTAGTAATACGCGAAAAATCTTTCGGCAAGCTAGCTTGAAATTTATCAAATGCCTTTTGAAGAAACTCGCCTTCCCTTGCAAAAAAATAAACGTTTTTAGCTTTACTCATCACCAAAGACCAATAAAGCCGACGAGTGAATAAATAAATAGCACTACTTATCCAGTTGAAGCTGAAATTATCTTCAGCGATCACTTGGTTAACTTTATTCTCTACCGCAAGGCGCTCACGATCCGCCCGTAGGCTCTCATCATATCGGTGCTGTTCCACAGGTAAATGATGCGCAAACAGCCCTCTGGCTACCGACATCGCCACATCACTGTGCGCATTATCCCCCAACATGATCGTCTTTTTAACATCCAAACCTAATCTTGCAATAACCACGTCATAAGCTCGCCCTTCTTTCTTCGTTCGCTTATTTTCGCTAGAAACGAAGAATCCATCAAAAATATCATAGAATCCATGATGTTTGGCGAAATAGATAATTGACTGTTGGTCCAAATAAAAATCAGAAACCAGATAAATACGTCTACCTTTCGCTTTTTCAGCTCTCAGTATATCCAACGTTGCTACTATCGGTTTTTGCACCGATAGTTCAATAGCCAACTCTAGATCACGGCAAAAAGCGACGAAGGGCTCACTTTCAGGCAAGCGAACCACAATCTGTGCACGTTGAAGCTCATAATACAGGGCAAGAGACATATCGTCGTAACGGAACTCAGCGTCATCGCCTTGCATTTGACTACTGGCGCACAATCCCGCTTCGATTCTTAAACGTAGCGTATATAACTCCTCTACGGATAGAGAAAGACGATATGAATCCACGAGAGCAGCAGCCCACTTACGTTTCACGACCTCAGGGTGACAACTACGCTCGACTACAGTATCAAAAAAGTCGACCAGAATGGTTTCGATATTATCGGCAATCGTGACAATCATTGTAGATATAATCCATTCACAGAGTTATTGGTTCGAATTTTGCTTTGAAACGCTTTCCAGCTGTTCCTTAAGCGACTGAATAATCCGCTCTGCCTCAGACAAAGCTTGATCACGAGAACGGACCATCTCTTCCGTGTCCCTGAATGCTTGCATTCTTTCTTCAGAGATGCGCTCTGCCTGTTCTTTATACCGTGTTACTTCATTGATTCTTTCTTCAGCTTCAAGCAACAACTGCCAACGTTGTTCAGCCAGGCGTTCTGCAAACTCTAAACTTTGGCGCAATGGATAGACCAATTCTTGGTCATATTCTATGCGACTCATACCTGTAAATAGCGTATTCTTATTATAAATAGCATCAGCATTAGATGAAATCGCAATGAAAGAGCCATTCATTACGTTCTTGTTTTTTGCATCAAATACCGTAGGCGGCATCTGTTGATCTTGAAACGTATGCACTATAGAGACGAGTTCTTGAGCGATAACAGCAATATCAACATGCGCGAATTGGGCTTGCAACAATGATTTCAGGGCATCCAAAGAGAAGGCCTGAATATGGTACGGGTTCGGCCCATACAAACTGACACAAAAATTCTCGTAATCTTTAGTTGGCACCGAGCAAATAAATACCCCATTTGGTTTCAACACGCGTTTGACTTCTGCAATCGCTAATTCAGGTTGCTCAAGATGCTCCAACGTTTCTAATGAGATAAATGTATCGATGCTACAGTCATCGAACGGCAAGGCTAAAATCGAACCGTGCTCAAAACGAGAATTCGTCGTATTATGCTCTTTTGCATAGGCGATCGCCTCACGATCAACATCCAACCCTGTATAACTAACTACAGCAGGGTTAGACAAGAAAATAGGTGCCGAATATCCGATACCGCATGCACAGTCAACCACAACTCCCTTGGCAAAACTGGCAACGTACTGATAACGCTGGTGATGTTCTTCTCTTAAAAACTGCAACTTAAGAAGATCGTTCTCAATCCGTTCCATACTTACCCCTTGGCCACCACAGACCAGCTATGTTCAATATCATAAATTCCAACGGCACTGAAGTTATCGGCTACAGAAAACTCACAGACCGGTACAGCTTCGTTAATTATCTGTATCCCATCTTGATCATTGACAGCTACTCGCCAGTTATAAATACCTGATAACAACTTCAATGCGGGGAAATCAATGGTCACTCGACCTTCCCGACTAAGGGGAAATGGTTCTAAGCCACGCATTGCTGTAGTCGTCCCACAGATATATACTCCATCTTTACGATAAAGATTAAAGACAAAGGTCAGCCCATCGAATTCCCCGTCACTTCCTTCATATTTATAATCGAAAGACAGTTTAACATTGTCGCCGCTTGCCAGCTCTGTTACTGAATTTCCAGACTGATCGAGAAGAGAGACATTAGCTATTTTTACCAATCTGCTACTTATTTCATTTTCAATAGCTTTATTTTCTGCATCTTGAGCTTCCACCACACTCTTCTGCATATCAGAAAGGTAATGCTGAACAGCAACATCTGCATTTCCAAAATAACGCTGCACACCTTTTTCAAGATATAGTGCACTATTACAAATATTGCGAACCTGATAATCATCGTGTGAAACGAACAGGATTGTACACCCATCGTTTCTGATTTCATTAAACTTCTTTACACATTTTCGCTGAAAACGTGAATCTCCGACAGCAAGAATTTCATCTACAATTAATATCTCAGGATCGACATGAATGGCTGTTGCAAAGGCTAAACGTGCAAACATACCGCTCGAAAAAGTCTTAACCGGCCGTTCGAGAAATTCACCAATATCGGCAAAGCTGGCTATTTTATCGAAACGCTCCGTAATTTCTTTACGCGTTAGGCCCAGAAGAGAGGCGTTCAGGTAAACGTTTTCACGCCCTGTAAATTCTGGATTGAACCCAGCACCAAGCTCTAACAAAGGTGCAATACGCCCTTTAGTAAATACACTGCCGCTTGTAGGCGCCAAAGTCCCACAAATCATTTGCAACAGAGTTGATTTACCGGAACCATTGACACCAATAATACCGACTGTTTCACCTTTTTTAATCTCAAAGTTAACGGAATCCAGAGCGACAAACTCCCTGCCCTTAGCCCCCCGATAACCCAGCAAAGCCCCCAGACGCTGCATCGGGCTGGAATAAATCTGATAAACTTTACGCAAATTTTGCGCAGAGACAACAACATTAGAGGACATCAGCAAAGCCCCTCTTTACCTTTTTGAACCAAGTTATAGCTAATACGTACAGCATAATACTTATGCCCCAATAGAGTGCATACCCTTCAAGACTGAATAATTTTCCGTACAATACAACATCGCGTAAAGCTTCTACAATAAACGTTAACGGATTAATATAAATCAGCATGCGATATTGTTCTGGAACAGCAGTGATAGGATAAAATATAGGTGACATAAATAACATTAAGGCAATGATAACTGAGACAACCTGCCCCATATCACGAATATAAACACCTAGCGATGACAAGAATAATGAAATGCTATATGATAATAAAACCAATGGCAGAATGACAATAGGGACCAATAATGCCATTAGACTAACAGGTTGTTTTAATAAAACACAAAAAATGGCGAAAACAATACATCCCATAAAGAATTGGAATAATGCGCCAAAAACAGACACCCAGCACAAGGACTCAAGAGGGAATAAAACTTTTTTTACATAGCTGACATTATATACATATATCGTTGTGGCCTTGCCAAGACACTCAGCAATAAAACCATGCGTCAGTAGACCGGTAAACATAATCAAAGTGTAATTCTCTGTCGTTGTCAGCCCCCACTTGGCTTTAAACACAAAACCAAAAATAAAGCTATAGATAGAAAGCATAATCACAGGATTTAGCAGTGACCATACTATACCAAGACTGGTCCCACGATAGCGGCTCTCAACATCCCGCTTAGTAAGATTAAAAATCAAACCTGTATTTTTCAACAATGTCTTCATATTAATTATTCATCTGGTAAATAATTTTCGGAACTACTTTGTCTAGGCTCATTCGCCAATTGCTATTGCAGATCCCACGTTCACGATATATTTTTTCGCAGTTAAGTATCGCATGCTTAGGTCTTTTGGCCGCGCATTTATATTGTTCACTGTTAATAGAAGACAAAACCATAAATCTATAACTATCATCAAACAACTTAGCTAAAGAAAAAATCTCCGCAGCAAACTCATACCACGAAACAATCTTATCTCCACAGAAATGATATAGCTTGGATTCATTAACCCCTTGGCTAATAATAGTGAGAATACATTTAGCTAAATCACCAGCATAGGTAGGACGGCCAAATTGATCGTTAATAATAGCAAGCGATTTACGTGTCTTTCCCAATTTAAGCATGGTATGCACAAAAGAGCTGCCATACTCACTGAATAACCAGGATGTGCGGATCACCACGGCGCGTGAGCACGTGGTTAGTACGGCTTGTTCGCCAAGCAGTTTGGTTTGTCCATAGACGTTTAGCGGCCCCGTTGGTGAATTTTCACACAAAGAAATACCTTTTTCTGCGCCACTAAAAACATAGTCTGTCGAAATATGAATCAGTGGAATGCTTAGGCTCTCAGCAATCATAGCCAGATTAGCTGGACCGATAACATTTGCAGCCTCCGCAGCGATGATTTCTTCTTCAGCTTTATCCACTAACGTATAAGCTGCTGCATTTACAATGAAATCTACATTCAACGCCGCGACAGTTTGCTGAACTGCAGGCCAATCAGCAATGTCAAGTTGTTTGTGGTCTAGGCTAATGATCTGCCAATTGTCAGGCAATGTATCCGCCAAGCAATGGCCTAGCTGGCCATTACCGCCAGTTACCAGTATGCGCATTTAAAAAAGCTCGCTGAATAATTTGCCTTTAAGATCCTTCTCAGAAAGCTGAGGATGCTCTATCGGCCATTCAATCGCCAGTTCAGGATCGTTCCAGCTCAAGCAGTGCTCGTTCTTCGGATCATAGTAATCGGTGCATTTATAAGCAAAGTCGACTTCATCACTTAACACCAAGAAACCATGAGCAAGGCCAGGTGGGATCCAAAGCTGTTTCTTGTTGTCCTCAGACAGATTGATCCCTAACCACTGTTTGAAAGAAGGTGAATTTGGACGGATGTCCACCACGACATCATAGACCTCCCCTCTTAGGGTATAGACCAGCTTCCCCTGAGGGCGAGAGGTCTGAAAGTGTAAACCTCGCAGCACACCATGTGTCGAACGAGAATAGTTGTCTTGAACAAAATCATGTTCAATATCAAGTAGTTCTCGGTAGCGTTGCTTTTGGAACGTTTCGAAAAAGAAGCCACGCTGATCACCGAAAATCTTAGGTTCAATCACTTTGACGCCGGCAATCTTTGTATCAATTACTTTCATTTGACTACTCACTCACTCGGAATTTCCTACCCAACCAGTGTCTCCCTAGCGCTGCGTCATCCTGAATAAGCCGAGAACACCCCACATTGAACTATATTTAAATGGGTCTAAACGCCCTCTAAATCAACTTCAGATAGTTCGCTATTGAAGACATTGCAGGATAGCACAGTTTCCTCATTCCGTTAAAGCATCCTCCAGCATGCACTCACCCCACCTCTAGCGACCGCATTAGTAATAACAATACTCTAACATATCAAATCGTTAAGCGTTATAATGTCTGGCTAGACATAGAAATGATAGCTGGCTAATGATGATAGCGGACGCTAACAACGCGAAAAAACCATTCCTCGTTAATCTCATCGAGATAAAGTTAGTTTTAAAGTATTTTGTTAAAAGTAACATTTACTCGACAAAAATTAATATAGGATAACTCTGATGGTGATAATAATTTTTTTAACGCATGAGACTGACTTAAATATAATGTAAAAAACAAGCATTCATATAATTTAGATAAAACAGGTGTAATAAAAAATCACACCTGTTTCGGTGTTACTTTAACGATAACCCCGAGGATTGTTCTTCTGCCAATTCCACGCATCACGCATCATGGCATCCAAATCACGGGTAGCCTTCCATCCCAATTCTTTGAACGCCAATTCTGGAGCGGACCAGCATTCTGCAATGTCGCCCTCTCGACGTGGTACAATTTGGTAAGCTACATTGCGACCTGAAGCCTTTTCAAAAGCATGGAGCATCTCCAACACAGAATACCCTACCCCAGTCCCCAGATTATAGACCGTAAAGCCTTGGTGTTCATCGATGTGTTCAATCGCCTTGAGATGACCTTCAGCCAAATCCATGACATGAATGTAATCTCTGACTCCCGTGCCATCCTGTGTCGGATAGTCGTCACCAAAAATTGACAGTTTCTCCAGTTTTCCGATTGCCACCTGAGCAATATAAGGCATCAGATTGTTAGGAATACCATTTGGATCTTCACCGATCATGCCAGATTCGTGCGCACCGACCGGGTTGAAGTAACGTAAGGCGGTAATGGAGAATTGCGGTTCTGCTTTAGCGAAATCTTGCAGAATTTGTTCTACCATCAACTTCGACGTGCCGTAAGGATTCGTCGTACCGCCAACGCGTGACGTCTCAGTCAAAGGAACTTGCTCTGGAGTACCGTACACCGTGGCAGAAGAACTGAAGATAAACTTATGCACACCCGCACGACGCATTTCCTCCAACAATACCAACGTGCCAGTGACATTGTTCTGATAATACTCTAGCGGCTTGCGCGTCGACTCTCCGACAGCCTTTAACCCAGCAAAATGGATCACGGCCGAAATGGCGTGAGCCTCGAAGATACGGTGCAGACACTCAGCATCCAAGATATCGCCTTGGTAGAATTGAGCACTTCTGCCCGCGAGTTTCTCAACGCGACGCAGAGACTCATCGGAAGAGTTCGATAAATTATCTAACACTACGACATCTTCGCCATGTTCCAACAAAGCCAGAACAGTGTGAGAACCGATATAACCGGCCCCACCGGTGACTAAAACCGCCATAAAAACTCCTTACTCGCGCCCCTGGCGCTCAAGATGAACTGTCTTCTTTAAGCAATCAATTGATTTTAAACGAAACTTGGACTCACGCACACCTTTTCGATCATAATTGACCATCCATATGTTCCCAGAGTTCCCTTGGTACACTCGTTTTTGGCCAGCAAGTAAACAATCGGCCTGCCAGGAGGCTTTGACCTGGCTCCCTACAAAGAGTCTAAAATATTGGTCCACCGCGTCTTAGCGTGAACCAATAGAAAACGGCAGTCAGAACGTTTGGGTTTGTATTCGCCCCTAAACCTTCAAAACTGCCGTCACTATGAATACTAATGTAAACACACCTGTTTTAGTCCCATGTACTTCGGACTGTCCCACCCCGGTAGACGATCCTGCCCTATAGTTTGAGCATAGGGGGAGCGCATGAGCACACCACGATTTACACCTGAATTTAAGGAAGAAGCCGTCCGTCAGATAACGGAACGCTATTATTCCGTTGACGAAGTGTCTGACCGTCTGGGCGTTTCTGCGCACAGCCTCTACAGTGGCTACGGGCTATCAAGCCTGATAACAGCGAACAGCATGCCCAGGATTTACTGGAAGCCAAAAGCGAGATCCTGAAACTTCGGGCGCGCTAAAACGTACCGAAGAAGAACGGGATATCCTGAAAAAGGCCGCGCGGTACTTTGCAAGGAAGCCCGACTGAAGTACCGCTTTATCAATGAGCACCGTACTGTATGGGATGTGATGACGATGTGTCGGGTACTGAATGTCGCCCGGGCCGGGTTCTATGCGTGGCTTCATAACCCATTTTCGGTGCGTGATAAAGATAACCAGCGTCTGCTGATGCTTATCCGCGACTCACATTCACTGAACGGAGGCGTATACGGTTATCGGCGGGTTCATGGTGATCTGAACGAAATCGGGGAAACCTTCGGCAAAAACCGGGTGGGTCGTATTATGCAACTGAACCTGATAAAGCCGTACTCGATCTTTTCGCCCGTAACGTGGTCGGCTGGTCGATGAAACCCACTCTCTCACGTGAACTGACGCTCGACGCGCTGATGATGGCCGTCTGGCGTCGAAAACCGGACGGTGAGGTCATCGCACATAGTGATCAGGGTAGCCAGTATGGCAGTGACGACTGGCAGCGCTTCTGCCGGGCCAATAACCTGGCTCGGAGCATGAGCCGGCGTGGCAACTGCTGGGGTAATGCGGTGGCCGAATCGCTCTTCAGTTCACTGAAAAAAGAACGTATCAGGAAGAGAATATACAAAACCCGGGATCTGGCCCGGGCGGATATCTTCGATTACATTGAAGTGTTCTACAACCGGGCCCGGCGTCACAGTCACCTCCGCGGCGCCAGTCTGGAGGCCTTTGAACAGGCCTCGTCGTGAGGACAGAATTTGTCTACTGCCGTGGGGCAGTCTAATTTATGAAATAGCTTGCCGTACTATGCGACCTCTTTAAACCGGAAAACAGACTAAAAATTAAACTCCACTCACATAATGGTATCCATTTTTCTTTAAATCCCTCTTGTGCATGCACCAATGAATTCCATCCAAAAAATGAGCATTGGGAAAAGCCACGGAAAAGTAAGGAAAGAAAGAAAGAAAGAAAGAAAGAAAGAAAAAAACAAGGAAGGGATAATCAGGAGGCGAATTTCTAACGTTTAGGATCAAAGTGATGGCCAACAACTAGCCACCACTTGAACAACCGGGTGATAGAGTATATCAACTAATAAGCCGACTTGTGTATAAAACCTTTAAATACAGTGAGGAAAATTATTTTTAAGTCGAGCCAAATACTCCAGTCACGAATATACTCGAGGTCATATTCAACACGTTTTTGCATCTTATCCAACGTGTCCGTTTCACCCCGCCACCCATTAATTTGTGCCCAACCGGTGATTCCCGGCTTGACTTTGTGCCTGAGCATATAACCTTCAATAAGATTTCTATATTGTTCATTGTGCGCCACGGCATGCGGCCTAGGCCCAACGATCGACATCCCACCAATCAGCACATTGAAAAATTGCGGCAACTCGTCCAAAGAGGTACGTCGCAAAAATGCACCTACCTTAGTCACTCTGGTATCTCCTTTTTTTGCCTGGATAACTACATCATTATTTTCCATGACAGTCATAGATCTGAACTTCCAAACCATAATAGGTTTTCCGTCCATGCCGTAACGTGTTTGACGAAATATAATCGGTCCATGAGATGTGAACTTGACGGCGAAAGCGATCAAAGCAAGTACGGGAGAGATGAATATCAATATTAAAGTTGACAATAAAATATCTTCAACTCTTTTGAAAACTTTATTTATCCCATTTAGTGGTGTATCGAATAATGGAACAACAGGCACCCCATTAACCTCTTCAGTTCTTGACTGCAAAATATTAAACGTAAAGACATCAGGGATAAACATGACAGAACACGTGGTGTCTGTTAATTGACTCAGTATTTTCTTGAATTTATGTTCTTCGCTCATTTTCATCGCGATATATACATAATCTAGTCGCCCCTGGCGAGCATCCTCAACTAACTTATCCAAGTCACCACAATACTTTATTTCATTATCTTCGTAACTTTGTATATCATCGTATATACCCTCAACAATGAATCCTAACCAGGGTTCTTCTTTAAAATTCTTCAGCAACTTAACACCAATAGGCATCGACCCTGCAACAGCCACCTTACGATTGTTATACCCCAGATTTCTAATCATCCCTACCAAAAAGCGAATGGCAGAGCGGCAGAATGTAAATCCGATACACACTGAAATATACCAGTATGAAAAAAACTCGAAGTTAAAACTGGAATTCGGCATGAACGAAGTTATTCCGGCAGTCACCACCAAGCTTAGCGTCCAGTTTTTAAGTATAAGCCGGAGCTCCGATGAAAATTTTCCACCGCGCCAAGAGCGATAAAAATCCGTTATCCCGCCTATCATTTGAAATGCAACTAAAGCTATGAGCGCAACCAAAATACTCTCATAGCTAAAGTTAAAGCCATTTATTTTACTTGCAACAAATCCGCCGAAGAAAATAATAGAGATATCAGAAAAACGCTGAACCATAGATATGAGAGATGCATTTGCTTTGGAATGCGCCCGCTGATGCTGTATTTTCATAATAAAAGCACTCTTATTAAAAGAATACGCAATCACCCCTATAAAAAGAAGAAAAGCGTATTCTTTAAATTATAAACTTAACAGATTCAAAATTTCCTTAACCTTCTCTTCCATCAATTCCTTATTATTTCTAGACTCAACGTTAAGCCGAACTACGGGCTCCGTATTTGATGAACGAAGGTTGAAACGCCACTCAGGGAATTCAACGCTTATGCCGTCGGTATAGTCGACTAAATTTGCTTTAGAAACATAATGGCTTTTCACACCTTCAATCGAACTTTCTGGGTTCGATAACTTGATATTAATTTCACCGGAAGACGGGTAGGCGGCAATACGATCCTGTACCAGTTGCCCCAGAGTTTGTCCCTTCACACTGACCAGCTCAGCGACCAGCAGCCATGGGATCATGCCACTATCACAATAAGCAAAATCACGGAAATAGTGGTGAGCACTCATCTCGCCGCCATAAATGGCGTCTTCCGCACGCATGCGTTCTTTAATGAAAGCATGACCGGTTTTCGACATCACGGGTACGCCCCCGGCACCGGTGACCACATCGACGGTGTTCCAACTCAGGCGTGGATCGTGGATTATCTTCGCGCCCGGCTGTTTCTGCAAGAAGGCCTCCGCCAGCAAGCCGACGATATAATAGCCCTCAATGAAATCGCCTTTTTCATCGAACAGGAAGCAGCGATCAAAATCGCCGTCGAACGCAATGCCCATATCAGCGCCATGCTCTCGCACCGCATCGGCGGTATCCGCACGACACTCAGGCAGCAGTGGATTTGGAATGCCGTTGGGGAAAGAGCCGTCCGGCTGGTGATGCACCTTGATAAACTCCAGCGGCACCCCCCGCGCCTTCAGTTGCGCTTCAATAGCATCGATCACATGCCCCGCAGCACCGTTGCCCGAGTTGATCACTAGCTTCAACGGTTTGAAATTTTTCACGTCTACATAGGACAGAATGTGTTCTACATAAGCCCCTAATACGTCCTGGCGTACGTAGCTGCCGCGCGTTGCTGTTGCTGCTAGCGCCTGAAACTGGTTTTTCTCCGCCAGCTCTTGGATCGCCCGTAACCCGGTATCGCCGCTAATCGGGCGAGAGCCCTCACGCACTAACTTCATGCCGTTGTAATCAATAGGGTTATGGCTGGCGGTGACTTCTACGCCACCATCAGTTTTTAAATAGGTTGTGGCGAAATAGATTTCTTCGGTACCGGTTAAGCCGATGTCTATCACATCAGTACCCGCATCCTGTAAACCCTTCGCCAGCGCCAACTTCAGGCTTTCACTGGTTAACCGCACATCGCTGCCCAACACGATATTTTTGGGCTTTAAAAACTCGCCATAGGCGCGTCCAATACGATACGCGATGTCCTCATTCAGCTCTTCGCCCAGCTTTCCCCGAATGTCATAAGCTTTAAAACACGTCAATTTTTGCATTACCAAACCCTATTAAACTCTGCCATAGCGATCTTGCAAACGCTCAATATCATCTTCTTCCAGATAGTGCCCCGACCTGACCTCGATCATTTCCAAATCGATTTTTCCCGGGTTTTCTAGCGTATGGACACTGCCCGCAGGAATGAAGGTAGACTGATTTTCCGACAAGAAGAACTCTTGGTCATCAACGTTAACTCTTGCTGTCCCACTCACGACGACCCAATGTTCAGCACGGTGGAGATGGCGTTGTACTGACAAGCCTTCACCTGGCCGGACAATGATTTTCTTCACCTGGAAGTGCGTGCCGCTGTCGATGTCGCAAATCTTGCCCCAGGGACGATAGGACGCAGAATGCTGACGGAAATGATGAAGATTGCGTTTTTTTAACTCCTCAACGATCTTCTTCACCTCTTGGACTTTATCTTTGGTAGCAATAAGTACGGCATCACTGGTAGTGACAACAACCATATCATTCAATCCGATCGTTGCGACTAGCGCTGAATCGGAGGAAATGTAATTGTTATTTGAGTCAATGGAAATAACTTCACCAACGCTCACATTACCTAAATTGTCTTTTACAGACACATCCCACAGTGATGACCACGACCCGACATCACTCCACCCAGCATCGATGGGGATCACGACGGCATCTTGAGTTTTTTCCATAACCGCATAGTCAATGGAGTCACTCGGACAACGTTGAAAAGCTTCTGGCTCAACGCGAATGAAGTTCATATCCCGTTGGCTTTTAATAACGGACTCCTTCGCAGACTGATAAATGTCAGGACTGAATTTTTCCAGCTCGCTGAGGAACTTATCAGCTTTGAACATAAACATGCCACTGTTCCAGCTATACTCAGCGGAGGCTACGTATTCCTTTGCTTTTTCCAGACACGGCTTCTCAACAAAAGAGTCAACTTCAAAACATTCCCTCGAGAGGCTGGCCCCTCGTTTGATATATCCATATCCCGTTTCCGGGTGTTCAGGTATGATGCCAAACGTTACCAAGCGATCTTGCCCTGCAAACCGGGCTGCCGTATTGATTGCATCATGAAATCTATCGACTTTGGTAATCAAGTGGTCGGCAGCTAATACCAACAACATGCTGTCAGGAGTCTCTTCTGCGGCAAGATGCGCCGCTAAAGCCACCGCCGGCGCCGTATTCCGTCCAATAGGCTCCAAAATAATATTTGAGCCAAGTTGACCAATTTCTCGCAACTGCTCGGCGACCAAAAAACGGTGCTCTTCATTGCAAATCACTAATGGAGATGCAACTTCTAGGTTGGAGGTATTTTCCAATCGCACTAACGTTTGTTGCAGCAAGCTTAATCCACTATCGTCAATAGATAGGAATTGTTTAGGAAAAGATTCTCTGGACAAAGGCCATAGGCGACTGCCTGTTCCTCCGGCCATAATTACCGGAACTATTTTAGACATAATTAAACCCTTCATTAACCTATTATTTTAAATAAACTTTAAATTTATCTTCAGCTGTAAAACAGCAGGCGGAATTAATCACATCACCTTCCACACATAACTAAATCCAAGATCACATAAAATATAAAAATCGGCAACACACCGAAATTATCAACCAGATGTGTCTTAATCATAACATTACCAAATAGAGGGGAATATATCATACTATGAAGTATAGTCGCCCCTTCCAGCAATTCTTATAGTTTCATAATGGAATCAAATAAAAATCAATTTAAAATCAATAAGTTAAAAAAAACACTTGCATCTTGCACGCTACCGCCCCTGGCTTCCAGTTACCAATCCCTGATCCGTACCCCAATTTGTCATCATTATTGTTCATTACTACACCTTGCTTTTCACAAACACCGCGCGGCAAGTGATGAAAAATGAGATAGCGTGTTACGTCACTTAACGCCATTGCTCTTATAAAAGAGAGGTAGGACATTTCTATCTCACCCCATCTTTTAAGCGTTAACATAGCGTATAAACACAAAAAAGAGCAGCTTTGAGCTGCTCTTTCAGATTTATACTTAGGGTAGCGGAGCTGTTCGTCGAATTATTGTTCAACGCGCAGCAGAAAAATACCGCGCTACCCGCATAACATCTTTTTCGTCCAACGTCCCTGAGTCGCTCAGCAAGGTAATCCAGGACTTGATGTAGGCGTACTTGGCGGAGGCCAGATCGCGCTGAGCGCTATAGAGCTGCTGTTCGGCGTTGAGCACGTCAACGTTGACACGTTGTCCGGCCAGCACGCTTTGCCGGGTCGCCGTCACCTGTGTGGTGGCAGACTGTACCGCCAGCTCATAGGCCGCCACCTTGGCGCGGCTGCTGATGCACAGATTGTACTGCTTGCGCAGATCGTTGAGCGTGGTGCCCGTCTGCGCATCCATTTCATACATCGCCTGGCCATAGCGCGCCGCCGCCTGCCGGGTCGACGCCGAAACGCCGCCGCCGGAATAAATAGGCATGCTGACCTGCACGCCGATACTGTCGGTACGGTATTTCTGGTTAACCGTGTTATCGCTGCTGGAGTCGTTTTCCGAATGCGAAGCATACAGCTGAACCTGCGGCATAAAGCCCGCCCGATTCCTTTCGACGTCATACTTAGCGGCATCCACGCCATGACGCGAGGCGGCTAGCACCGGGTTGTTCTCCAGCGCGATCTTTTGCCACTCTTCAAATTTGGACGGGATCAGCGGCGCCACCTTAAACTTGCCCGGCCGCAAAACCTGCAATTCATCCAGTTGGTTCAGCGGTATGCCGATAATCACTTCCAATTCGCGCTGCGCGGCGTCCAGCGCATCGCGCGCTTCGATTACCTGCGCTTCGGCCAGACTGTAGCGCGCCTGGGTTTCTGATACGTCGGTAATGGTGCCTTCACCGGCGCTCATCAGGCGATCGTTCAAGGTCAACTGTTCCTTGTAAGCCGCCTTTTGCGCTTCGGCCAACGCGATTTGATCCTTGGAATAGGCCACTTCGACATAGGCGTTAATCACCCTAACAGCAAGATCCAGCAACTTACTGCGATAGCGCTCGTCCGACATCATCGTCTGCGCTACGCCGGCTTTGTAACGCGCGTACGCTTCATAATCGAACAGCGGCTGCGTCAGCGTGATCGAACTGGAATAACTGCGATATTGTTGCCGCCGGGTGACCTCCGAAACATTGCCGAAAAAGTCGCTCTGCGGATATTTTTGCGTCTGCCAATTGCGCGGCGAATTCTGATAGTTCAACGACACTTTCGGCAGCAGCCCCGCCCTGCCGATGTTTTCGTTCTCATCTCCCGCTTCTTTCTCTTTTATAGCCGCCCGGAAGGTCGGGTCCTTTTCTAATGCCAGCGAATATGCGTCTAAAATCCCTATCGAATAAACCGGCGCAGATATCGCAAACAAAAGGGTGCCGATAACCAGACCGGCAGCCTGTCGTTTTGATTGAATCAAAATTATTCCTCGGTTAATGAAGTATGAGCGCGATCCAAAATAGGTTTAAACAAATAGCTCAGCAGCGAGCGCGACCCCGTTTTCACGAACACCTCGACCGGCATCCCCGGCTTGATGTCCTCACCACTGAGCATCTTCATACCCTCCGGTGAGACCGTGACCTGCATCTGGTAGTAAGGCTCACCGTTGGCTTTGTCGACCAGACGGTCGGCGGAAACCAACGTGACCGTTCCCGGAATTTTCGGGGTTTTGTTTTGGTTGAAGGCGGTAAACATCAGATCCACCGGCAACCCGTTGTACACCTTATCGATCAGGTCGACTTTCAGGCGAGAATCCACCACCAGCGTCGCCTGGCTGGGTACAACGTCCATCAGGTGGTCACCCGCTCCCACGACGCCCCCCTGAGTGAAGATATTCAATCCGACCACGGTGCCGTCCACCGGTGAGGTGATGGCGGTGTTGCCCAGATCGAAATCGGCCATTTGCAGCTTATTGCGAAACTCACTGGCGTCCATTTGGGTTTGTGCCAGTTGCGTTCTGACCTCGCGTTGATAGTCGGCGAAACGTTGATCGATACGCTGCTGAGATTCTTGCAGCTGCTTTTGCAATTGGCCAATCCGCCCGACAGTTTCATCGATGCTGCTATTCACTTCGGCGAACTGACGCTGAACTTCCAGATAGCGATTGCGTGGCAGGTAGCCGTCCGCAGCCAGCTGCTTCATGCTGTTCATCTGTTCACGCAGGCTGGAAAGTTGGATCTGCTTGTTGACGCGTGAATCCTGCAGGCCTTTCAATTGGAAACGAATCCCGTCCATCGACTGCTTATAACCGTCAATTTCACTTTGCAGCCCCTGGCGGCGGGAAGCGAACAGCTGCGTTTGCAACGCGATAATTTCAGCCACACGCGGCTGATCCTTGATCTGGGTAAAAATGGGAGAAAAAGTGACGCTACTCAGACCATCGCGTTCGGCGAGTAAACGCCCTTCGGTGGCCAGCGTGGTGTAGTACTGGTCGCGCAGGGAATCGACCTGCGCCTGTGCCTGCACCTGGCTCAACTGCACCAGGACTTCACCGGCTTTCACCTTGTCGCCCTCTTTCACCGCGATATTTTTGATGATGCCGCTGGCCGGTGCCTGCACCGTTTTGCGGTTGCCGGAAACGGTTACCGATCCCGGTGATGCCACCCCTTTATCCAGGGGCGCAAACGCTGCCCAAGCCAAAAATCCGAACAGACCAATTCCCACCACCAGCCAGCCCATCCGGGTAAACCGCCGTTCATCCTGTGGGATCTCTTCAATATACGAGTCTTGCGGCTCGCCAATGTGCGTCGACATACCAACTCCTTTAAACTGCGGACGGCAATAAAGCCATCAGGCAATTCACGGCTTAATTAATTTGCGTTTTTGGGATATTGCCTTCATCTGGCTCAGAATTTACCGCCCTCACCGCTTGCTGAGGCTGTTGCGTCTGCGCTTTTTGCGCATTGGCTAACGCCTGAAGCACTTGTTGAGTCGGGCCGAACGCGTTGACGTTGCCATTCACCAAGAGCAACAGCTTGCTGGTCATCGACAGCAAATTGGTGCGATGGGTAATCAGAACCACCGTTTTATTACGTTGCTTGAGGAACATAATGGCCTGGTTCAACGCTTTCTCGCCCGCATCATCCAGATTGGAGTTAGGCTCATCCAAAACCACCAGCGAAGGGTCGCCGTACAGTGCGCGCGCCAGGCCGATACGCTGTTTCTGCCCACCGGACAGCCCAGCGCCACCGTTGCCGAGCACCGAATCGTAGCCGTTCGGGAAACGCAGGATCAGTTCGTGCACACCGGCCAACTTAGCGGCTTCAATGACCTTCTCTGAGTCGATCTCGTTAAAGCGAGCGATATTCTCGGCGATAGTCCCGGCAAACAGCTCAATGTCCTGCGGCAGATAGCCGATATACGGCCCCAACTCATCCTTGTTCCACTGATAGATGTCAGCATTATCCAACCGAACAATCCCTTCACTGACCGGCCAAATGCCGACCAGCAAACGAGCCAGCGTCGATTTCCCCGACGCGCTCGGGCCAATGATCCCCAGCACGTCACCAGGCTGAATGGCAAAACTCACGTTATGCAATACCGCATCGCCTTTGGATCCCGGCGGCGTGGCGGTGACGCCTTCTACGGCAAGCACCCCTTCCGGACGCGGCAAGGACATACCGGTACCACGTTGCGGGTGCGTTTCCAGCAGCTTGACCAACCGGCCATAAGAAAGCTTCGCCGCGCTGTAGCTCTTCCAGACGTTAATAACCTGCTCAATCGGCGCCAGCGTTCGCCCCATCAGAATGGAGCCGGCAATCATCATACCGGGCGTGATGTGCCCATCGATAGCCAGCCACCCCCCCAGCCCCAACACCAGTGATTGCAGCGACATGCGCACAAACTTGGTGATCGACGTGACCCGCGATGCGCGTTCGCTGGCGATGCGTTGGCTGTTCAAGAATCGCTGGTGCAGACCGAACCACCGGCGTTTCAGGTTAGGCAACATCCCTAAAGCCTCGATCACTTCGGCATTTCGCAGATTGGTGCTGGCCAACGTACCGGACATAATCGACAGCTTGCTGGCTTCCGCCAGCGGCTTTTTCGACACCATTTCGTTGATCACCGCCAATGCGATCAACAACAGTGCACCGACCAGGGCGAACAGCCCCAACCAAGGGTTAAAGAGGAATATCACCAACAGATAGATCGGAAACCACGGTGCATCAAAGAAGGCGAACAGCGCGCTGCCGGTGAGGAATTGGCGCAGATTGGTCAAGTCGCTCAGCATCTGGCCGGCGTCAGAAGAACCGTTTTTCAGATTCGCCTCGTAGGCCGCAGTGTAGACTCGCGTGTTGAGACGCATATCCAGCTGACTGCCGATACGGATCACCACCATGCTGCGCACGTATTCCAACAGCGACATCATGCCGAACATGCCCAGCATGATCAGCGTCAGCATCAACAGCGTGATTTCATTACGCGAAGGAAGCACCCGGTCGTAAACCTGGAGCATATAGATAGAAGGAACTAGCATTAATAAATTAATAAATGCGGTAAATATGCCAACGGTCCAAAAAACCTTACTGCGAGTCCGTATAACATCCGCAATTTCATTGCGCGGTATAAATTGATTCACTTTCTGCCCTTACATCATGTGCACTGTCAGTCAAAATCCGCATTGGACTCTTATAAGGAAAATCCTAAAAAGGGAAAAATAAAATAAATCCTAAAGAACCCCCACCCCAGACATGCTCGAGACTGCAGATACTTTTTCTAACTATAGGTAGAGAAAGTGGATATCAGCAAGGCCGTAAGCAAAAAAAATCGCCTCACGAACTACAGAAAAAAACAAATGAAAACAGTGAGGTAAATAGTAGACAGGGCAACGCGAGTTTAGTACGAAAGGGAATAAATTAGAGATAATGACGTAGTTCACAATTTTCAAAGAATACGGGGTGTTTACACACCCCGTATTATTGATTGACTAACAGTTTCAATGGGCATTATAACCCACTGGAATTCATCCTTACGCGTAGTGCAGAGTATCCACCAATTGCTGGTGGTTTTGCCCTGTCAGGTATACCACGGTATCGTTGAGGTCCAGCGTGTGGTTATCGTTGTTGTCGATAATTACATACGAGCTTGCAGTGTTGCCGCCACCGCTGAATACAACGGATGCCACACCCACTTTCGCCGTCAGCGAGTTGCTGCTATCCAGACCCAAGATACCACCCAACAGGCCGATAACGCCGTTGGTCAAACCGCCCACCAGTGTCCCCAACAACGCATCCAACGTGTCGGCAGAGCGCGTACCGTAGTTCGCTACCGCAGTGCCGCTGGCGTCATCGGAAATAGTCAGGCCGCCATGGTTCACGTCGACAATCGAGTCCTTGAGGCTATTAAAGTCCTTGATAGTCACACCCGCCTGCGTGTTACTCGCCTTGATGTCATAGGTGTTGGCACCTGCGCCACCGGTCAGCGTGGTGTTGCCAATCACGCCCAGGGTATCGGCAGCACTGGAGCCTTCTACGGTCATCTGGTAACCGTTCAGGCCCAACGCCGTCAACACCGGCGCCAACAGGTTGGTGGTAATGACGCTCAGCGGCAGAATGTTCAGCAATTGAACGATGATACCGTCACCGGTACCGCCATGGCTGGAGTCGAGATTCAGACCCCCGGTGTTGGTGGACGCATTGATATCACGCACGTTGCTGAAACCGCTGCCCAACGTCAGATCCAGCGCGTGATCACCGGTCACGTTGATGGTCTGAACCTGCGCATTGGTGCCGGCCAGTGACAGAATGTTGTCAAAGCTGCCGGTACCGCCTGAGGCCACGTTCACCGTGGTCAGAGCGGTGCCCAACAAGGCGCTGCTGCTGCTGTTAAGGGTAATGGCGCCGGCATTCACATTGGAAGAACTCACCGCATCAAAGTTGATATTGAAATGATCGGTGGCGTTCTGCACGAAGGTGAAGTTCAGCGTACTGGCGGAAGTCGCGTCCCCTTTCACTTCCAACTGCGCGGCGTTGCCGCCGGCGGCGTTAATGACGTTGACGTTAGCCAGACCGGAGATCACAAAACCTTGTGAGCCCAGGTTGGTGGCCGCCGCGTTCTGCGTAACCGTGCCGCCCGTGGTGCCTTCCACCGTAGATGTGCCGTTGGTCAGGCCAAAGTCAAAGGTGTGGGTCGGCGTTGTGACGCTGGTGGTGGTCGGTGAACCGATTAGCGGAGTCGTAATCAGCGTACCGACGGACTTGCCGATATAGCCGGTCAGGTCAATTTTCTCAAAGTTCGAGAAGTTGTTGGCGTTGCTGGTCACGGTACTGGTGCGAACGCCCAGGGCGTTTTGGTTGGTTACTACAGTTTTGGTGATGAAGTTGGCGGAGATGGAGTCCGTACCCGCACCACCATCAGCCTTAACCGTGTTCGCGACAGTGTTCGCCCCACCGGAAACCCCGTTGCCCACCCAGTGCAGGCTGTCGTTGCCGGCGCCGAGGTTGAACTGTGCGGTACCGGTAGCAATGTTTGCCGCCGATGTGACAACTACGTCATCCGCACCCGAACTGGCGTTCAGGATGACGTTGCCGTTATTCACGGTGATATCTACACCTGGATTAACACCATTGTCAGACAAGTTGACCGTTGCTGCGCTGGTGCCGTTGATGGTCAGATTCGCCAGATGGTCGGCGAACTTCAGGTTCACGATGCTAGCGGCATTGGCGTTCAGTTGAACATTCGTCAGTACCGCTGTTTCGGCGTTGCTGATTTGATGGGAAGAACCAGTGTTTACCGCACTTGTAGCATTCCCCCCTCCAGTTGTCGCCGTAAGAGTTGCCGCAGTTTTGTATAACAGACTGGTGCCGATGTCATATTCAAACGCATGCTGCTGGGTCATCGTAGCCGCATCAGTAGCCGTTGAATTGCGCAGATCGTTGATGATAGCCGAAGTAATGGCTACTTTATCTGTCAAACCACTATAAATAGCAATCTCTTGCGCAGTCGGATCTTGACCATAAACCCCAAAGTAAACATGCTTAATAAAATCATCACCAGTTAACTGGGCACCTTTTCTCTGGAATTCCACAGAACCCAAAAGATTCTTAATCAAAAGATCAAACGATTTGTTAGGTTGGAGTAAATAGGTTGTCCATGAATCCAATCCTAAAGCATCAATGCCGCGATAAGGCACTGCAAGGTAGACTGAGGCAACACGTTCTTGAGAAGCAAGATCGACAGACCACTGGTTCCATGCTGCCGAACCATAAGACTTATAAATAATAGGTTCAACATGGGCATCAAAAACAGACTGACTCTGCAGCGTTGCAGCATCAAACCCTTGATAATTTAGAAGAGAGTCTATTGCATTAAAAATAGCATTACTCAAAGAAGTATTATTTAGTATTTGCTGCAAATCATTAACAGCTGGTGATGAACCATAAACTTTCTGATAAATAGACTGCAAAATCTCGACTTCGGTTTGATTGCCGTACAACGCTTGGCCAGCGGATGAAGTAAGTAGACCATCTATATATGATTGATATGTAAGCTGCCCATGGCCAATTTTCAAGGCAGCATCGTCAAACGCAACAACACCTGTGTATGTCTCTTTACCCATAACGGCATAAAGTATTGCGGCAACTTCCTTCTGGTATGCTAGAGAGGCCATAATCGTATCCTTAGGATAAACGTTTAACTAAAAGTCTAAAATTCGAATAAGAGTAGAGCTGATACCATCGATGAACTCTTATTCAATAGCAAAAGACATGCAAAGCATGCTTGAGTAAGCAAAGTCCATAAAAAAACAACTGTCAACCAAAAATAAAAAAACACTCACTACAAATAAAAAAATTCTTAAAAAACAAAAACAAAAACAAAAACGAGCCATAGAAACTAACAAGGCGAAGGAGGTCTCATGGAAATCACGTAGACAAGTGCAGAATGCTATGGTATTGAAATAGAATAAAGAAGAGCAAGACGTTAGATAGGAAAGGCACTCAACAAGTATCTAATTTGGTGGAGTATTATTAAATAACTAACTATATTTATAGATTACGACGTATCCACTGCGATTGCACTTATATTTATCAATAATTTAAATCACTCAACATCCATAC
>NZ_JBJNMH010000024.1:0-50744 GCF_052168635.1 Serratia sp. CY47444
AATATCGCGGAATTGGATTATCACTAGGTTTAGACTGCATTGAAGTAGATATTTCAAACCAATCGATTATTATAAAACCAAACGATGTAGAGACCAACGCTTATCAATGGGTTAAGGAAGATATGGTTATTTCATTATTCCTATCAAAAAAGCATCATAGCATAACACTTTTCGATTACGATACGTCAATAACATCTCCCACCGGAAATAATTACCAATATATTCATAATTAAATCACCTGTTGGCGATATGCAATGGACATTAGTTATCAAACAGTGAAAAATATATTATACAATACTAAATCTCGTGAATGGTTTGGTACAGACTATACAATGAATCTCTACCGTGGTTGCAATCTAGGCTGTATTTATTGTGATTCGAGAAGTGATTGTTATCGCATCGATAATTTTGACGTCGTTCAGGCTAAAAAACACAGTATACAATTACTTGAAAGAGAATTAAAACGGAAAAAAAATGGTGTCATCGGTTTCGGTTCGATGAGCGATCCTTATAATCACTTAGAAAAACAAACGCTTATAACAAAAGAAGCGTTAACAATGATCGAGCGCTATCAGTTCGGCGCGGTATTATCGACAAAAAGTAATATGATCCTACGCGATATAAATATCCTTAAAAAAGTCAATCAGCACGCATCCCTACTCGTCGGATTTTCGATAACCACAACCGATGACCCGTTATGCAAAAAAATAGAGCGTAATGCCCCTGGCGCATCGCAAAGATTCGAGGCGATGAAAGTCCTGTCTGAACAGGGCATTTATACTGGCACAATAATGATGCCCGTTATTCCTTTTATCACCAGTGATAAGGATAACATTATGAGTATCATTCAAAAAACCTACGCCTCTGGAGGTAAATTTATCTACCCTTGGTTTGCTTTATCGCTGCGGGATAGCCAAAGACATTATTTTTATCAGTGGTTGGAAAAAATATTCCCTGGACTGAAAAACACCTATCAAAATACATACAAAAATAACTACTTATGCTACCCGCGCAATCACGAAATACTACAAGACCTATTCATTACCGAGTGTGAAAAACTCAGTATCAAGTACAAAATTGGCGATATTATTGCGAGTTACCAAAGTAAATATGATGCTGGTCAACTCGACCTCTTTTGATCTCCCCCTTAGAGCCTATTGAGATAGGCTCTAAGCCAACATGATTGCCTTTAACCTTATTTAACGTTCTTGATAAAACCGATCTCTCACACTTCAGTGAATGCTTTCCCCTTCTGTTTTACTAATTTATTCAGTCTTCCTACGGCATTTTTATAGGGTGACGCCGTATTAAATTGAATCATTCATCCTCGAGTCCATTTCCCATACCAACTTGTGCCATACAGCTCTTCATTACTAAATCCCTCAATCAGGGTTATTATTGCACTCTTGTTTTTCTCCAGGAGATCCAGCAACTCCTTATAATCTTTGATATTCTCATAGTCGCAATAAAATTTTCGTGCCAATCGGCCCAATTCGTTCCATTTATACCCTGCTTCAGGAAACGCGATCTCCTGACCTTTCGACTCCTGCCTATGCCATGACAACACCAAGTCTCCCCAACCAATTAAATAGGACACCAGTTGCGCCACACTCATCACACTGTCTTTCGCATGCCCCTCCATCACTGGCTCAAAGGCCTTTTGCTCAGGAATATTGGCTAATTTTTTAGCCAATAACGCATAATTACTATTGATTGCCTTAATTAATTCATCTTTTGATTCGGGAACCGCCATTATGATCTCCTTAGTCTTTGGTCTCTATTTTGACATAACAGATTTATATAACGCTATCTATCCCTCAGGACGCCTTACTCTCAAGCGTCTGGTTCACAAAACTTACGACCTGTTTAAAATGTTTCTCGACAAAAAAATGGTCAGCCCCAGGAAATATAACCGTTCGGGTTTCACGATCGGTGAATTTTTCCCACTCGGGCAGTTCATCCTGCACAATCAGGCTGTCAGCGTCACCATGAAACAATACGATCGGGCAGGATAACGCTCGCGGTTTGCTGTGAAAGACATACTGTTCATACAGACGATAATCATTTTTTATTATTGGGGTAAAAAGTGCCATCAGCTCTTTATTACGAAAAACGTCAACGGGCGTGCCGCCCAATTTGACGATCTCTGCCATGAAATCGTTATCAGGCCGAGTGTGCAGTATTTCATCATGGCACACCCTGTCCGGCGGTCGGCAGCCAGAAAAAAAGAGTGCCTGTGGCATGTCGTGGCCCTGCTCAAGAATATAATGCACCAGTTCGAAGGCCATTAATCCACCGAGGCTATGACCAAAAATGGCATAATCCCCGCCACGATAGCTTTTCACAAACTGCTGATAGAGATCGTCGACCGCTTCCGCCATCGTTTGACACAACGGCTGGCGTATTCTTGTTCCGCGCCCGGCCGGTTCTAACGGCATTAACGTAATATTGCCCGACAGTTCACTGCGCCATTTATAGTACATCGCTGCCGAACCGCCAGAATAAGGCAAACAATACAAGCTGATATTATTCATTACCGCGATCCTCACTGCTGAATATAATCCGTTTAATTCGATGATTTAGCGTTAACAGAAAACCCAAGAGGATTATCGCTAGCGGTATAACCAGTACGCTGGACGGCCCCCACAGCAAGATGAAACGCCAATCAAGGCCAGGAGAGAATACGCCAGGCGCAACAAAGATAAGCGCCGCCAGCGCCAGCGGCACGGCCAGAGAAATTACGTAGTCGCGATGGCGAAAGCGATTTTTTCGCCCACGTCTCTGCGCGCGATACCGAAAGAGGTGATATATCAGACGTGCACTTATCAGCACCACAAGAAAAAATAGGAGAATGGCCGCGTTGGTGAAGAGGGCGTCAGCGGAGGCTATTGCATCGCCCGCGCTGTCAGCATACGTCTTAATGCGCAGATAATTATCTATATCCGCGCAAAGTTGCAATATCACGTTTGAATTGATATTGGCCAGCGCAACAATACCAATTTGCTGTTCCGGTTGTAACGCAATGCAGGATGAGAAAGAGGGATTCTGCCCGCCGTGGCTTATGTAAGGTCCCTGATTTTGATCAATGAACCAACCGCTGCCATATAAAATGCGGTTATCTGACGCTAACGGCACATCGTTATTGCCATGCCAACCGTTATCCATTGCCTGGCGCAGCGGAGATGAGACGGCTTTGACGTTCAGTAAGGCATCAATCCATATTTCCATATCTTGCAGAGTGCTATGAATATAGGCCGCGGGGACATGGTTACGGGCGATGGCCGCATGCTGTACAACCGGCTCGCCAAAACTGAGCTTGTACCCGCTCGCCTTGGCAGGAATATCTTCATTGCCAACAACAGCAACGGTTGAAGACATCCCCAGCGGCGCGGTGATCAGCGTAGCTATTGCGTCGGCATACGTTTTCCCGGTGATCTTTTCAATTACCGCACCTAATACATCATAGTTGGCCGACGCGTAGTAAAATTGGGATTTAGGCGCAAACAACAGCTCTTCATCCTGCAGTTGCTCCGCGACTGACATAGCTGGCATCGGCGTTTCCAACCGAGCCAGCGTTGCAAAAGGTAAGCCCGAGGTATGGTAGAGGAAATCGGCAATATCAAGTTTAACGGGCTGCCCCTGATACCGTAGCCTCAACTCGGGCAGATAGGTCGCGATATCATCATTGAGCGATAGTTTGCCTGCCTGAATAAGCGATTGAATTGCCAGCCCGGTAAAGGCCTTACTCATTGAGCCAAGTTCATAGACAGTATTCACCGAGTTTTCGGTCTTACTGTCGACATCAGAAAGCCCATAGATAAAACGTTGGCGCTGCCCTGCAACGTTAACGCTGACGGCAAGCGCAGGCGCTTTCGCCTCTTGCATCCGGCGTTTAATGAGCGTCGCCAGCCCCTCATCCTGCGCACTGTACGGGCTGTTAACACTTGCCATTGCGCCAGAGGTACAAAACAGTATCGCGCAAGAGACCAGAAGATAAATAACGTGGTGGCTAATTCGTCCCATTTTTTGCTTTCCTGAGAACAGATCATAAAACCGCATCGACACATTCGGAGATATAAGCGGTGTGTTCACTGATGCTGGGTCTGGCATAAATATCTGCTACAGATAATCCTGTTTTATAAATGTGGTTGCAGCTATTTACGAATGAAATAATATGCATGGAGGTCGCACCGTATTCGAAAATAATCGCCGCCTCGTCATAGCGATCAATACATAGCAGCGAGCGCCAGGTTTTTTCGACGAAATCATTGACCGAGACATAACTCACAGGCATGGCACCGCTGCCCTCATCGTCCGATGCCTGAATTTCATACTTCATGCGATCAAACTGATAACCGGGCAGCCCGATGGCGCAGGCGCTAGCATATTCCGGTAATCGGCTGATCGCCCCCCGCTGCCAGAGTGCCGCCAGCAGCGGCAGAATATCCTCAGGCGCAGGCGTATTCAGCACGGGAAAGAACACCTCTCGGCCAACCCAATCCGCGTGCTGGTTATACAGAGCAGCAAACTCGCTGGCGCAACCGATTTCCAACATGAGCGTTCCCTGCGCCAGCGCCATCTCAGCCAAAGTTTCACGTAGCGACACATCATCCGTCAGCGCAAGGCCATGCGCGTCATCAAAGGTCATCACCCGCTGAATTGCCTCATCAAGCGACACGGCGTGCGCGACATACTGCGCTGCCACCTCTGCGCCCCCACGGCCTACCGTGTTGGTTGGCTCAATCCCCTGACTGATGAGCCATTCGCTTAGACTCACCTGATGAATAAACTGGCGTAACCGCGGTATCCACGCCGTTTCCGCCAACCGTTGCGCAATGGCCGTGGACAACCGGGTATGAAGCTGTTGCAGCGCGGGCTGGTGCGCCAGCAGATGCCCCATTGCGGCATCCAGAGCGTCATCCTGTCCGGCGTAGAGGAAAACGACGGCGTTTTCTGTGCTGACGGCGGTAAACGGTGCGCTCTCATTGAGCCGCGCCGCGAGGCGGGTGCAAAGCGCGGTCATATCTTGTGCGGTAAAAGCGCAGCGGTAGGGAAAATGCGTTCGGCGCACAGAAAGCGTATAAGCGACACGGGCGATATCGGCGTCCTCATACCCCGCCAGCGCCTGGCAGTAAACCTCAAGCTGACGCCTGAGCGCAGGGGCAGTTTTGGCGCTGAAAGGGAACAGATAGCGCCCATTGACTGCCTCACGTGCCGCTGGCGCTGTAGGCCAGTTTTGCAGGATCAACTGTGCGTTGGTGCCACCGAGGCCGAACGAACTGACCGCTGCGGTATGTTTCTCCTCTTGCGGCAAACGGGTAACCAGATCGCTGATATAAAACGGCGTGGTGGGCTGCAACAGTTTTTTATGCTTGCTGGTCAGATTGATTTGCGGGGGAAGCGTCCCAGAATGCAGCGCCAGCGCGGTTTTCATCAGGCTCACGATACCGGATGTTACACCGAGATGCCCCACGTTCGCTTTTATCGCGCCAAGCTGAATGCTATGCGGGGCGCGCCCCGGTGCAAACACTTGCTGTAGCGCCTCCATTTCAATCTCATCACCAAGCGGTGTGCCAGTACCGTGCGTTTCGATCAGCGCAATATCCGCGGGCGCAACCTCCGCCGCGTTCAGCGCCATGTTGATCACCTCAACCTGTCCCTCAACGCTGGGCGCAACAAACCCCAGGCGGCGAGCGCCGTCATTGTTCACCGCGCCACCTTTGATCACCGCATAGACGGTATCCCTGTCGCGCAGCGCATCCTCCAGACGTTTCAGCACCACAACCCCTGCGCCACTGCTGTAAACGGTGCCAGAGGCCTCGGCGCTAAAGGGGGCGCAGTGACCATTCTGCGACACCAGACTGTCGCCCACCGGGCTATAACCGTGCGCCTGTAAAAAGCCCAGCGTCACCCCGCCCGCCAGCGCCACATCCGCCTGAAAAGCGAGCAGTCCCTCACAGGCCAAATGTGCCGCCACCAGCGAACTCGAACAGGCTGATTGCACGCTGACCGCCGGGCCGTTAAAGCCCAGTTTGTAAGCCACCAACGCGCACAGGTAGTCCTTTTCATTGCCAATTTGCGCTTGCAGATAACGCCGATCGCCACTTTTTTTCAGATAGGGGTAAACGCGATCCATAAAGTAGTTATTGGCATAGGTCGCGCCATACACGCCCACCCGTTTAAGCTGAGTCGGGATATAACCCGCATGCTCCAGTGCGTTATAGCAACACTCCAGAAACACCCGGTGTTGTGGATCCATCAGCAAGGCTTCACCGGGCGGAATATTGAAGAACGCCGCATCAAAGTCGTAGGGTGAAGCGATCATATTGCGCAGGGTAAACCACGGATTGCCCGCCTCATCGACGCTGTACTGCGGCTGGGTCAATTCTTCCCCTGCCAGGAGTGCCGACCACCATTCAGGCACGGATCCCGCACCGGCAAAACGGCCGCTCATGCCAATGATGGCAATATCCAACGCACCACACGTAAATTCACCTTTTGCCATTTTCGTCCTCCTTTGTCGCGATCGTCATGCTCATAGGCTCCAGAGCACCGGGGCGTCAGTTTGTTTTGTGCCGCTGGCGGTATGCTTGCGCAACCAGGCATCCAGCGCCACCAGGCTGTTGTTGTAGCGCGCCAGCAGACGCTGCACTTCATTGAGCGTGATCCGCGCCGGATCGAAACGACAGCGAAAGGAGAGGCTGTCCACCGCGGTGAGCGAGATATTCAGCTCCAGCACGCAGCCGAGCGGGTTCTCAGGCGCGGAATAGATATCGCTGCGCCGCTGATCTATCTGGAAATGCTGTAAGGGAGGATGGGCGTCCGCGCCGATGTAGTTCAGGCGCAGCCCTGACGAAGAACCCCTCTCCAGTCGGTTGTGCATCTGGAGCACGCCGAAGCTGCCGCCGCCGTGAGGCCGCAGCGCGAGCCCGGCGCGGATCTCGGGCAGCAAGGTGTCAAAATCGCCGCCCAGCGGTATCACACAGGGGTAGAAAGCGGTGAACCATCCCACCACATCCGCCACGTCCGGCTCATCTGTCCAACAGCCACGCCCTACCCCTTCCATGTCAATGCGACAATGCGCGTCACAACTGTAGTGGCGCAGCACCGGCGCAAGCGCGGTTAGCAGCCGCGTTTCCGCCTCGCGGGAAGCCTCCTTCCCTGGATCCAGCAGCAGCCTGCCGACGCAAGGATGGCGAAATTCCGCGTTCCAGAGGTGTGTACAAGGCAGTCTCGCTGCGGGATCGCCCACCGGTGGAAACTGCGGCGGCGGTGTTTGGCTCAATTCGCGCCAGTACTCATAAGTGGCGGCATCTATCGACTTCTGCGCCAAATAATCACTCCAGCGCTGAATGCCGCTATTGGGCGCGTCAGGCACGATGGAAACCGGCGAACTGATCGAGGCGTCCAGCGCACTGAGAATGAGATACCAGGAGTGAATATCAACGCCAAGATGGTGAGCACAGAGCACTAATCTATCGCTATCCTGCTGCGCTCCCCGCAGGTACGCGGCCGCGAAAAGGCGTCCACTACGCACGTCAAGGGAAGTGTTTACCTCGGCGATGACCGTATCCAGCGTCCACTGCGTCGCGGAGAATTCCCGTAACACGCCGTGGGGATAGCACGACTGAACATCGCCGACCGTCAACAGTCCATCGTCACTCAGGGCGCAGCGTAATGCGGGTTGCTGTTCCAGCAGCGTCTGTAAGCTCTCGCGAAGCACCTCTATCGCGCAGGATGACAGCATTTTCAATACGATAACGTGGTTGTAAAAGTCGATATTTTTCAGCGCCAGGCGGTGAAACCAATGCACAGCGGGCAGATTGACGCGGGTAACCGTTACCGGCGGCATCGGTGCGCTCGCCTCACTGTGGCAAGCGAGAAATGCGCCGATCTCGTTCACCGTGCCGCACTCCATCACCTGCACTGCCGGAATGAACCATCCCTGACGTCTGAGTTGGGCGGCGATCTGGATACTTTTGATCGAATCCAGCCCCAGCAAATAGAGATTATCGTCGTCCTTAAATGCCCGGTGTTGCAATGCGTTTTCCACACTGTCGCGTATCGCACACCGCATCGCGTCGTCGCTTTCCCGCACGCTCTGCGCGGGCGACACCTGCTGTCTGGCATAAGCGGCCAACGCCTGGGTGTCCACTTTGCCATTCTGCGACAGCGGCAGTTGAGCGAGGGCGATACACTGCCGCGGCAGCATATAAGCGGGTAACTGCAAACGCAGATGGTGCATAACAGACGCGATATCAACCGACTCCGGCGTAACACAGGCCAACAGCGCACTGGGATCACCCTGTGCATCATGGGCCACCGCCACCGCTGCCGCCGCAACCTGCGGCGCACTCAACAGCAGCCGTTCTATTTCACGCAACTCAATGCGATAGCCGTTTATTTTGATTTGATCGTCATAGCGCCCGACATAGGCCAGCGTATGGGGATCCATCATGTAGCCGATATCACCACTGCGATAGCCGATAACGTCCCCATGCTCCTCGTCTTTCAGGTAGGCCACCGCCGTTTGTTGCGGTGCCGCAATATAACCTTGGGTCACCGAAGCGCCGGAAATCACCAACTCACCCGATTCCCCTTCCGGTACCGGGCAGCCCCACGGCGCACATACGGTCACCCGGCAACCGTCGATCGCTTCGCCGATCGGCAATGACGGCTGGCTTTCCCGCCCGGTGTAGCGATAAACCATGCAGCCTACCGTCGCTTCCGTCGGCCCATATTCGTTAAAGATCGCGGCATGAGGAAACAGCACGGCCGCTTTGCGTGCCAGCTCGCATTTAAAATCTTCACCACCCACCACGATCGTGCGGATCCGCTCGCTGCCGATACCGGCAACGCAGAGCAACCTCAGGTGGGCTGGTGTCAGTTTGATAAAGGTATTGTGTTGTTCAACCACAGCGCGGCGCAACAGCGCTTCACTGTCGTCGGGTCGGCAGACGCTGATGCTCGCGCCCACGCACAACGGGGCGAACAGCGTGGTAATGGTCAAATCAAATGACAGTGAGGAGTAAAGCGCGGCTTGATCCTGGGCAGTGAAATAACGCCCGGCGGCAAAATGAAGGTAGTTCGCCAGATTACCCTGGGAGACTTGCACCCCTTTTGGCTCTCCGGTCGAGCCAGAAGTAAAAAGCACATAGGCCAGATGGTGCGCCATGACGGTAGGCAACGGTTCAGAAGAAACATCCACCTCGTCGCCAGCCGGTGTCAGCGAAGACACCGGGCAGCCGAGCGTCTGCGCCAGCCCACGCGTCGCCGCGTCGCAAAGTATATGCACCACATCGGCCTTACGACACAGGGTTTGCAAGCGCGCCGCTGGCAGTGCCGGGTTCAGCGGCAGAAAAGCCGCGCCGCCGCGTAAGATCGCCAGAATGGCGATCACCGTGTGGGCGCTGCGTTCAGCCGCGATGCCCACAACCTGCCCCTGTCGAACACCCTGCTGGCAGAGATAGCGGGCGATCTGTTCAACCTCACGGTCCAACTGCCGATAGGTAAACAGCGTGTCGTTATCGCGCAAAGCAATGCACTCTCCGTGATCGGCAACCTGAAGGGCAAAAAGCGCATTGAACAGCGGCCGAGGCACCTCAGGACGACCGCCGTCAATCGCTTCAGGATAGACGCTCAGATCCCGCAAACTGGCGAGGGGCTGCCCATCCAGCGCCGTTACCAGATCCAGCAAGCCGTTTTGCAGTGCCGTCAACTGACGAGGCGCAAATTCGCTACTCAAGGCTTCGATACTCAGCCTGAGGCTTTCTTTATGATCATTAACGGTTTGCAATACTACCTGTAACTTATACGACTGCTCGCCGCTGTAGTAACTCTCAACGTGCTGTGCGGCACCGGCGATTTCCCGCTCATAGGTAAAATTGTAATAGTTAACGCAATAATCAAAGGCTCGCAGATGTGCGCTACCGCATTCCGCCAGCTCCTGATTGAATAACATCAAGGGATATTTGCTGTGCTTAAAACCGCGCTCCAGCGCGCTTTGTAACACCGACACCAGCTCACCAAAGGTCGCACCGGTCTCCAACCGATAGGCCAGCGGCATGTGGTTGGTAAACATGCCAAAGCAGCGCCTCGCCTCACGCGAGTGGCGATTAGAGAGCGGCACGCACACCACGCCTTTTTCCTCTCCCCATACTCTGCCGCGATAGAGGGCAAACAGCGCGATAAACAGCGTATTCAGCGAACAATGGTAGCGATCGCACAGCCGGTAGATACGGTTAATCATTCCCGTATCAAGCCAGACAGAGCAGCTAATGCCTTGGGTGGCGGAGATCGGTGTTTTTTCAGGAAAACAGTCGCGGTATTCCTCTATATACGCGCGCCACCAGGCACGATCGGCGGCAAAGCGCGCCGAAGCCTGATAGGCATTTTGCTGCGCCACAAACGAGAGGTACGCAGGCGCTTGCTGCGATGCGTCAGGATGTTCATAGGCGCGTTTGACCTGATCTGAGAGCAGCGCCATGGACCACCCATCGGCAATACCGTGATGCGCTTTGAATAAATATCCCCCCTGTTGCTCGCCACAGCTAAAAGTCACAAATTCGAACAGATCGCTTTCCAGCAATGTAAACGGCTGACGGAGCCAGTCGTTCAGGAACGTCTCGATCGGGCGCGGATGCAGCGCGGCATGAGCGGTGTCAAACGCCATGTGGCGAATAGCATGGGGTTGAAAAGGCAACACCTGGCTGAGCACCTCGCCATCGTTTCCCTGAACGAAACGCATGCGCAACGCGTCAAAGTGATAAATAGCGGACTGAATCGCCGCCTGCAACCGCGCAACATCGATGGCACCGTCGATCGTGACCACGCCACCGATGGTGTTCACACCGCTAGAAGGATAGAGCTGATCGATAATCTGGCATTGCTGTTGTGGCCACATCAGTGGATTACCGGCTTTCATGGCGCGACCTCCATGTCATGCTGCTGCGCACTGACGCTCTCCCGGTTCCAGCGCAACAGGCGCGGAGCATCACGCAGCAGTCGCCAGGCGAGCAGCGCGGAGACGAAAGTGCCGCTCATGGCCCCGAAATAAACGCCGATAATGTTCATCTCCAGCACAAAGGCCAACAGATAAACGACCGGGACGGAAATAAAAACGTGGCGCATCAGCGTCAACAGCACCGAATACCACGGCTTGCCAATGGCCTGATAGTACTCGCTGGCCAACATGCTGATGGCAATAAAGGGCAGCGCCAGCTCCATGATGCGGGTTTGCAGCACCGCGTAATCACTGACGGCGGTAACCTGGGTAAACAGCGGGTAGATCCAGGGAGCCAAAATGATATGCGCAACCGCCAACACCAGAACGATCGAGAATGCCAGCCCCACAGCGATCCGATAGGCTTGCAGCGTTCTCTCTACGTTTCCCCGCCCCCAGTTCTGCCCCACAATCGTCAGCAGCGCGGCGGCGATCGCCAACATCGGGGTCATGATGAAGTAATCAATCCGCCCGGTCAGCGTAAATGCGGCCATGGCGTCCACATCCAGTCTTACAATGAAAAAATTATAAATAACGATGCCGACCGAGATAATTATTTGCATCAGCATCTGAGCCAATCCAACGGCAAGAATTTGACGGTAGATTCGCCAGGATAAATGCCGCACAGAAAGCCTGAAACTCAACCCCAGCCGAAGCATAACCAGAGAGAAGATGAAATAGGCAACCACGGTGAGTTGGGCGAAGAACGAAGCCAGCGCGACGCCTTTTACGCCGAGATCGAAAACAAATATCATAATAGGATCGAGCACAATGTTGACCACCGCGCCGAGTAATGAGGATTTCATGATTATCATGATTTTCCCCGCCCCCTGAAATAACCCCATCATGGCGCCGATCAACATAATGCTAAATACTGTCGGTAACGAGTAATAATAAAAATCCGCCGCATAACCGATAATGTCATCCGTTGCCCCCAGAGTACGCAACACCGGCTGGGCGAACAGATAACCAAGGACGCTGATAACGACTGCAAAGAACAGCGCAATCGTCAAACCGACCGACAATATTTGTTGCGCCAGATCCAGACGCTGCCTGCCGATGGTGCGTGACAGTAATGACCCCATCCCGATCTGAATACCGTTAGCGATGGCGAACAGCCCCATGCCGACCGGAAATATCAGCCCTACCCCCGCAATAATGCCGCTGTTGGCAATATCGATATGACTAAGCCAGAAAATATCCGAGATGGCATACACGACCTGGGTCAACATACCGATAAACATCGGTAACGCCATCCTGAAAATTAACCGGTGCAAGGAGCCGTCAAACATACCTGCTACGTCAAAGGTATTTTCATTCGGGGTCTTTTCGCCGGACTGAACCTTATTTAAAGACATACGCTATCCTTATCCATTACATTCGCCGCCGGGTCAGAACAAATAACATCGACCAGCTCATTCGCTCGCCGTGTATTTAATAGCCTTCCGGTTTAGTGAAACCGCCGCTAATGCCCTCGCAAAATTCCGCAAAATTAATCGTGACGTCATCATGAAAATGGGCGGAAATAATTTGTATGCCGCACGGCAGTTCGCCTGCGGCTGTCGCGAGGGGGTAGATGGTGGCGGGTAAACCAAATACCGTCGCCAACATGTTCCAGAACATATGTTCGTTATAATCCTGCGGCATGCCGTTGACAGTGAGCTTGCGTTTGCGCACCGACTGCTGCATGTGGGGGAACGCCAGCACCGGGCTGACGGGCGTAAGCAGCAGGTCATAGCGCTGAAAGAGGGCGTTAATCAACTGGCTATACTTCCCGCGCAAGCGGTCGGTTTGTGCCTGCTCGTCGACGTTGTTCAGCATGCCTTGGTAATAACTCGCCATCCCCTCGGGAATATCCGCCAGATTGCCAACCAGTCGGAACCCCAGCGCCGCCAGCCCGGCGGTCAGGCGCTGCCGACCATTGAGCGCCGTGCCCACCAGCCGACCACTGAGTTTAATCGCCATATCCAATAGCGCCTCAGGATCGATATCGCTGGGCATGGCGTCATCTACCTCAACCCCAGGCTGCGCTTTTAGCTTGTCGACAAAATCTTGAAAGCGCTGCATGACCAGACTGTCGACGTCATGGTGTGGCGCACCAAACCAGGTGCAGATACGGTAGCCATCACGCGGCTGATAGCGGCTAAAATCGGGAATGCGCGGTTGCTCGAGCCAGAAAACGCTCAACGCCCGCATCATCAGACGCAGATCCGCGGCACTGCGCGCCATCGGCCCCGCCGTTGACAGATCCGGCTCACTGGTGGCCTGCGGCCCCCCACCGGGAATATGCCCCCGCACCGACATCAGCCCCAGACTACCGCGATGGGCGTATACGCCGGTGTAGTGCGCAGGAATGCGCATTGATCCAAAGAGATCGCTACCAAACTCCACCGGAGTGAAGTCCGCCGCCAGCGCCACGGCGGCCCCGCCGGAGGAGCCACCGGGAGACAGCCGTCGGTCCCAGGGATTATTGGTGGTGCCGTACAGTTCGTTATAGGTCTGCCAGTCAGCGGTCATCTTCGGCACGTTGGTTTTACCCATCAGAATCGCCCCAGCGGCGCGCAAGCGCGCAATGGCGGGCGCGTCCTGGCTGGCTCGGTTATCTTTCAGATGTTCCGCCCCGGACGTGGTTAACCAGCCCTGCACATCAAAGGATTCTTTAATCGTGCAGGGAAGCCCATGCAGTAGCCCCATTCGCCGCCCCTCCTGTCGGGCGCGATCGGCCTGCGCTGCGGCCTGTAACGCCAACGCCTGATGCTGCTGCACCACGGCATTCAACTGCCCATTAAACTGCGCCATCCGCGCAAAATAGTGATTAACCAGCTCAACGGAGGTGGTTTCTCCAGAGTCCAGTTGCGCCAGCAGCGTTGATGCCGTGCGATAAGTCGACTCAGTCATCTGCCTTCTCCCCCGGCTGTACGCGCTTACGCCGCAGGGCGCGATTCTCCCGCGCCGCACTGGCATGCCGGGTCTCCGAGCCCTCCTCCGCGATCGCCGCCGGGTCTGACCGGTCATTGAGCCGCGCATCAATATAGTGGGCAACGTCCATGATGTTTGGTAATCGGAACAGATCGACAATCGGGATCTCCTGCCCCGTCATCTGCTCTAGCGCTTGCTGAATACGCACCAGTTCGATAGAGCTGCCGCCCATGGAGAAGAAGTCATCTTCCACCGACAACTGTCTGATACCCAGTACCTCTTGCCATAGCGTTAATAACCGCTGTTGCAGTTGGGTTATCGCCTGAGTCGGTGCGACGGGCGTGATGCGACAGGCGATCAATTCAGCGTGTTGTTGCAGTTTTTTCCGATCCAGCTTGCCGTTAGCCGTGAGCGGAAAATCCGTCGCCAGCACCAGATTGGTCGGCAGCATATAGTCCGGCAACTGCTGCCGGAGAGCGCGCATCATGGCGTCCTTGTAGGCCTGCGTATCAACAGGCGCTGATGCCGCCGCATCGCTCGGTTTGTCGTAGGTGGAGAAATCCGTCAGCAGGGCGGCGGCCGTATAGGCGTCGTCTCCCACCGCACCACCAACGGTACAATGGATATAGCGATGATCCGCTGATAGCTGAAAGTGTTCGGCAACCGCCGCAAAGTTGGCCATGCCCAGTTGACATAACCCGACTCCGTGGTGTGGGGCGTCCTCTTCCAGCAGATGGCATAAGGTACCGGCTTCCATCACGGAAAATAGCCAGCCAGCCTCTTCACCATAGAGCGGCGCGATCGCCGCCATATCGGCAACCATAAACAGTGTGAACGCCGCGCGGTCGGCAATCGACTGATTAGGACCCGCATGGAAATCGTTGTTCAGCACCGCGTCAGGTGCCACCGGCATCAGGCAGCATTCACGCGGGTTGAAATAGTAAATGCCCGAGATCCCCTCTTCGATTTTATCCGGATGGAGATAAACATAGGTCTGTACCGGATATAACCCCCCGGCAGACGCATAGGCATACTTGGCAAAGGGCAGCCCAGGAATGCGCATCTGCGCCAATCCGGCCAGCAGTTGTCCCACCTGTGCCAGAGGGATTTTTTGCTGGCTAAAATTGCGATAGCTTCGCCGCCGGATATAGCGCTCCGTCTGCGCCGAGGGCGTCAACGCAATGCCTGAACCGCTGGAGGCGCGGATAGGAAGTTCTTTCAATTTGAACGCCAGGCGCTCCGCCGGATTGACAATAATGCCCTGCGCCACTGCTTGCGCCTCAGCCTCTCTGGCATGCAACGCCTGCGCCTGGTGGCGATCGTGCAGTTTGGCAAACGCCACCAGCCGTCGATGTTCGCGATCCCCCACCGCCACGACTACCGACTGTTCGACGTCCTGATGATTCTCTATACAGCGCTCAATTTCGCCCAGTTCGACGCGAAAGCCATTCACTTTCACCTGGGTATCTTTGCGACCCAGAAAGGCAATCTGCCCGTCGGCGAAATAGCGCCCCAGATCCCCGGTGCGGTACACCCGTTCACCGCTCGCCTCGCGCCAGACAAAGCCTGCCGCCGTTTTTTCTGCATCGTTCAGGTAGCCCTGCGCCAGCCCCATTCCCCCAATGCAGATTTCTCCTTCCACCCCCACCGGGCACTCTTCCAGCCGTTCATTCAGCACATACATCGGCTGATTGCGCAGCCCTCGGCCGTAGGGAATGCTCTTCCACTCCGGTGCGACCTCGCCTATCCGGTAGAACACCGACCAGATCGCGCACTCCGTCGCCCCACCCAGACTGATGATGACCATGTCCTCATTGAGCCGCGCCCGCATCTGTGCCGGCAGCGTCAGCGGGATCCAGTCGCCACTCAGCAGCGCCAGACGCAGCGTCGGGCAACGGCCGCGCCCTCCGCCGTGGTATTCACACAGCATCTGCATCAGCGCCGGAACCGCGTTCCACACGCTCACGCCGCCGATGTCCATCATCTCCTGCCAGTGGCGCGGATCTTTCTCGCCCCCCGCGTCGGGCAACACCAGCGCCGCCCCGACCATAAACGGCGCGAAGGCGTCGTACACCGACAGATCGAAGCTCAGTGACGACAGCCCGAACAGCCGATCCTGCGCGCTGAGGCCAAAGCGGGCGTTGATATCCTCCAGTGTGTTCATGGCGGCGCAGTGGTCGATCATCACCCCTTTCGGGGTGCCGGTAGAGCCCGAGGTGAAAATGATATAGGCGAGATCCGTTGCCGTGCCCTCCTGCACCGCCAGCGGCGCGGCGCACGCGTCCAGCATCTGCGGCGTGACCACCACCGTGGGCAGCGCGTTTTCTGTGGCGGGCAGAGGCGACTGCGTGACGCACGCCCGCACCGCGCCCTCGGCCAGCAGCAGCGCCTGACGCTGAACCGGCAGTGCCGGATCGACAGGCAGATAGACGCCGCCCAGCCGCAGGATGCCGTGTACGGCGGCAATCTGCTCCCAGCCTTTGTTCATCATCACCGCCACGCGTTCACCGCGCCGCACGCCCAGCGCGTGCAGTGAACGGGCGACCTCATCCGCCGCCGCCGACAGTTGGTAGTAGGTGAGGTGGCGAGCCGAGGTTATCAGCGCGGTTGCCTGCGGCGTCAGTGCCGCCTGACGCAACAGCCCGTGGTGCAGTAATGCCGTCGGCGCGGGCGCACGCTCCACTGGCGCACTGACGGCGGGAAGATCGAGAATATCCTGCGCCACGTCCCAACGCTGCGGCCGCTGAGCCAGCCCTTGCAGCAGGTGGCAATAGCACTGGAACATCTGATCTATCAGCGCGGGGTCGAACAGTGCCTCTACGACGTCCCAGTTAAAATGCAACTCTCCGTGGCGCTCCATCACCTGATGGTCGAGCCAGACTTGCGGCGTCTGAGAGACGCTGTATTGATCATCCTGTGGCTGACTGAACAGCGTATCGTCCTCTTCCCAGCGGGCATCTTCCTGATTGAGCAGGCTAGTAAAGACGATCGGAATCACCGATTTCGCCGGATCGCGATGCGTCTGCACCAATAAACGAGAAACCTGAATCCCCCCAAACAGCCGGTTATCCAGATCGCGCCACAGCCGGGTGTGAATAGTCTTGGCTCTTTCCCGCAACGTCTCGCCCTCCGAGAGATCGACTTCCAGCAGCGTTAGCGCCGTAAAGTCGCCAATCAGACGATTGATGTCGTCATGCAGCGGTAAACGATTGAACAGCGTCAAATTAAGAGTGAAATGTCCAGAGGCGCTAAAACGCGCTAGCACCTGAGCAAAACAACTGAGTAGTAACGTGGTCGGCGTGATCCCCATTTGGCTCGCCTGCGTTTTCAATCGCAGCCAGGATGCCCGCGGCAGACAATGGGTACGGCGAACAAAGGCGGGATTCTCCAGCGTCGACGGATCGGCGCGCAGCGGCAGACGCGGCCCCGACGGCATGCTGGCCACACGCTCGCGCCAGTAGTCGCGGGCACGTTCAAATTGCGGCGTTTTCTCATAGGATTTCAGGGTTTGCACATAATCACGGAAGCTGTATGCCAACGCGGGTAGCGGCTGGTGTGGATGGTGATAGAGATACGCCAGCTCGCGCATAAACAGCTCCAGACTCCACGCATCGGCCACCAGCAGATCGATCGACACATGCAGACGGGTTTTGTGCTGCGTATCTACCACGCCTTCAATCTGAAACAGCGGCCAGCGGCTGCAATCGATCATCTGATGCGACAGCGTTTCACGCAGGCCGCGACACACCTGCTGGAATTCGCTCTGGTTCTGCGTCGTGTGAAAGGCAACGCAGTACGCCGGTACGTCAGGCAGTATTTGCTGTAAGCCGTCCTCAGTGACGATGGCTCTAAGCATGCCGTGCCGTGCAATCACCGCGTTCAGCGCACGGTTGAATCGCATCTCATCCAATCCATGCAGTTCGTATTCCACATAGATATGGGTTGAGATATTACCCAGCCCCATAGACTTGCGCCGACCCACCCAGTAAGCCTGCTGCACGTCCGTCAAGGAAAAAGGAAGATGCTGCTGTTCGGGGGCAAACACCGCCTCGGGCAAGGCTGGCTCATCACCACGCGTTTGCCACTGCTCGACCAGATAGCGGCTCAATCCATCAATGGTGGGATCGGCAAAAAAAGCACTGAGCGGACAGGTCACCTGATAGCGCTGCTGAATGTCATATAAAATGGTCGAGGCTAATAGCGAGTGCCCACCCAGCTCAAAGAAACTGGTATGGATATCGTCAATCGGGCAGCCAAGGGTACGCGCCCAGATCTGCGTCAGCGTGGTATTGACCTCTTCCAGCGTGGCGCTGGGCGATACGCTCGGAGCCAAAACCGCATTGGCAACCGACTGGCCGACCTCCACCCAAAAACGTTGGTGTGCAAAGCAGGTTCCGGGGAAGGCGATGCGTCGGCTGTCTACCGCCTGTTCAGCGGCATCAACCAGACGCCAGTCTACGCGGGCACCGGCCAACCATAGCTGTCCCAGCACCTGGAGCGCCGCGCGGTTGCCCTCGCCCTGCATGTCGCCCAGCGTCAGAAGCGGCGCACCAGACGGATAGGGCTGCGCAGCAAACCCGGCGTCAAGCGGCTCTCCCGCATTCAATTGTCGCCACGCCTGCGTCAGCGAACAGCGCCCGGCGAGCACCGCCGCCGCATAGCTTCCATCGCCTTCACTGCACAGCGCCCGCCGCGTGGTCTGCCACGCATCGGCCAGCGAAACCAGGACATATTGGCTGATGAAGGTACGCTGAGCGGGATTGAGATCGCACAGAACAGCGAGATCCAGCGGGCGATTGTCCATCAGTTGCCCGACCGCCTCAGATAATTCAGGTGCACATACCAACCACGAGAACAGCGTAGCGCCATCAATACAGAAGCGGTGCGCCAGCATCCAGTCGATCTCCGTGTGCGATGCCGCCGTGCTCGCAGGCGTGCTCACCAGCTGTTGCGCGAGCTGCGCTCTGTCCTCTGCGATGACCCGTTTGCGCAGCGGGAATGACATCCGTCCGTGACGCAGAGTGTAGGCGATGTCCTGCAAACGGCTCTCAGGACGCGCCGCCAGTTCAGCCAACAGGGCGTTCTGCATCTGACTCAGGCCGTCGGCCGTTTTTGCCGAGAGCACGAATAAGCAGGGGCCGCTGGCCTTCGGCACATTTTGCGCGTTCTGCGGCAGCGCCTCCTGCACGATGAGATGCGCATTGGTTCCCCCGAGCCCAAACGCGCTCACGCCTGCCGTACGCGTTGTCCCGTTGTCCGGCCAGGGCTCGAGACGCGACTTCACGTCAAACGGGCTATTTTCCAGCCCCAATTGTGGATTGGCGCGTTGGAAATTCAGCGTGGGGTAGAACACCTTATTCTTCAAGCTCAGTACGGTTTTGATTAGCCCTGTCACCCCCGACGCCATCTCCACATGCCCGATGTTCGGTTTCACCGCACCCAGCGTCCAGCGATGCACACTGTCCGCTGCTGGCGCGAAGGCGCGCTTAATGGCTGCAAACTCAATGGCATCCCCGAGTGGCGTTCCGCTGCCGTGCAGTTCGAGATAGTGGATCGCGTCTGGCGTTACTCCCGCCAGACTCTGCGCTTCAATCATCACCTCCACCTGACCATCAACGCCCGGCACGGTATAGCCGTTGCGCGCAGCGCCGTCGTTATTGATGGCGCTGCCCTTGATCACGGCATGGATCGTATCGCCTTGCGCCTGCGCATCGGCTGCGCGTTTTAGCAGCACCATGCCCAGACCGCTGCTGTACACCGTGCCGGTGGCGCTGGCATCAAAGGTATGGATCAGGCCATCCTCCGATTGCAGCCCATCACCGCGCGAGTCATAACCACTTTGATCGTCCATGCGAAAGGTCACGCCCCCCGCCAGCGCCATATCACATTGCCCACTCAGCAAACTTTCACACGCCAGATGCACCGCAACCAGCGAAGTGGCACAACTGGCCTGTACCGTAACGCACGGCCCCATGGTATTCAGGCGATAGGCCAGTTGGGACGTCAGATGATCTTTATCGTTGCCCACCATGATCTGTAGCCCGCCAAGCTGCGACAACTTGTCAGGATTGCTCATCAGGTGAGTCAATAAATAGAAGCTGGTGCTGACGCCCGCATAGAGACCGATACGTTCATCATGCAACTGCGGGTTGTAGCCGCTTTGCTCAAACATCTCCCATGCGCATTCCAGAAAGACACGCTGTTGCGGATCCATGATTTCCGCTTCCGCACGGCTGTAGCCAAAAAATGCGGCGTCAAAGTCCGCCATGCGCTCATAAACATTGTTGAGCGCAATCTGGTTGTACCCTTCGCGCGGGGTCACTACCGGCGCCAGGATGTTACGCCCGGTGCGCAGCACCGTTTCGAACGCCTCGATACTGTGCACGCCGGGATAGCGGCAGTTCATACCAATGATCGCAATATCACTCTCGCTGTAAGCCATCAGTTTTTCCTTAACGTTGACGTTGGTGACGGCGCTGGAGCCGCTGCTGCGCGCGCGATTGGGATGCATCACGGCGCTGCGCATGGCTCGCATCCGGCACGTCGTCCAATCTCGTCTGTAAGTAATCGGCAATTTTTTTCACCGTTGTTAAGCGAAACAGCTCAGCAATAGGCACCGTTACCTTGAATGTCTCTTCGATCCGGCGGTGCATCAGCACGATTTGGATCGATCCGCCGCCTGCTTCAAAAAAGTTGTCGTTGAGTCCGACCTGCTGGCGCTGCAACACCTCGCACCAGATCGCCGCCACCTGCTGTTCACACGGCGATGTGCACGCCATCGCCACCTCTTGTGTGGGTATCGCCATATGCTTGATGACTTCCTGAATCAGAGCCGCCTGGTCGACCTTGCCGTTGCGGGTGACCGGTAGCGCGTTGAGAAGATAGAGACCTTGAGGAACCATGTAGTACGGCAACTGGTTGGTTAACTGCCCCAGCACCGCAGCGAGCATGGCGTTGTCAGCGACACCGCTACGGGGAGACGCCGTGGTGACAAAGGCGTAGATGTGCCCCTGATAGAAAACCACCGCCGCGCTGTTGACCACGGCCAGCCGCTCAAGATGGCTCTTGATTTCGCCCAGTTCGACGCGAAAGCCATTCACTTTCACCTGAGTATCTTTGCGACCCAGAAAGGCAATCTGCCCGTCGGCGAAATAGCGCCCCAGATCCCCGGTGCGGTACACCCGTTCACCGCTCGCCTCGCGCCAGACAAAGCCTGCCGCCGTTTTTTCTGCATCGTTCAGGTAGCCCTGCGCCAGCCCCATTCCCCCAATGCAGATTTCTCCTTCCACCCCCACCGGGCACTCTTCCAGCCGTTCATTCAGCACATACATCGGCTGGTTGCGCAGCCCACGGCCGTAGGGAATGCTCTTCCACTCCGGCGCGACCTCGCCTATCCGGTAGAACACCGACCAGATCGCGCACTCCGTCGCCCCACCCAGACTGATGATGACCATGTCCTCATTGAGCCGCGCCCGCATCTGTGCCGGCAGCGTCAGCGGGATCCAGTCGCCACTCAGCAGCGCCAGACGCAGCGTCGGGCAACGGCCGCGCCCTCCGCCGTGGTATTCACACAGCATCTGCATCAGCGCCGGAACCGCGTTCCACACGCTAACGTCGCCGATGTCCATCATCTCCTGCCAGTGACGCGGATCTTTCTCGCCTCCCGCGTCGGGCAGCACCAGCGCCGCCCCGACCATAAACGGCGCGAAGGCGTCGTACACCGACAGATCGAAGCTCAGTGACGACAGCCCGAACAGCCGATCCTGCGCGCTGAGGCCAAAGCGGGCGTTGATATCCTCCAGTGTGTTCATGGCGGCGCAGTGGTCGATCATCACCCCTTTCGGGGTGCCGGTAGAGCCCGAGGTGAAAATGATATAGGCGAGATCCGTTGCCGTGCCCTCCTGCACCGCCAGCGGCGCGGCGCACGCGTCCAGCATCTGCGGCGTGACCACCACCGTGGGCAGCGCGTTTTCTGTGGCGGGCAGAGGCGACTGCGTGACGCGCGCCCGCACCGCGCCCTCGGCCAGCAGCAGCGCCTGACGCTGAACCGGCAGTGCCGGATCGACAGGCAGATAGACGCCGCCCAGCCGCAGGATGCCGTGCACGGCGGCAATCTGCTCCCAGCCTTTGTTCATCATCACCGCCACGCGTTCACCGCGCCGCACACCCAGCGCGTGCAGTGAACGGGCGACCTCATCCGCCGCCGCCGACAGTTGGCCGTAGGTGAGGTGGCGAGCCGAGGTTATCAGCGCGGTTGCCTGCGGCGTCAGTGCCGCCTGACGCAACAGCCCGTGGTGCAGTAATGCCGTCGGCGCGGGCGCACGCTCCACTGGTGCACTGACGGGAGGTAATGCCAGCAAACTGACGGGTGCCGTCCAGCGCTGCGGCGCATCAACAAGCGCCTCCAGCGCGGTGCAATAGGTCGCAAACATCTGATCGATCACCATCGGGTCGAACAGTGCTTCTACAACGTCCCAGTTAAAGTGCAATTCACCTTGCCGCTCCATCACCTGATGATCGAGCCAGACCTGCGGCGTCTGGGTAATATTGGCCTCTGACCGCAGGGTAAAACCTTCGCGGACGTCGGCGTCAGGTGCCTCATCCGCCCTATCCAGCACGCTGGTAAACACCACCGGCATCGGTGCCTGGAAGCGACCGCTGCGTATCAGTACCTCGTTCGCCCGGATGCCGCTGTAACGGCGATGATCAAGATCGTCCCAAAGCTGCGCCTGAATATCCTGCGCGTTGTGTGCGTAGGCTCGCTGGCTGTCATAGCGGATATTCAGCAGGCTGACGGCGGTAAAGTCGCCGATCACCGCCTCGGCATTCGGATAGCCAGCAGGTCGATTGAACAGCGTCAGATTTAGGGTAAAGGCCGGGCTGAGACTCCAGCGCGCCAGCACCTGACTAAAGACGGTTAACAGCAGCGCCGTTTTGGTCAGCCGCGACGCCTGAGCCAATGCCGTCAGAGCACGCCAGGCTGGAGCCGACAGGGAGTGACGACGGCGAACGAATTTGATGGTGGGCAGCAGCAGCAAATCGCCGCGTACAGGCAGTGCTGGTGGGCCGTAAAGCCGCGTCAAGGCTTGCGTCCAGTAAGCCTTGTCACGCAAATAGGCATCCCCCGCCTGCTCGGTCAGCAGCGCTTGCACATAGTCACGGAATGAGAAAGGCGGTGTCGGCAGCGGTGCGGTGGGATGAAGATACAGCGTCATCAACTCTTGCTGTAACGTGCGCATACTGACCGCGTCAGCGATCAGCAGGTCGAGGCTGAAATGCAGTCTGCCCTGTTGCGCGGTGCATTGCGAGTAGCTGAAATCAAACAGCGGCCAGCGCTGCGCAACGTGCACTTTATGCGACAGGCTGGCGCGGATCTCATCCAGCGCCACACTGCGCGCTGACGGCGTCAGAGGGCGCAGATCGCGGTAATCAGGCCGATAGACCGGCACCTGCGGCAGGATGCGCTGATTGCCATCGGGCAATACCACCGCACGCAGCATCTCATGGCGCTGAATTAATGCCGTTAACGCTTGGGTAAAACGCGCCAGATCAAACTGGGTGACATCAAACTCATGGTAGACGTGTGTGGCAACGGGCGTGGCGCCTACCTGTCGGCCAAGCCAGTAAGCACGCTGAACATCCGTCAGCGGGAACGGCTGACTGCGGTGCTCGGGATCGTCGTGAATAACCATCCTTTCTTGGCGCGCTGGCACGCCTTGCAACTGCTGCTGTGCGATACGTATGCTCAACGCCCGAACGTTGGAGTGGTGGAAGATATCCTTCAGCGTCAGCGCACAGTGAAACACGCGATTGATCTCCGCCAGTAACGCCACCGCCAACAGAGAGTGACCGCCCAGACTAAAGAAATTACGTTCAGGATCCTGGCTCTTGATGGGGAGAAAGCGCATCCACAGCGTCAACAGCGCCTGTTCGCGTTCACTGAGATCCTGTTTCTCTTGCGGCTCATGCGGCGTATCGGCAACAAACGTGGCCGCCAACCGCTGACGATCGATTTTTCCGTTCGCCGTAAGGGGAAAGGCCTCAACCTGCCGCCACAGTGTCGGTATCATGTAATCTGGCAACTGCCGCTGTAAATCGCGCTTCAACGCGTCGAACTGCACGCCATCCGCCGTGGTCAGGACAGAGGCCGCCAACACCTTTTGCAGCGGCTCGCTCTCAATACAGGCCACCACCGCGCTGGTAATCTGAGGATGCTGCGCCAGCACCCGCTCAATCTCACCTAACTCGATGCGATAACCGCGCAGTTTGATCTGGGTATCTTTACGCCCAATGAAGCGTATTTGCCCCCGCAGATCGCGACTGACCAGATCGCCGGTACGGAACATTTTCCCGCCCGCAGCATGCCCCGGTTCAGGCAAGAAACGCTGAGCGCTCAGTTCAGGCTGCCCGTCATAGCCCTGAGCGACCCCCTCTCCGGCGATGTAAAGCTCGCCGTTAACCCCCAGCGGCACCTCATTTCCCTCGTCATCAAGAATATAAATCCGCGTATTGGCGAGGGGGGTGCCGAGGGTGATGTAATTGGCGTCCATCACCCGCGATTTCAATGACCAGATGGTCGTTTCCGTCGGGCCGTACAGGTTCCATAGCGCAGCGCAACCGGTTAATAACCCCTGTGCTACCCGCGTAGGCAGCGCTTCGCCGCCTGCCAGCACGCACAGTTGCGGGTCGCCGCGCCACCCGGTGGTGAGTAGCGCCTGCCAGAACGACGGCGTAGCCTGCATCAGGGTCGGACGGTAGTCGGCAATCAGCGCAGCCATGCGAAAGCTATCCGCCGCCAGATCCGCATCGGCCAGATACAGGCTCGCGCCAGACACCAGCGGCAACAGATACTCCAGAAACGAGATATCAAACGCGGGCGTGGTCACCGACAACAGCCGATCGTTCGCGCTAACCGCAAAGGTACGCTGCATATCCAACAACAGGTTCAGCAATCCACGGTGGGTAACGCTCACGCCCTTCGGTTCGCCGGTACTGCCGGAGGTAAACAGGATATAGGCCAGTGCGTCACGCGGCACCGGGCAACGGACGGGGATCGGGTTTGGTTGGGTTGGCGTCAACAGCAGCAACGGCGCTATCTCGCTATATTCATTCGCCTGCTGCACCACCAGGCAGGCGAGGCGCGCGCGCTGCATAAGACGACGCAAACGCGCCGGGGGCTGATTGATGTCAAACGGCACATACAGTGCGCCCACGTACCACACCGCCAGCATCGTGGCGATCAAATCACTGTGACGCGGCAGAAACACACCGATGCGATCGCCCGGTTGCACGCCCTGAGCGGCAAGATGAGCCGCGATGCTCTGCACTCGCGCCCACAGCTCGGCCCAGGTCACGCTGTCGCTGCCGCGCTGTATCGCAACCTGCGCCGAACGCTGCGCACAGTGCTGTTCAATACGCATCAGCAGATCGTGCGGCGCGGGCCACTCGACGTCGGTGGCATTCAGCGTCAGGCACGCCGGGTGAACGGCATTCGGCACGCGCAAAGAAATAGCGCTGAACGGCTGATAGAGACTGGCGGTCACCCCTCGGCAGTGCTGACGAAACGCCTCGCCAACCTGTTGGATGAAATCGGCATCATACAGCCCCAGGTTATACTCAAAGGTCACGTCGAACGTGGCGTCGTTTTGAAACACTTCTACCGTCATATCGTACTTGACGGACTGGTTGTGATACTCCACCTGCTGCCACTGCGCGTCAGCAAAAGGAAACGCGCGCTGGGTGACTTGGTTATGGTAGATATACAAAATTTGAAACAGCGGGGAATGAGACGGATTGCGCGGAATGTTCAGCCAATTCAATAGCGTTTCAAATGGAACCTGTTGATGCCCTAACGTCTCTTTGACGCTGGCCTTCACTCGCTGTAGCGCATCCAGCCCAGTGACCGCAGCGCTAAAATCAGTACAGATAACGGCCGTGCTGGCATAGTAACCGATACTGTTGATCAACTCGGGACGAATGCGCCCCGAGACCGGCGTGCCGATGAGCAGCCGCGGCTGCTCGGTGTAACGCATCAGCACCAGTTTAAAGACGGTCAGCAGCAGCACGAATGGCGTAGTTTCCTGCGCGCTAGCGACGCGTTTGATGGCGTGGCTCAGTTCAGCATCCAGCGTGATACAGCAGCGGCTGCCCTGCCGGGAAGGCTCCACGGGGCGAGGCCGCATTGCCGGGAAGGTTGACAGAATGGGCGCATCCTGCAAACGCTCGCGCCAGTGTGCCAGATCGGCGGCCAGCAGCGTTTCCTGAAACCACTCGCGCTGCCAACAGGCATAGTCTGCGTACTGTAGCGCCGGAGGCGACAGCGGCGTGGTATCCCCCTCTTTCAGCCGTGCATACTGCTGTTGCAACTCGTCAAACAGCAGCCGCAGCGAGATCCCATCAATAATCAGATGGTGTGCACAGAACACCAGATGGCTCTCCTGACCCGGCTGGACGATCTGTTTCACGACCAACAGCGGCCCCTGGACAAGATCGAACGGCGTGTTTATCACCGCCTGAATCGCCGCATCACGCTGCGCAGCCGACGCCTGCGCAGGCAGTGTGAGCGTCTCCAGCGTCAGCGCGGATGCATCGTCGATAATCTGACAGGGGCCGTCGTCCTGCACAACAAAGCGCGTGCGTAAAATCGCGTGACGCGTCTGCACGCGGCTAAACGCCTGATTCATTATGTGGCGATCAATGACACCCTGGATCCGATACACCAGATACAGATTGTAATTGGTGGCCGCGCTATCATATTGCTGCAAAAACCATAGCTGCTCCTGATTAAACGACAGCGGGATCCTCTGCCCGTTATCCGCCTTGACGATCGGAATGCGAACTGGGGAAACCCCCGCCTGTGCCAGTTGCCGTAGCAACTGTTGCTTTTTATCCGCTGAAAGCGTCCGCGCCAGTGCGGCATGCTGCATCGTCATTACTGTCTTCCCTTATCACTACTGTGAAGAAAACGGCCATTGCCGCACCTGCGGATCGGTTCACTCTTTGATCATCTCGTTGACCAGCGTCGCCAGCGTAGACTCTCCACTCGCCTCTCGCTCCTGATCGATCAGGCGCGCCAGTGCACGCACGCTGGTGTCTTCCATCAAGTCGATAAACGAGAGTGTGACGGCGAATGTTTCCTGTACCTGAGCCAACAGCATGCCCAGCATCAGCGAGTGCCCACCGGCCTCGAAGAAATTGTCATCAATCCCTAAACCATCAATGCCGAGCAAGGTTTCACAAAGCGCCAATAGCTCGCGTTGCGTCTCGGTTTCCGCACCGGCATAGGGCACCGTAAATGCGGGGCGTGGCTGCCTGCTGGCGCGCGTCTCTGGGTGAGCAATAATGCCCGGCTCGTCCACGGGCTGTGGCACCAGCCCCTGTTCTTCAGGGCTGGGGATCCAGTAGCGGGTTTTATCGAACTGATAGGTTGGAAGCGAGACGCGGCGCGGCTGATCACCGGCAAAGGCGGACCAGTCGATGTCATGTCCTCTCGTCCACAGCGCAGCCACGGTCTCCAGAATATGTTTATTCTCATCGCTGCCACTGACGCCGACCGGCAGAGAACTCCATGCGAGGCGTTCTCCCAAGGCGTGACCATTCGCCAACCGCGTCAGCGTCGCGCCAGGGCCGACTTCAAGGAAGTCGCAGTCGATGGTCTCCTGCGCCACTCGCAGCGCTGCGGAAAATTGCACCGGCATCAGCATCTGCTGGATCCAATAGTTGGCGGTCGTCAACGTCTCGGCGTTAACCCGGGCACCAGTTGCGGTAGAAATAATGTCTAAAGACGGCGGATTGAGGCGCACGTTATCGAACGCCGAGCGGAAGGCCTGCGCCGCGTCCTGCATCATGCTGGAGTGGAACGCGTGCGAGGTATGCAGCAATTTGTTGATGACATTCTGCTGCGTCAGGCGCTGGCTGATGGCGTGGATCGCCGCGTCAGGGCCGGAGAGCACCGAATAGCCGGGGGAGTTGACGGCGGCAAGCGCCACCGGTCGCTGAGCCAGCGCACGGGCTTCGGCCTCTGGCAGCGCCACCATCAGCATGGCACCCGTAGGCGCACGGTGCATCAGCTCCGCCCGCCGCGCCACCAGCCGCAGCGCATCGTCGAGGGAGAACACCCCGGCCAGCGTTGCCGCCACCCATTCGCCAAGCGAATGCCCGATCATCACCGCAGGGCGAATGCCCCAACTGAGCCACAGTTGCGCCAGCGCATACTCGACGCTGAACAACAGTGGCTGCGTTAACCGGGTTTGCGCCAGACGCTCAGCCTGCGCCGGTGACACCTCGGCGGCGAACAGCTCATGGCGGATATCCAGCCCGCATTCCCGCGCCAGAATATCGGCACAGCGATCCAATGCGGCGGCGTAGACCGGCCACTCGCCATAAAGCTGATGCCCCATGCGCTGATACTGGCTTCCCTGCCCAGAGAACAGCAGCCCCAGCCCAGGCTGTGTTCTGGCAATACCCTGGGCAAACGGCGTGGCCGCCGCTTGTGCCAGCAGCGCCCCGGTGGCACGCAGGTCATCGCTCACGACAGCCACTCGATGGGTAAAGGCTTTTCTCCCCTGCGCCAAAGTCCAGGCCACATCCCGTTTATCCGCCAGCGGTGCATGCTGTAGGTAAGTGGCAAAACGCGCCAACCCGTTAGATAACGCACTGTCTGTGCGAGCGGAAAACGACAGAATGCAATATGTCGGTGCGTCGGCACGCGTCTTCCCGATCGGCTCAGGCGCTTGCTCAACCACAACATGCGCATTGGTACCGCCCATACCGAGCGAGGTGACCCCCGCCCTGCGAATTCCACTCTCCGGCCGCCATTCCTGACACTGGGTATTGATGTAAAACGGACTGTGCACCAGATCGATCTGCGCATTAGGTCGTTCAAAATGGAGCGTGGCCGGAATTTTTCCGTGATGAACCGCCAGCGCGGTCTTAATCAATCCGGTAACGCCCGCGGCGGTATCCAGATGGCCAATGTTGGTTTTTACCGAGCCGAGCGCACAGTACTGTTTCTCCGGGCCGTCGCCGAAGGCACGGCTCAATGCAGCAAATTCAACGGGATCGCCCAGCCGGGTGCCGGTGCCATGGGCTTCCACATAGGTGATGTCTCTCGGTTCCACCCCTGCCAGCCGCTGTGCCTGCGCGATAGCGCGCGCCTGCGCATCGACGCTCGGCGCGGTATAACTTATCTTTTCCGCGCCGTCATTATTGACGGCAAAACCTTTAATGACGGCATAGATGTTGTCGCCATCGCGCAGCGCTTCATCCACGCGCTTTAACACCACCAGACCCGCGCCAGTGCCGGGAACAAAACCGCTGCTGTTATCGGAAAACGCCCGGCAATGCCCATCGGAGGCGGTGATGCCCCCTTCCTGCGCCAGATAGCCCGTTTTCGCCGGTGGCCCTAGCGTCACACCGCCAGCGATCGCCATATCGCATTGCCAGGTCAGCAGACTTTGGCAAGCAACGCAGACCGCCACCAGTGAGGTCGACGAGGAGGTTTGTACGGTGATCGCCGGGCCGCGCAGGTTGAGGTGATAGGCTATAGTGGTGGTAATGCTGTCTTTGTCGTTGCCAATCGCCGCCTGCAAACTGCCGGAAGAGAACACCCGCTTAAAGTGCGGCATCAAATTCAACATCAGGTATGAATCCATGCTTTTACCGGCAAAGATACCCACATCTCCCGGATAGTCCGCAGCCACATACCCTGCATCTTCAAACGCCGCCCACGCGGTTTCCAGCAGTACACGGTGCTGAGGATCCGTCAGTTCCGCCTCTCTGGGCGCGATACCGAAAAAGGCGGCATCAAACTTGTCAATATCAGCGACTTCCCCCTTGGCCTTCACATAATCAGGATGCTGAATAAATTCGGGGCTGATCCCCATCGCCAGCAGCTCCTCATCACTGTAGAAGGAGATGCATTCTCGGCTCGCCATCAAGTTTTCCCAAAACGCCTGCACCGTATCGGCCTGAGGAAAACGCCCGGCCATCCCAATGATGGCCACACCAAAATCATTCTCTGCCATGTTGCTCTCCCCTGTTTTCAGGTTTGTCACGCATTCAGTGAGCTGAATTATTTACTGACGCGGGTTTTTGTTCCCCAGCGTTCAGAATGAAAGGCCGAACGCTGCTTTTCCGCCCGTTGCTGTTCCTGGGTACCCGTGGTGCCCTGCATTGACGCGGGTGTCTGCAGATAGTCCGCCAAGCGTTTAATGGTGGTGAAGCGCAGCAGATCGACTAACGAAACCCGCTGGTCGCATAGCTGTCCGATCATTTGCTGCATTTGCACCAGAAGCAGCGAATGCCCGCCAAGGTCGAAGAAATTGGTGGTGGTACTCACCTGCTCAAGCCCAAGCAAATGACGCCAGATCGCCGCCAGATGCTGCTCCAGTTTATTGGCGGGTGGGACGTATTCACCCGGCGCATCAAGCTGGCTCAGGTCAACATCCGGTAAGCGGTGAGGATCAATTTTGCCGTTCACCCCTAACGGCAAGGCCGCGAGTGGCAGGTAGATCAACGGCAGCATATGCAGAGGTAAACGCAGACTGAGCCAAACGCGCAGGTGTTGTGCATCCAGCGATATGCCGTTGGCGCTGACATAAAACGCCACCAATATCGGTGTCGCTATCGCATTGCGCCGCACCTCGACCCATACATCAGCGATATCCGGATGCTGCTTCATCAGGCTTTCTACTTCGCCAATCTCAACCCGATGACCGCGGATCTGCACTTGTCGATCCTCTCTTCCGAGATAGAACAGCGTGCCGTCGACAGCCCACCGGGCGCGATCCCCCGTTTTCAGTACCCGCACACCGGGCTGCTCGGGTAAATTTACAAAGCGCGCGCCGTCCTGTTGTGCATCGAGGTAGCCAGGCGATATCCCCGCGCCCGAAAAGCACAGCTCCCCACTGGCTCCCGGTGGAACCAGACGGTGATGCGCATCAACAATGTACGCCTGAGTATTCTGGATAGGACGGCCGATGGGCAGCGAGCCTTGCTCCTGTGCCGCCCGACGCGTCACCACATGGTAAGTGGAACAAATGCCGCTTTCGGTGAGGCCATAACCGTTTACCACTGTCATTCGTGCCAGCAGCGGCGCGATCTGCGCATAGTCCAGCGCTTCGCCACCGCACAGGAACAGGCGCAGCGATCCCATGGCGTTAGCCAGTGATGAAAGGCTGGCTGAGAGCGACGGCGTCGTGCTGACGATGGTGACATGCTGCGCCGCCAACAAGGCGATAAAGGCCTCGGCATCCAGACTCTGCGTTTTCTCCGCCAGCACCAGCGTGCCCCCCGCCGAAAGCACGGGCAGCACCTCGCCGACAAAACTGGCAGAGGCTACAGAGGTAATGGGGAGCAGCACATCCTGCCGCGTCACTTGGTAAGAAGTGATAAATGATGCAATCAGGTTGATCAGGTTTCGCTGGGTCAGCCTGACGCCTTTGGGCAGGCCAGTGGTGCCTGAGGTGAAGATGACCACCGCATCCGCATCCTGAACATCTGCCGTCACGCACAGGAGCGATGCACTCTCTTCAGCCCGCAGAGTGCGCCAGTCAGGCACGGCCACCGAGCATAGCGCTCCCGCGTTGTGTTCTGTCTCCGGTTGAGCCACCAGCAGCAAACGCGATGCCACCTGTGCCAAAATGCGCGCGTTACGCTCTGCTGGCGCGTCGCTGTCGAGGGGGACATAGGCGGCACCGAGCGACAGCAGCGCCAGTTGTACGACAATCAGGTCGACTGAAAGCGGCAGCATGACGGGAACATAATCCCCACGCCGAACGCCCTGCTCACCTAGCCACGCCCGCAGTCGCGCAATGGCCTGTTGCAGTTCGGAGTAGGTCATTGCGGCATCGCCGTGGCGTAATGCCACATCCGCTGGGCGCTGTTGGCAATGCGGCAGGATCAATTCCAGTAGGTTATCCGCCGACGGCAGTGGCACATTCGTCGCATTCTGTCGCTCAAGCCAGGCGTATTCGCGCGGGCTGAAACCGAGCAGATCGCGTAACGGGAGCGTCGGCTGGCGGCCCGCGTCATCAAGCAGGTCGCAGAATTGTTCGACCAGAGTTTGAATTCGCTCCGGCGTATACAGCCCGGCGTCGTACTCAAAGGTGCCCGTTATCCGCCCGTCGATATGCTGCATGCTCAGCGAGATATCCACTTGCGACGCTCCGGTGTCCAAGAGCAGCGGCGTCACAGTGAGACCATTTAGTGCCGGGAGCGTCAGCGGCATATTGTCCAGTTGGAACATGCATTGATAAACCGGAAAATGCCCCGTGCTGCGGTCAACGTTCAGTGTGCGCGCGATCTCGTCAAATCCCAGACGTTGGTGCTTGAAAGCTTCAAATAGCTGCGTTCTCACCGCCTGAACCAGCGCCTGAAAGGAGATGTCCTCATCGAGGCTCAAGCGTAGCGGCAGCACGTTGACCAGCGGGGCGACGAGCCGCTCCATCTCCTGAGACAAACGGCCCGCAATCGGCATCCCCACGATATATGTCTGCTGGCGCGCATTGCGCTGCAACAACAACAGGAATACCGCCAGCAGATAGTTGTACAGCGAGACCCGCTGCGTGCGCGCCGACGCGACCACTAATTCAGTGGTAGGCGCAGGCAGTTCAAACGCGATAAACGCCCCTTGGTGGCGGGCAATATGATGCCGCGGTCGATCGCCGGGAATATCAAGAATGGGGAGTGTTCCGCTCAGCGTGTCACGCCAGTAACGCACATCGTTCTGGTATTGCTCGCTGTGCCGCCAATCCTCGTGCTGAAGGAGATACTCGGCGTACTCAAGCGGCGGATCCTCGGCCAACGACTCACCGTTATAGACAGCCTGCAACTCACGCAGCAGAACGCCTTTCGACCAGCCGTCACTGATAATATGGTGTAAATGGATCAGCAGTACGTTACGCACATCATTGATCGCCAGCAGTTCAAACCGACACAGCGGCATGCCGGGCGTCAACGGCATCGGCTGCGCAGCCCGCGAGTTAATCTGCCTTTGCAGCGCAAGCGCATCTTCGGCCTGCGGTAGCAGCGCCGTCTCCAGCAGCGTTGGCGATACCTGCGACGGGATAGCCAGCACCGGCTTTCCGTCTCGGCTATCCGCTGTCGCGCGCAGCAGCGTATGCCGGGTCATTAACTGCCTGATGGCCTCGTTGAGCCGAACGCGATCGAGCACCCCGTCAAGCAGCAACGCCGCAGGGTTGTTGTACAACGCCGCATCCGGTGCCAGTTGTTGCATAAACCACATCGACTCCTGCACCGGCGACAGCGAGTAATAGCTCACGGCTGGCGTATCGCAGAGATCAACGCAGATAGCCGAGTGCGCACGAGCGATCGCGATCAGCGTTTTACGATCGCATTTGCCATTGGCGGAGAGCGGCAGTGTAGACAGCGCCACTAGTCGATTTGGCAACATGTAGTCCGGCAGAGTGTGCGACAGGGAGGCAAGCAATGCGTCAAGGTTGAGCGGAGACGAACCGACTACAAAGGCGTAAATCAGCTGGTGGTCAAGATCTTCCTGATCGGCGACAACGGCCGCCTGTTGTACGCCAGACAAACGCATAACATGGGTTTCAATTTCGCCCAGCTCAACGCGCAATCCTCTGATTTTAATCTGAAAATCATTGCGCCCAATGTAATGAATCTGCTGGGTTTGACCATCGCGCCAAACCAGATCGCCGGTTTTATACAGGCGCTCCTGACGCCCGCCATGATATAGCGAGGAGTGGATGAAGAAGTGACGCTGAGTCAGCGCCGGATTATTCAGATAGCCCCGCGCCAGCCCGACGCCAGCGATATAGAGTTCCCCTTCTTCACCGTCCGCCACCGGGTTTAGATCATCATCCAGTACATAAAGACGGCAGCCGTCAATCTCCTGCCCGATGGGAATATCGCGATATTCCTGCCCACGTTGACAACAGTGATGACTGACATCAATCGCGGCTTCGGTCGGACCATAAAGGTTGACCAACGCGCTCTGCTCCACCGCCTGATAGAAGTTGGTGACACTGTAGGTGGTCAGCTTCTCGCCGCTGGCGAACACCCATCGCAAAGACGCGGTCAGACTCGCGTCCTGCTTGATCGACAGATACTCGATAAACAGGTTGAGCATCGAGGGAACAAAGTGCACCACTGACACCCGATGGCGCTGGATTAACCGCACCAGTGTGCGGGGATCGCTCTCTAACCCGGACGGCAACAGCACCACCGATGCGCCGTACATCGCCCACCAGAACATCTCCCATACGGACACGTCAAAGGTGTAGACCGTCTTCTGGAACAGGACATCCTGGTCGGTGATGGCGTAGGCGTTCTGCATCCATACAATGCGGTTCAGCAACGCACCATGTTCTGTCGCCACCCCTTTTGGCATACCGGTGGAGCCGGAGGTGTAAATAACGTAAGCCAGTTGCTGTGGATGCGGGCGGTACAGCAGGTCGTCTACCGGCATCTCTCGCACCGCCGAGTCATCAACCTGCACGCTAGGGATAGGCCAGCGTTGACCGTCATCAGCGCTAATCAAATGCGTGGCGGCGCTGTTGTCAAGCACCGTGTCGATCCGGCTGCGCGGCGCACTGAGTGCCAGAGGCAAGTAGGCCCCCCCCGCCTTCACGATACCAAAAATGGCGATGAGCATCTCCATGCCGCGGGGCAGGAGTATCGCCACCACGCTGTCTTCGCCGACGCCTTGCTGACGCAGATAATGCGCCAACTGATTAGAACGCTGGTTCAGCTCGCGGTAAGTCAGCGCCACATCAGCCATAAAAACGGCGGTTTTTTCTGCATATTCACCAGCAATACGATACAGATAGTCGACTATCGTCAGGTCACCTGCGAATGGCTGCCCTGTTGTCCCTTCCTGTTCCATAAACCTGTCCCTCAGAGAGGTATAAATACATACGATGGCGAGTGGGGTTATTCATGCCATCCGTTATCATCAGCCAGTGTCGCCCGACATGCGTCTCTCTCGGCCTGACTGCTTCCTTTCAGAAGAAATCCCTGCTCAAGCAGAGCGTTGAGAAAAGCAATATCGTCATCGCTAGCCGCGCCGCGCTGCTCAACCTGCTGAACGCGACTGAAAAATTGGCCCAGCAGCGTCGTCAATTGCGCATTGGCCTGCGCATCGCCTGCGCAGTGATGACGGGTTGCGGTGATGGCGTTGGTTAGCCGTATCACGCGCTGGCGTCGGTCGGCGTCGGGCACTGGGCGTTGCAGTGCCTGCGCCAGCCGCTCACGATCCTGACGATCGTCAAAGGCGTAGACCTGTGCCGGATACGCGTTTTCCAATAGGAGGTTTTTCAGTACGCTTTGCGGGCCAATCTCTATCGCGATGGGAGCCTGCTTAGCCGCGACATACGCCAGAGAGCGCTGCCACTGCACCGGCTGAGACAGTTGCTGCTCCAGCCAGGGTGCCATGATCTGGTTGTCGGGATACGGCTGGGCGCTGACATTGGCGATCACCTGACAGCGCGGCTTATGCCAATCGCAACGATCCAGCGCTTGACGCAGTGGCTGTCCGTATTGATGCAGCAGCGCGCTGTGGTAGGGAACGCCGCCGATCAATGGCACAACCTGAACCAAAGGATCGTGATCCAGCAGGTACTGTTCGGCGGCGATGATGGCGGCGTTGTGCCCGGACAGCATGAATTGTTTGGGTGAGTTGAAGCAGGCGATAGCGACCTGTTGCCGGGTTTCGCGTACCGCCGCGTCACATGCCGCCTCCACCAGAGCAAGATTGCCCTGTTTGATAATGGAGGTTCCGGCATCCATCTCCTGGGCGATGTGGCTGGCTAAGCGACTGCGCATTGCCACCAGTTCCAGCGTTTGGGAAAAACTGAGTGCACCGCTACAGGTCAATGCCGCATATTCACCTAGGCTATGACCCAGCATATACTCCACGGTGGCGTCGGTATCGGTCAGTGCCAGGAACTGCTCGAAGGCCAAATAATGCGCCACGCTGGTGGTATATATCGCGACTGCCATGACCGTGGGTTCGGAAAGCCGAATAATATTGCCAGACAGACACAGCGCCGCCATATCCTGTTTCGCGACATGGCTGGCTTCCTCAAACAGTATCCGTACCTGCGGGTAACGCTCATAAAGTCGCTTGGCCATGCCGACGTATTGCGAACCCGAACCGGGGAATACCAACGCCAATGGCTGCGTCATCCCTCGCTCCCCTTACTGCCCATCATGTAATTCATGGCAATCTGTATTTCATGGATTTGCGATGTTCCTTCAATGATCTCCATGATTTTGGCATCGCGGTAGTAACGCTCGACCGCGTAATCAGCATGGCAACCATTGGCTCCGAGGAGTTGGACCGCGTTTCCTGTGACCTCCACTGCCGCTTTGGAAGCGACATACTTCGCCATCAATGTTTCGTTAATCATTTCTCCATGCAGGCTCTCCCGATATTCTGCCGCGCTGAAACACATCAGCCGCGCGGTTCGGGTTTGGGTCAGCATGGTAGTGAAGATGTGCTGGACAATGCCGTGGGAAAACAACCGGCGCTTGAATTGCTTGCGCTGACGGATGTAGCGTGCCGCGACATCCACGGCGGCCTGACACAATCCGAGGCTGCCACAGGCCGTGGTGAAACGCCCTTCGTTGAGCGCAAAATTGACCGCCAGCGGTACGCTCGACGTGAGCTGACCAAGCAGCGCGTCCGGCTTCAGGCGACAACGGTCAAAATGCAGTTCCGCGAGCATATTGCCACGCAGCCCAAGCATGTCGTTGATGGGGGTGATGGTGAAGCCCTCGGTGTTGCGGTCGATCAGCACCGTCGCCAACTGATTGCCGCATCGAGCCAGCACGATAAAGAAATCCGCAATCTGCCCCAGGGTGATCCATTTTTTTCGGCCGGTTAGCAACCAGTCATCGCCATCCTGCTGCAATTCGGTTTCTACGTTCATCAAATCGCTGCCGATGTTAGGCTCTGTCAGAGCAATCGCCCCCGTCAGTTCGCCCGTCACCAACTTCGGTAGGTAATACTGCTTTTGCGCTACGCTGCCCGCACGCTGGAGCGGCACGCTCACCATGCCCGTGACGGTGATGAGATTTTCCAGGGATCCGTGCACACCCGCCATCACCTCATGCAACGCGCACAGTTGATAAGAGTCAAATTGGCTGCCGCCATATTTTTTCGCGATTGAAACCCCTAAATAACCCGCCTGTGCCAATAGCGAAATTATCTCTGGCGCAATAAACTGCTGGCGTTCTATCTCTGCCGCAGCATTCGAAAGAGACCTTTTCGCAAATAGCTGCGCCTCTTGTCGGACAAGATTATAATACTCGTTAGTCATATTTCACTCCGGGCAGGCTTGCCGCTGAATAAGCTCAACCATTTTATTAACGGTGGCGATCTGTTCTATTTTCAGCTCACTCACCTCCAGTTCAATCTGGAATGTTTTCTCGATAAATAGAATGATTTGAACAGTAAACAGTGAGTGCACCAGCCCAAGAGAAAAAATATCATCATCGTCATTCAAGGTGTACCCGCGCAAAGAACGGGAGAGGAATTGACGAATAGCCGTTTTCATTTCTTGCGTTTCCATAATCACATCCCTATAGCATTAACCCGAATTCAATTACAGTAAATACGATTGTTGGTAGCAATAAAAACCCTGCCCTGACTTCGTGCCCAAATACCCGGCATCAACCATTTTCTTTAATAAGAAACAGGGGCGATACTTGTCGTCATTAAAACTGTTGTACAGCACCTGCAACGATTGCAGGATAGTGTCCAGCCCGATCAAATCAGCGGTTTGCAGCGGCCCCATCTTGTGACCGAAACAGGTTTTAAACAGCGTATCTATGTCTTCTGCGGTGGCGACATTTTCTTGCAGCATGAAAATCGCTTCGTTTACAAAAATCATCATCGCGCGATTGGTGACAAATCCTGGGGAGTCATTCACCACAATGCCGGTTTTATTGATCTGCGAAAATAAGCGATGAAAAACATCCAGCGCCTGCGGTGAAGTATGTACCCCACGAATCATCTCAACGGTATGCATCAACGGCACTGGATTCATAAAATGGACACCAACCACATTTTCTGGCCGCTGCATCAATTTTGAAATTGCCGTAATGGAAATGGCAGAGGTATTAACACCATATACCGTATCAGCAGAACAGATCATATTCAGTTTGGCGTATAGCGCGTTTTTCTGGTGGATATCTTCAGTAATATTTTCAATCACCAGATCACAATGTGAAATATCACTTAACTCGGTAGTGAATCGGATATTTTCCATCACTTTCGCCACGCTACTGTCGTTTGCTTTATGCTGCGGGTGAAAGTGATATAAACGTAAATTGGCGCTAATGGACTTCTGACAATTAACCAACTGCGTCGGTGAAATATCCACAACAGTGGTCGATATACCATATTGTGCCATATTATGGGCGACGCCCGTGCCCATGACTCCTGCACCTATTACCGCGACGTTCATTATTTTGCTCCTTTACTGATTGGCTGCTTCCAGGTTGTCTTCACCGCCCAATTGCGCCGCAATATGCGCATAGATACTGCGCGGATTGGGGGTTTCCATTAACGCCACCAGATCGATGCGCACGTTATAATCACGCTCCAGACGAGAGGTTAATTGTGTGACCAGTAGCGAGTGCCCACCCAGTTCAAAAAAGTCATCGTCCAGTCCGACGGGTTTGAGTTCCAGAATCTGCTCCATCAGCCCGGTGATGTGCTTCATGGCCGGCGTTTGCGCAGCGACGAAGGGCACACTTAATGTCGGCCGCGTCTGGTAACTGCGGCTTACTTCCTGCTCCTGCGTCGGCTCGGCGCTTGCCGCCGCACAGGTTCGCGCAGGCAAAGGATAATAGGTATGTTCGAAAGGATAGGCGGACGCGCAACCGCGCTGCGGCACGTGATCCCCGTACCACGCGGCCCAATTGACGTTAAAACCAGCCCCCCAGAGTTGAGCAATCGTTCGCAGCGCCGCCAGGCTATCCTCCGCGTCCGACGGCAGCGTGAGCCAGTTGATGCCCGGATCCCGTTGACCACTTGGTACAGCGTTCGCCAGCAGTGCTTCGCTCCAGAATCCGAGATCATCGTGCTGTTCATTGCGCAGCGCCCGTCCCTGCCAGGCCAACGTGTAACCGCTGGTCGGCGGGTGCCTTTCGGGGATACTGAGGCGTTGCGCCTTGTTATCCAGCGCCCACAGCATGCGCAAGACATCCTGCGTGGCCATCACCCCCGTGGCGGCAGCGGCGGGCAGGATGCCCGTGCCGCTCCCGGAGAGTACGTTGAGCGCAGGCAACAGCGTCATCCAGGTTTTCAGCGCAGCGATCGTCAGACATCCTCTCGCCAGCAGGCTGCCCGCTTCCGCCTGCGCCCACAAACCGGCGTCACTGCGATACCCCGGCGGTAACATATGTTCATCAAGCATCGCCACAAGCGCTGCCTCCTCCCGTTGGTAGACGGCTGAATGCGCCAATAGGCGCGCGTTAGCGCTGTCTGCCTCGGTGCGCAAGTCGGGGCAATGCCTGCCCCATGCTGCCAGTGGCATACTGTCTTTCAATGCCGCCAGTACCGTCTGCGTGCCGTCGCCATCGACCTGCACTACGCGCCGACAGTCAAACGCGGGTCTCACCACCTGTTGCGTATAGGCTACTTCACTCGCATCGGCATCGTTCAGCAACGCCGCCATCTGTTGAGTTATGCGGTCGAGTTGCGCGGGCGATGGCGCGGAGAGGGGAATAAACACCCGTTGCGCCTTGTTGCTGTCGCGCGCGGCAGGCTGCGCTGCCTCCAGAATCATGTGGACGTTGGTGCCGCCGATCCCAAAAGAGCTTACGCCCGCGCGCGGCGGCGTCCCCAGTTCCGGCCAAGCTAGCGCCCGCGTCGGGATATAAAATGGGGAGTGTTGCAGATCCAGTTTCGGGTTCGGCGTCTGGTAGTTAGCCAGCGGCGGAATGGTGCGTTTATAGAGAGCCAGTGCTGTTTTGATTAACCCCGCTACGCCAGCCGCCGCGTGGGTATGCCCGATGTTGGCTTTCACCGCCCCGAGCGCGCAGTAGTGACGCTGCGGCGTATCAAAGGCCTCCGTCAGCGCGGCGAATTCGATAGGATCGCCGATGCGGGTGCCCGTACCATGCGTTTCCACATAGCCAATACTTTCCGTGCTGACGTCAGCCAGATTGCAGGCGTCACGAATGACCTTCTTCTGTCCTTCATGGCCGGGTGCAGCAAAGCCCATTTTTTGGTTGCCGTCATTGTTGACCGCACTACCGCGGATCACCGCATAGATGCGATCCCCCGCGGCGAGTGCGTCCTCAAGACGCCTGAGCACCACCACACCGGCACCGTCACCAAAAAGTGTGCCAGAGGCGTGAGTATCGAAAGGTCGACAGTGTCCATCCGTCGCATGGATCATGCCCTGCTGGCAGTAATAGCCCGATTTTTGCGGCAAATCGATGGTGATGCCCCCAGCCAGCGCCAGATCGCACTCGCCAAATAACAGGCTGCGGCACGCCACGTGGGTCGCGCTCAGGGAGGTGGAACAGCTGGTATAAAGGCTATACACCGGGCCGCTGAGGTTCAGGCTGTAGGCGATGAAATGCGCGATCAGATCTTTATGACCATAAATGCCGGAGGAAAAACGGGTCAGCGCATCGCCTTCGATCTGTGACATTGAACGGCGCAACCACTCAACATCCTCCGAAGCGCCGAGGAAAACGCCCGTCACCTGTTCGCAGGCTCGCTGAGCATAGCCTGCATCTTCCAGCGCATGGTAGGCGACCTCATGCAGCACTCTGGATTTGGGATCCAGCGTCTGCGCCTCTTTGTGGCTATAGCCAAAAAACGCGGCGTCAAAGTCGCACACGCCCTCAATGTAAGGTTTGGCACGCACATAGTTGGGGTTATCCAATGTCGCCTGGTCGATACCCTCGGCGAGCAGCGCCTGCTCGCTGAAAAAGGTGACACACTCTTTGGCCTGAACAATGTTCGACCAATACTCACTCAACGTATTAGATTGGGGAAAACGAACCGCCATGCCAACGATAGCGACTTCCATACCGTTCGTTTCGCTTGCGTATTCCATAGTCTTCTCTACCTGTTAGCAGGGGCGATAGCCAGCCCGAGTCAATGCGAATTTTTTCGCTTGCGCGCGTTGTTTTCCGCAATCTGTAACGCGCGTTTTGCCGCCTGATTGGGGCTGTGCTTCTGCGGCGCAGAGGGGGGCAATGGCGCCACAGTGTCCTCATCCGGCGGCTGGCAAAAGGCGGCTAACTGACGCACGCTGGCGTGGTTATACAGCGTGACCACGCTTACATGCGGATAGCGGCGCGCCATCTGCCCACTCAGTTGCACCATATCCAGCGAGGTCGCCCCCAGCGCCGCATACTGGTCATCAATACCGATATTGGCGATGCCCAGATAATCTTCAATGATGTGACACAGTTCCCGTTCAACCTCGCGGGTTGGTGCGCTATAGGCCACGCCGATTTCCGGGCGCGGGCGTTTTTTCATTACGCCTTGCGCGCTCACGGCGTCTGCATCCGCGGGACTGTCGCGATCCACACGGTTGCCCGTCGTCAGTTCGTCGATGTTGCGCGGTGAGATCAGCACCTGCGCCCAGGGGCTGCGCGTCTGCAACAGGGGGCGTAGCTGACGCATCGCTTCCGGGTTGCTCATGCTGAGCGCATATCCGCCACGCCGCCGCTCGGCGATCATGGCATTCAACCGATCCATCCCGGCGCTGCTGCGGTGAATCACGACAACCTTGCCGATATGCTGTGGCGTGGTCAGGGTGGCGAACGCGTTTGCAACCTCGGGCAGGGGAACCGGCTTACAGGGGAGTAACGGCAGGGTTTTATCGTCAATCCAGGCGACAATCTGCTGCAGATAGCGGCGAAACGCCCCTTGCGCGGCATGGAAATTGAGCGGAATAAAGCTGCCGCCGTGAGCAAAGAAGCGCATAGGTAGCGCGCGATCTTCCACGATGTCTTTGCTACCCAGTTCGAGAAATCGCCCGAGCGGTGCCAACAGCGTCAGACTGACATCAAGCAGACGTCCGGTGAGGGAATTGAGGATCACATCCATGCCCTGTCCCTGCGAGTGCGCGAGCAGGGTTGTAGCAAACTGTTCGCTGTGGGAATCCGCAACGCAATGTACACCGAGTGACGTCAGGTACTCGCGTTTAGGCTCGCTGCCTGCGGTCGCGTAGATTTCTGCGCCGCACATTTTGGCGATATGCACCGCCGCCAGGCCAACGCCCCCCGCCGCACTGTGGATCAATACCCGTTCACCGCGTTGGAGATCGCCGCGCACCACCAGCGCGTAGTACGCGGTGAGATAGGCGATGGGCAGCGCAGCCGCCTGCTCGATACGGCAATGCGCCGGCATTCTGACTACGCAGTGACTATCCACTTGCGAATACGCGACAAAGCCGCCATTCAGTACCGCCATCACATCATCGCCAGGCGCAAACTCTCTGACATTTTTACCCACACGGGTAATGCGGCCTGCGCACTCCAGCCCTAATTGCAGCGGTGCGTCGTCCGGCTGCTGCCTGAGCAACCCCATAGAGAACAGGACATCTTTAAAATTCAGCCCGCTGGCCAGAACTTCAATTTCTACCTGATTATCGCCCAGCGCCAGACGCGGCGTAGGTTGCAACACCAGCGTGCTGGCACCCGCATCCCCCGGTTGTAGCTGCAACTGATAATTCTCGGCACAGGGCACGCGCAGCCGCGTATCGCAATTCGCGTCCAGCATCTGGATCTGCACTTTGCGCTTCATTAACGCCGCACAGCGGGCAATAAGTTCGCCAGCGTCATCATAGAGCGTGAAGGCGTAGCTATCCCCGTCTTCGTCGTGCTGGTTTACGGTCAGTTCCGCGTGAAGCGTCGCGGTCATCGGACCGTACAGGCGTAAATCCTGATAAAGGAATGGAACCGTCTCGGTGTGATAACCAGCCAGTTGTTCGATAAAACTGCTGGCGACATCCAACAGCGCCGGATGTAGGGCGAATGCGTCCCGATCGTAGGCGGTGGGCAGGGTCAGCGTCGCGAATGCGTGGGTCATTGCCGCATTGCAGTGAACCTGTTGCAGGTTTTGCCAGCGCGGCCCATAGCGGAAGTGAGCCCCCGGCAAACCGCGCACCTCGGCCGTCATCTCGCGCATGCTGCGCAGGATTGACGCCTGATCCAACGTAGCCGTAGCGTTCTCGGTCAACAGCGAAACACGTCCCTTGGCGTGGGTAGTTAATGCGTCAGTGAACATATCCTCAATCGATTTCACCTCAACGCTGAACGCGTCACCTTCCGGCTCAATGTCGACAAATAGATCGACGCAGTGATGATCCGCCACACTCAGCGGCGCAAGGAAAACCAGCTCATCGATACAGACTCGCGCCTGTGCCAGATAATGGCGCAGTGCGTCGTAAACCAGCGTCAGATAGCCGGTGCCCGGTAGCGTGGCAACACCCGCAATCCGGTGCTCATCAAGCAGCCAGTCGCGCTGCGGCGACAGTCGAGCGTAATAGCTCGCTCGCCCGCCCTGCCGTTTATACGCCTGCAACAGTGACCCGGCCGCTAATGGACGCAGGCCGCGCAGGTACGCATTTTCACTGCCGTTAATCGCCTCCAGCAGCATGCCCTGTTCTTTTAACGCATCCCAACCTACGCTGAGTGCATTCACCCCATAGCGCGATCTCAACTGCTCTGCGAGTGCATCCAGGTAAGCGCTAACCGCGGCATAGCCCGTCTGACCGACCTCCGCATTAACGGCGGCCAGCGAGTTGCAAAACAGCATCAGTAAGCGTTCATCCAGCAGTTGATGCCGTTCCAGCGCGTGCAGCACATTGTCCGTGCCCGCCCCTTTCACCGCCAGTGAATCCAACAGCGCAGACTCGCTCAGTTGATGCAACGTCATGGCCGTGCTGGATTCAGCGGCAAAGATAATGCCGTCCAACCGGCCATAACGCTCAATAATGGTAGCCAGACAGGTATTCACCGCTTCGGTATGTGTCACGTCACAGTGGATGACCTGCAGTCCGGCATCCTGCACCGGGGCATGTTGATGCGCTGCGCGGCTGCTCAGGATTACGCTGACGCCATCGCGACGCGCCAGTTCGTGGCCGATAACTCGGCCGATACCCTTTTCTCCGCCAATAATCCACACTACGCTACCCGGATTGCACCATGACTGCTGCGGCAATCTTGTCAACAAACGCGTTGGTACGTAGCGGCGCAGATACGCCACCCCTTGGCGGATCGCCATAACCGGCTGAGCGGGGTCGTTAACCACGCGCTGGGTGAGGATCGTGAGTTTATCTGTCTTGGCCAGATCGAGCATCCGGACATCGGTGGGGTAGAGTTCCTGAGCCAACACGGTGATCGCACCGGACAACGCCGCCAGCGCCGGATCCGGGTTCTCGTGTTCCTGCACCCGAAATGCGCCCTGAGTGAGCACGGTCAATGAGGCCACTGGCGTGGTTTGGCGCGCACACCAGGTGGCAACGCGATAGAGCCCAGTCAGCGACTGTGCCAGCGAAAGCTGTGCGGATGGAGCATACAGATAATGCAACTGCTGGTACGTCTTTTGCTGTAACAGCGGCGTCACGCAATGAAAGTGCGTAATAATTCGGTCGTTATCCCACACTTCGCCCTCATCCGAGACCGGCATGGGCACCACGACACTGTCAACCCCGCTCTGTGCCAGCGCATTCTGCACCCGATCGCTGTCCGCGCCGATAACCAGCACCAGCGCGCCGGGCGCATAAAAATCATCACCTGATGGCGCAATGTGCGACTGCCACACGACTCGTTGCAACCATTCTTCTTTCGGGCGACGCAGTGGATGCTGCGGGTGACGATAGCCAGACAGCGCGGCACCATAGCGATAATAATAGGCCTGTTCGAACGGATAGCCCGGCAAGGGAATGTGCCGCCCGAGCGCATCATGATTGAAGCGACGCCAGTCGATATTTACACCGTTCACCCAGAGCGTTGCGAGGGTGTGGTGCATAAAGTGTTCGTCATCGATCTGCGCTTTGGCCTGGCGCAGCGTCAGCACAGTGGGCTGATCGCGATATTGGCTGTGTGCCTGAATAAAGGTTGATAGCGTTTTTCCTGGCCCGACCTCCACCAATAGGGACGACTCACTCAATAGGTGCGCGGCTCCTTCGTTGAACAGCACCGGATTACGGACCTGCTGAACCCAATAATCGGGTGACGTCGCCTGTTCAGCGGTGATCCACTCCCCGGTGACATTAGAGATAAAGGGGATGCGCGGCGCACTTAGTGGGATCTGCCGCAGCAATGCGGCAAACTCCGGCAGCATCGGCGCCATCATGGCCGAGTGAAACGCATGAGAGGTTTTGAGCAGCGTATGCTGAATATCGGCTTGCACCAGGCGGGCGCAGAGGCCGGAAATAGCCTCATCGTCACCGGCAACGACACAAAAATGCTCGCTGTTGTTGGCCGCCAGTTCAATACCTTCGTGCGCCGCCAGCCAGGGTTCCAATTGCGCACGACTCAGGTAGATCGCCAGCATACTGCCCGGCAGCATGGACTGCATCAAACGCCCGCGTGCTTCGATGATCCGGATAGCGTCATCAAGTGTAAACACGCCAGCGATACAGGCCGCCACATACTCGCCCAAGCTATGCCCGATCATGCTGGCGGGTGTGACACCCAGCGCCATCAAGGTCTGCGCCAGACTGTACTCGACGCAAAACAGCACCGGCTGAGTGAAAATAGTCTGGTTAATATCCTGCGGATGATCGGCGGTAAACAGCAGCGCCTTAAGATCGACCGACGAATAGCGCTGATAGGCAGCAAAGCACCGATCCATCTGCTCGCGGAAAATCGCCTGACGGGCATAGAGCGCGCTGGCCATACCGCGATACTGGCTCCCCTGCCCGGGGAACATAAAGCAGACACCGGTCGCCGTGCTCTGACCGCTAACCTGTTCAGCATGCAAAATGGTGGCGCTGGAAAGATCGATTTTCGCGCCACGGCTCACCAGATAGGCGCGCCGATATTTGAACGCGGTACGTCCTGTCTGTAACGTATAGGCGACATCGGGCAGGCGAACGCCCGCCCCATACTTAACATATTCCAGCGTAGAGACGACCCGCGCCTCAAGCGCCGCAGGGGTTTTCGCCGAAAACAGCAGCAGATAGTCGTCGCGTACATGATCCGGCTCACCCTTCTCAGACGCCAGATGTTCTTCTAGCGCGATACTGGCATTGGTTCCGCCAATCCCAAACGAGCTTACCAGCGCCCGACGCGGCTGATTTTGCGTCCAAGGCTGTGATTCATGATTGATGTAAAGCGCAGAATGCGACAGATCAATGGCGGGATTGAGTTGGGTAAAATGCGCCGTCGGCGGCAATTCCTGATGATGAAGGGCCAGCGCGGTTTTGATCACCCCCGCCACGCCCGCCGCCGAGTTTAAATGGCCGATATTGCTTTTTATGGCCGAGACCGCACAAACTGGCGCACGCGCAGCACCGAACACCTCATTCAGCGCCCGTATCTCAATAGGATCGCCCAGTACGGTAGCGGTTCCGTGCGCCTCTACCAGGCCGATGCTGTCGGTCGTAAAATGGGCGCGGCGCAAGGCAGAGCGGATCACCGTCATCTGCCCACTCACGCTCGGCGCGGTATAGCCAACCTTATTATTCCCATCATTGTTGATGGCCGAGCCTTTGATCACCGCATAAATGCAGTCCCGATCAGCCAACGCATCATCCAGGCGTTTCAACAACAGTGTCGCCACGCCATCGCCGGTTACCGTACCTGAAGCCAGGCGATCGAAGGGGCGACAGACGCCGTCCCGAGCATTGATCATCCCCTCATGGTATTCGTAACCACGGTAGGCTGGCATCTCAATGGACACGCCGCCCGCCAGCGCCGCATCACAATCGCCATTGCGAAGGGCATTACACGCCTGATGGATGGCTACCGCCGAGGTCGAGCACGCCGTATCCAGCGTCATGGCCGGACCGGTGAGATTTAACGCATGGGCGATCAACGCGGTGACAGCGTGAATATTCAGGATGCTGGCCTTGTACAAGGCGGTAGAATCCGTCGTGTCCTTCATCACCGCATCCAGCCAGTAGGGCGATGTCAGGAGTCCCGCGAACACACCGATGGTGCCCGCAAAGGAAACGGGATCGCACCCGGCATGTTCCAACGTCTGCCAACAACACTGATGCAGCAGGCGAATTTGCGGATCCATCAATTCCGCTTCGTTGGGGGTATAACCAAAGAAGTCGGCGTCGAACCACTCGTGATCGTCAATGATCCCTTTGGTTTTTATATAGTTGCTTTGTCTTAGCTGTTCGGGAGAGACCCCGCTGGCCAGTAGCTCATCATCGCTAAACAGGGTTAATCCTGCTTCTCGCCCGGCAATCAGTGCCCACAGCGCTTCAATGTCCGTCGCACCGGGGAAACGCCCCGACATACCGACAATCGCCAGCGGCGTGTCACTGTAGGCAACGGCAGGCTCCGGCTCGGCCACCGCCGACTGCGGCGCAGCGTTAAGAAAATGCGTCAGTGAATCCAGAGTGGGGTACTTAAAGAGATCGGTGATATCAATATCGAGATGTAATTGCCGCTTGATTTCCCCTTTGATCCTGATGGTATCCAGCGAGGTGCCGCCCAAGGCAAAAAAGGAGTCACTGCCATCAATGTGCGGCAGCTCGAGCACATGTTGCCATATCTGCCGCAGTGCTTGCCCTACACCGGGTTGCGTGAGTTTCTCTACGGTCGGAACGATCGGGCTTTGCTGCGCGGGCAGCAGGTTGCGCACCTGCGTCAGATCCACCTTCCCGCTGTGGTTCTTCGGCATTTCCGCCACGACTACCCATGATTCTGGAACGGCAAATTGCGGTAGCCTGCCGCTCAACTGCGCGAGCGTCTCGGCGGGTTCATAGCGCTCGTCGACGCAAATGACGGCCGCAAGATGCAGGGTGTCCCGCACGGTATGAGGGATCACCACCGCTTCGACAATGCCCGCACACTCCAGCAGACGTTGTTCGATTTCGCCGGTTTCAATTCTCTGACCGCTGATTTTGATCTGCCCGTCTTTGCGGCCAAAACACTCAACGCATCCGTCATCCAGTAGCCGCGCGTAATCTCCGGTTTTGTACATCAGCCCGCCGGGGATAAAGGGATCGGGGATAAATACGGCGGCTGTCAACTGCGCTTTATTCAGATAACCGATGGCAACGCCCTCGCCGCCTGCCACCAGTTCACCGGTAGCCCCCAGCGGCAACAGATGCCCGTGACGATCGGTGATATAGAGCGACGTTCCCGGCACGGCGTAGCCGATCGGCACACGGGCAGGCTGAAGGCCGTCAAATCGGTAGGCGGTGGTGAAGATGGTGTTCTCCGTCGGCCCATAGCCATTGGTCACCTTCAGATGCGGGTATGTCGTCATCACGGCATTGACATGCCTGGCGGATACCGCTTCGCCCCCTACAGTAATACGCTGTAGCAGGCCAAAGAAATCGCCGCCTTCCGCCACATAAGAGTTAAACAATGACGCGGTAAACCAGGCGCGCGTCACCTGTTCTTTCACGATCGCTGCGCGGATTTTGTCCATGTCGAGCAAAGCCAGTTTGCTCAACAGCACCAGTTTGCCGTGGTTAAGCAAGGTGGACCACATTTCAAACACCGAGACATCAAACTCAAAGGGGCAGGTCAGCAAGGTGACGTCGTTCGTCGCCGCTTTCAGCGCGCTTTCGCCCTGCATCAGACGCAGCAGACTGCGGTGCGCCACCACGATGCCCTTTGGTTTGCCGGTAGAGCCAGACGAGTAAATCACATAAGCGGGCGAATCTGGGGTGATCGCAGGATATTCCACCTTCGAGGCAGCGGGTAAGGCACAAAGATCGCCCTGCGCCACACTGAGTTCGCCGAGAGGTTTTCCCTGCACCAGCAGTAATGATAACTGGCTGTCGTCAATCATCTCCTGCATACGGCCAGAGGGGTAGTCGGGGCTGATCGGTACATAAGCAGCACCGATGCGCATGATAGCGATTATCGCCGCCACCGTATTGACGGTACGTTCGCTGATAATGCCGACAAAATCGCCCTGACGTATGCCCTGCTGCGCGAGATAGGTAGCAATCCGATCGGCACGCTCGGCTAACGCGCGGTAGGTCAACGCATCTTGTTCATCTGCAACGGCGACGCGATCTGCCGCGGTTTCGATAACCCGCAAGAACTGTTCAACAACGTTGGACTGGGGGTCCCAGTTACGGCATGCCATGCCGTTCAGATACGGCTGAAGATAGCTTGTTTGCTGTTCTGGGGAGATATTGACCAGCGATGCGATCGTTCGCTGCGGGTTATGCACAATTTGCTCGACCAGATAGCACAGTTGCGTAAGCATGGCTTGCGCCATGTTGGCGGTAAGATAACGCGTTGCATAGCCGATGCCGAACCGGTAACCACGCTGATTGGCGATAGTAAGGGTTAACGGGTAGTGAGTTTGCTCCTGCACTCGCATGCTGCGAATGCCGATCTGAGCCTCGCCCGCCAATAAGGCCGCATCGACCGGATAATTTTCTATCACGACCAGCGTATTAAACAGTTCACCTTGATGGCGCTCCTGTTGCGCCACCTGTTTTATTTTCGCTAACGCATCATATTCATACTCATAGTGATTAATCAGCGTCTCATGCATGCGCTGCAAGTGTTGTAGCAACGTGCTGTTGCCATCATCTTTCACCCGCAGCGGTAACGTGTTAATAAACAGGCCGAGTGCGCTTTCGATGCCGTCAATCGGCGTATTTCTGCCAGAGACAGTGGCCCCAAAAACCACATCATCAGCGTAAAGCCAGCGTTGCAGCACAATGCCCCAGGCGACATAAAACAGCGTGGCCGGGGTGATCCGATGCTGCCCACACAGCGTGTGTATTTTCTGACAGACGTCCGGCGGCAGCGCTTTTTCCAGGCTCGCACCGAGCAGTTCATCCGTCAGTTCATGCGCGTCCTGGTGCTGCAAGAGCGGTTCAAGAGAGGTAGGCACCATCGCCTGCAGGTATGAGGCCCAATATTCGCGTTGAAATACTTTTTGCCGCTTCGCCACCTCAGTAATAAAAGGTTTGATGGACGAGGGTAAAATAAACGAGTCATCCTGCGATGCCGTTGCCAACGCGCGGGTATAAAGATTGAAAAGCTGCTGAATAAAAAGAGATAAGCTCCAACCATCCATCACAATATGATGATAAGAAAATATAAAGACGCTTTCAGTTTTCGACTGAATTAAATAGGCACGAACGGGGATCGTATTTAAATCAAAGACGTTATTTAAATCAGCGCGGAGAAATGCGTTAACAAATACATCAAGGTTATCATCCTGTGGGGCGTCAAGTGTAATAGTCTCGCCCAAGGGAAAAGTGACTTTTTTATTATGCTGATTGGCATCGACAATATAGATATTCGGCACTGCATCGATGCAAACCTGTTGATAGGGGTGATCGCCTTCATCCCAACAGAAACGGATACGGAAACAGTCATGCTTTTTAAATAAGGTATTTAAAGCCCATTGGAAAAGCGCAGCGTTTACGCATTCAGAAAAATGGCAAACAAATTGTTCATGGTAATGATGTTTTCCTTCTCCCGTTAACGCATGAAATAAAAACCCTTGTTGACTCGGCGTGAGCGCAAGCGCGGATTTTGTTTCTTTATTGTTAATTATTGGTAATGTAAACTCATCATCCATAACCTAACACCTTAATTGAGTTATGACGCATAACTAATTAGCATTATTTACAATTCCGTTTAAAAAATTACCATTTGTATCAATGAGACATAACTACCATTAAGGATAGTTTTTTAT
>NZ_JBJNMH010000025.1:0-49616 GCF_052168635.1 Serratia sp. CY47444
ATAAATTGGGATTGGTATTACCTTGCTCACCCCAAAATAAGGCATCATTGCAACGGCAATAGATGAAATAAATGAGGCTACAATAGCTCCTGTAATGCTCATTGGTTTTTGTGAGGTGTTATATAACCAATGGATAGCCTTTGGAGTTTGGCTTTTCAATTGAAATGAATCAACAATTTTTCTTTGAACCTTGTTTGCCCACTTATTTGATGATAGGTTTATTTTTACTATAAAATAAAAAATCATATATATGATGGCACATAATAGCATTACCGAGAAACTTATTGATGCTATTGTGACCTTTAAGTATGGTGACCCCTCGGCTGGGATTCTAAATCCATTCGATAACGCATAAAAGTAAGTTGCATATTCGCTTAGAAAACCAATGTACCCCGAACCACCAAGCGCGCTAACTATTCCGGCTAGAATTATTTTTATCGGTATTGAAAATCTCGAAGCGGTTTTAACTGTTTCTATGTTCATTGGTATTTGAAATGTCCATATTTAGATTTGACTTATGCTGTTGATTATAAGGGGGTGTTTTTTGAAGCTGGATTTATATATTAAAAAGTTGCAGCGCAGTGTTTTTATAACAGAAGCTTCAGCTAAAGTACAGATTGTTTATGTGAAAAAGCCATGAAGTTAGTAATCGTTATGTTTAAAATTAATCGATTAACCTTGTGTTTGTCGATGGGATAATATAGGTGCTAGTTCTTAAGATTCGAATGGGTTATTGAGAAAGATCGTATTGTTGACTGTTTTTTGAATTATTTTTAATCAAATTTGAAAGTTCGAAAACCAAGACTGCTTCATAGCGAGGCTTATGTTTTGAATGATGTTTCCGAGACTAATGGACGGCGTTGATTTTGCCAGTCGTACTACTAGTGTTGGCGTTCTTCATCTTCGGGAAATCATCTGCAAAAATCCCCATCCCCACCCGCACATATCGCTAATTTAGCCGCACTAAAAGTCATTACGTCATCTATGGCGCTGATAAGCTCCGGTCATTGCTCCCATCACCGGTTAAGCGAGAGTGACATTATGGGGAATATCAAGACATTAGGCGTTGTAAAATGAAACCTGCGTTGAACGATCGGCTGAGTCGGTTGAAGAGGGCGTTGCCCGGCTACCTTGAGGCGTGGCGTGAGGGGATTTTACCCTCTGACTGGGGGCAGGTGGCTAATCCTGAAGTGGTTGCCGCCCTGTTGGCGGAGTGGGAGGCGCTAAGCGAATTGGCGTCTCGGTTCGAAACCGCCACTGAAACTCCCTCCGAACCGGCTGCATTTTGGCAGGCGCGTGCCGAGCAGATGGCGCAGCGCAATCGCGAACTCAGTGCCCAACTGGCGACGCCAGTCCGTTTGCCCGGCGCGCGGGTGGCATTCTTTGGCTATGTGAAAACGGCGGTGATGGACGCCAGGCAGGTGAGGGCGGCGATTCGTGATGCCGGTTTTCTCATTGATACCGATGATAAAAACGACAGCGTACCGTCATGACCTCTGTCCTGTAACGCATGAGTTTGGAGAATAAGCGCGAGCGAATAATGTCGCCTCTGTGATACGGAGCAAGGTTCAATTCATCCAGTCAATTTGTTAGGATCGTCTGACCTACATGACTATTGGTGCAGTACATTGAAAATCAAAGCGTTGTTATTTGTTGCGTTGGCCGCATTGGCCGGCTGCAGCCAGGAGGGAACCTCGATGAATCAGCCCGCAAATGAGAAAGGCGGCCAAACGGAAGTGTTGCTGGTGAACAGCGCGCTGGTGGACTGCGTGGGCGTCGGCCCGATGAAGTGCATGCAGGTGCGTCGCTCCGCGCAGCAGCCGTGGGAGTTGTTCTATACCGGCATCGAGGGTTTCACCTTCGAACCGGGTTATCAGTATCGGCTGAAAGTGCTTGTTACCCCGGTGGAGAACGTGCCGGCCGATGCCTCGTCGCTGCGTTATACGCTGATTGAGCAGCTGGAAAAGAACAAGGCGTAATGATTGCAGACCGGGCGAAGTGCGTCCGGTCTGCTGTTTTATAGCGTCAATCCCATCTCCGCCGCGACCTGCTTCAGCTGGTAGCGTGACGTGCGCGTCAGCAAAGGTTCCTTATCGACATAGTAGGCGTAAGCGATAACGCCAATCGACAGCGCCCAGGCGCGACCGCGACGCCAGGTCTCATCGTCCACCTTCACCGCTCGGCGGAAATGTTCGCGGGCTTCCGGCCCCATCAGGTTCCAGGCGACGATCAGATCGACCGCCGGATCGCCGATGGCGATGCCGCCCCAGTCGATCACCGCCGCCAGTTCACCGTTGTCGACCAGCAAATTGCCGGGTTGAATGTCCGTATGTAGCCAGCATGCGCCGGCGGTGTTTTCACGCACCTGGCTCACATTGTCCCACGTCCGCAGCAGGACGGCGGCATCGAGGTGAGGGGCGCACTGGGCGATAGACTCGCGCGTGAGGGCATCTCTGGCGCTGATCGGGCCGCCGCGATAGGCGGTGATCTCATAGTCTGCGGTCGGGATGGTATGGAGCGTGCGTACGAATTCGCCCAACTGCGTCGCCAGCGCCGGGCTGCATTCGCCGCAGGCGGGCGTGCGACCGCTGATCCAACGGCCGATGCTCCAGGCGAAAGGATAGGCGTCATCCGGCTTGCCCTGGGCTAACGGCGCTGAAATCGGTGCCGGCAGATGAGGGGCCAGCAACGCGGGGTAGCGGTTCTCGCGCGCCAGCGCTTCGGCCGCCGAGGCGGTACGCGGCAGGCGAATGAACAGCGCGTCGCCGAGCCGCAGCATCACGTTGTCGGTACCGCCGGTGGTGACGAGTTCGATGGGTAACGCCGCCCAGGCCGGGAACTGTTCGGCGAGCATAGCTCGGACATGGGGGAGAGAGATTTCGGCCTCATCGGCATGTATTTTGGGAATGGCATTCACCCGGTACGGCTCCTTCACTGGCGCAGGGAGCGGCCCCGACTGGTCTGTTCACTGCGCTTGTTTTCGCACTTTCTTAAGTATATCGAGAAAATCAGGTATATTGTCCTTCGGTTTTTAGCTACCAAGAAAAAATTACTATGATTATCAAACCTAAAATTCGTGGTTTTATCTGCACCACCGCTCACCCGGCAGGCTGTGAAGCCAACGTCCGTGAGCAAATCGCCTACGTTAAGTCGCGCGGCGAACTGAAAAACGGGCCTAAAAAGGTGCTGGTCATTGGTGCATCCACCGGTTACGGTCTGGCCTCGCGCATCAATGCCGCTTTCGGCAGCGGTGCGGCCACCATCGGCGTATTTTTCGAGAAGCCTGGCAGCGAAGGCAAAACCGGTTCCGCCGGTTGGTACAACTCCGCCGGTTTCGACAAGGCAGCTAAAGAAGAAGGCCTGTACGCGAAAAGCATCAACGGCGACGCATTCTCCAACGAGTGCCGTCAAACCGTGATCGATCTGATCAAAAAAGACCTGGGTCAGGTTGACCTGGTGGTTTACTCGCTGGCTTCGCCGGTGCGTAAAATGCCGGAAACCGGCGAAGTGGTGCGTTCCGCACTGAAGCCGATCGGCGAGCCGTACAAATCCGTTGCGCTGGACACCAACAAAGACGTGCTGGTTGAAGCTGTGGTCGAACCGGCCAACGAGCAAGAAATCGCCGACACCGTGAAGGTGATGGGCGGCCAGGACTGGCAGCTGTGGATGGACGCGCTGGACGAAGCGGGCGTGCTGGCGGATAACGCGCAGTCTGTCGCTTACTCCTACATTGGTACCGATCTGACCTGGCCAATCTACTGGCACGGTACGCTGGGCAAGGCGAAAGAAGATCTGGATCGCGCGGCGCAGGCCATCAACCAGAAGCTGCAGGCCAAAGGCGGCGCGGCTTACGTTGCGGTGCTCAAGTCGGTGGTAACTCAGGCCTCCTCCGCCATTCCGGTGATGCCGCTGTATATCTCCATCGTGTTCAAAATCATGAAGGAGCAGGGCATTCACGAAGGCTGCATCGAGCAGATCCAGCGTCTGTTCGCGACCAAGCTGTACAGCGGTGCGGCGCCGGACACCGACGAGAAACACCGTCTGCGCCTGGATGACTGGGAACTGCGCGATGCCGTGCAGGAAACCTGCCGTGAAATCTGGCAGCAGCTGAACGACAATAACATCAACGAACTGACCGATTACCAGGGCTACAAGGCGGAATTCCTGCGCCTGTTCGGCTTCGGTCTGCAGGGCGTTGATTACGATGCCGATCTGAGCGGCGAAGCCAACTTCGACGTGATCGAACTGGTCTAAGCGCGTCGAGCAGTCAAACAAGGTCGGGTTAGCCCGGCCTTTTTTATTGCCCGCGCATTGGCGCCCGCCGTCTGACTCATCAGTCCACTTGATCATTGACAGCAATAAATTATCGTTTTACGATAATTTATTGCTGTTGATTAAGGGATAGAAAATTATGGGCGCTGCGCCAAGGATCCATCTGCCGCTGTACGTGCGTTGTCTGTGTTTGCTCATTATGGCGATGCTGATCGTCAGCACCGGCGTTGAGATGTTCATCATTGTGCGGGATTGGCTGCAGGGCGTAGCCTATCGCGATATCGTCGCCTCTTACCGGGAATATTACCCGGAGCTGCTTGCCTACGCGATCCCGCAGCAACGCTGGGCGCTGTTCGCCACGCTGCTTATCGACATGCTCGGTTATTTGCCCTATTACAGCGCGCTGCTGTGCGGCGCCGGGCTGTTTTATCAATTTTTCCGCGGCAACGTGTGGCATCGCAACAATATGGTGCTGTTGCAGATCATCGGCATCTTGCTGATCGTCGATGTGTTGTTCCCGTCGTTAGCCGGTCTGCTGCAGGTGATGGTATTGACCGCCGATGAAAAAATGCTGTTTATCCTTTATTATGGCGTCAATAGCGAGTCGGTGCGCTCGCTGATCGTAGGCTGCGCAATCCTGGTATTTAGCCGGGTATTTCTGGAAGCGTTGCGGCTGAATGAAGAACAGCTTTCTTTCGTGTGAGAATAGAGTGGCAATAATCGTAAGTCTTGATGTCATGTTGGCCAAAAGGAAGATGCGTTCAAAGGAGCTGGCGGAGCAGGTGGGGATCACCGAGCAAAACCTGTCTCTGTTGAAAAACGGCAAGGTCAAGGGAGTCAGGCTGGAAACGCTGGACAAGATCTGCCGCATTCTCGACTGCCAGCCTGGCGATCTGTTGGCCTGGCAGCCGGACGGCGAAGAGTAAGATCCCAGCGCACTCGGAAGTGCGCTGAACCTGCTGGCCCATTTCTGCGATTAGCGTTATCTTATTGAGCGATATTTGTTTTATTCAGGTTAATTAAAATAACGGGTGATTAACACTTGCGTATTCTTTTTGTCGCTGGCGATGGCATGCGGCGAACGTTATTAAACTAAATAAACTCATTTTTCATTTACCGTCACTACCAATGGCGTTATTTTAAGGGGAATAGTATGACATGGCGTAATTATCTTCTGGCATTGTGTCTGGTATTAAACGGATGCAGTGCCATTTACCCCACTGTTTCATCCTCATCCTCCTCCACTCATCGGGGGAATTGGGGAGCACCGCAGCCCGCAACGCGAGAACAAAAACAGCGTATTATCGCCGGTGAATCCGCCGCTTCCGTGCTGAATGAAGGCCGGGTCGGTATCGGCGGTACGCTGGACTGGTCGAAAATAGGGGGGCGCTAATCGCCACTCTTTATTCAGCGTGGCGCCAGACGTTATCTCAGAGATATTATGGAGCGGTTTATTATTAATTCGCTACTCTGTTTTTCCGATGCGTTATTTATCTTTAAACGATGAATCTCTGCTTGTTGAATTTATATCGACATACCTAGACATCATTACAGGAGTTTTCAATGGCAAAGCGTATTGTCGCCATGTTGATAATGTCGTTGTTGAGTCTGCAAGCAAATGCGGCCCGTTACGATCGGCAATGCGAGGGAGTTTCTCCCGTGCTGTTTCAGAAGAAATTGAAAGAGCTGGCGCATGGCCTGCGACAAGAGATGGCGGTGCCGACACCACCCACGGAGAACGAGGCTGAAACCTTGGCGCGTCTGGCGGAATGCGATGCCGAAAACGCGAAAACGCCGGCGACGGGAGGGCAACATGCGCCCGATCCCGCAGAGCCTCATATGTCTTCACTCAATGGCTGTTGAACGGTTCTCTGCGTCATTTTTCGTGGCGCGCCCCAGTCGGCTTATTCATGGAGCTTGTGTATTGAAAATACCCTCGTTAATCACTGCGGCGCTGGCGCTGCTGGCCTCATTTTGCAGTCAGGCGTTCATCGATCGCCATTCCTCGCCCGGCGCCTCGACGGAAAGTTCTTCGGCGGCGGGATGCCCGGCGCGGCTGGATGGCTTGTTGCAGCATATTTGGTTGGCTGAACAGATTCAGGCGGAGCGCATGCAGCTGGCGCGGCTGCGTGCGGAGCGGGAAGCGTTGGAAATGCGGTTGCAAACGCAGAAAACGGCGAGACGTTCTGCGCAGGGGCACCAGAGCGCCCGATCGGCCTGTGAACAGGGAGCCGATATTGTCCGCTGCCTGTCGCTGCGTCTGCGGCGGACGTCCCTGATGGGGCCGCATCGGCCGTTTGTCGGCGCATATTGCCGGGCCTGGCTGAATGGTCGACCGCTGAATTGCTAAAGATGAGAACAGGGATTTGTCAGGAGTTTATCGATGAAAATGATAGTGTTGGCCGGCATGGCCTTGTGTTGCGCCAGCTTCGCGCAGGCGCGGGTGGATCTGGAATACCATGCGGCGGCGCCGAAGGACAGTAAGATCACCGAGGAGTACCAGAAAAAGCGCGACGCATTGCGTCACAAGGTGTGGAATGTCGATAACCTGACGCAGGTCAACGAGCAGGCGATTGCACGGGAACAGCAGCGCGAGGCAGCAGAGGCCGCCGAGCGGCAGCAGCGGAACCTGGAACAGCAGGAGAAAAAGCAGCGTTGCCTGCGCAGACACTCGAAAGATCCTCACCCTGAGGCGAAGTGTTACATGCACAACTTCTAGCCTTCAACGGCCGGGCGCTTTCTGCGCCCGGCGTCGTTTAGGCCGGGCGGCAATGCTCTTTCAGCATGGCGATCGCATCCGGTTTCAACTGATACAGATAGACCGGTCGGCCGGTGGCGCCGTACAGAATACGGGTGCCGAGAATGCCGCTCTCCGCCAGATAGATGAGGTACTTGCGGCAGGACACCCGCGAAATGCCGATGGCGTTGGCCAGGTTGTCGGTGGAAAATTCGCTGTCGTGCTGCTGTTCGATCCACTCGCACACCGTGCTCAGGGTGATGCTGGTCAGCCCTTTCGGCAGCTTCTTGCTCTCCTGGCCGCCGGGCTGGCGGCGTAGCAGGCTGTCGACGTCGGCCTGCGAAAACTCGCGCTGCGCCAAGAGCTGCGACTGTTGCCGGTAGTGGCTCAGCGCCTCCTTAAAGCGGCTGAACTGGAACGGTTTGATCAGATAATCCACCACGCCGTAGTGCAGCGCTTTTTGCACCGTGTTCACGTCGCTGGCGGAGGAGATGATGATCACATCGGTCTTCTCACCCAGTTCGCGCAGGCCGGGCAGCAGATCCAGCCCGTTCTCCTGCTGCATGTAGATATCCAACAACACCAGATCGATGCTGACGCTGGCATCGGCCAGCAGGGCGCGCGCCTGGCTCAGAGTGGCGACCGTCGCTTGGCAGTGAAAACCGCCGACCTGGCTCAGGTAGTATTTGTTCAGCTCCGCCACCATCGGGTCGTCGTCGACAATCAGTACGTTAATCATGGGCTCTGCTCTTGGCCTGATAGGGAAGGTGCACGAAAAATTGGGTCAGCTCGCCCGGTTCGGATTCGAAATCGATGCTGCCGCCCAGTTTCTCCAGATGGCTGCGGATCAGCGCTAGGCCGATGCCGCGTCCCGTTCCCTTGGTGGAAAATCCGTGTTCGAAGATGCGCGCGGCGATCGCCGGATCGATGCCGGGGCCGTCGTCGCTGACGATACAGTGTAATTGATCGTCGTGGTGATGGAAGCTCAGGCCGATCTCGTGTCCCTCAACGCCGTCGATGGCGTCGATGGCGTTTTCGATCAGGTTGCCGAGCACGCTGATCAGCACATGGGTGGTCTCCGCATCGTCGGTTTCTGGCAGCAGGCTGGTTTCCTCGATGGTCAGTTCGATGCCGGCCTCATGGGCGCGGCTGATCTTGCCGATGAAGAAGCCCGCCACTTCCGGCGAATGGATCTTGCGCAGCAACGCGCCGATCTCTTCCTGGTAGTTGCTGGCGGTGTTGATGATGTAGTTTTCCAACTGCTGATAGGCCTTCATGTGCAGCATGCCGAGTATCACATGCAGCTTGTTCATAAATTCGTGCGACTGCACCCGCAGGGCGTCGGCGTAGTGAGCCATGCCGCTCAGGCGCTGCAGCAAGCGGCTGACCTCGGTTTTGTCGCGGAAGGTGGCGATGGCGCCGGTCACCTGGCCGTTGACGATCACCGGCACGGTATTGGTCAGCAGTTCGCTGCCGTTGAAGCTGATCTGCCGATCGCGCAGCGGTTCGCCGCTGGCCAGCACCTCCGCCAGATGCAGCTGCGCCGGCCAATGCTTGCTGGCGGCTTCCAGCAGCAGGTTTTCCACCGGCCCGCTCTGGCGCAGCAGGCGCTTGGCTTCGTCATTGACGATGGTGATGCGGGATTCATTATCGACCGCGATCACGCCTTCTTTAATCGACTGCAGCATGGCGTTGCGCTGTTCGAACAGGTTGGAGATTTCGTAAGGCTCGAAACCCAGCATGATGCGTTTGAGCGCAGAGACCAGGAAAAAGGTGCCCAGGCTGCCGACCAGCGCGGCGAAGGCGATGGTCCAATAGATGATCCAACGGCTCTCCGCCACCACCCGCTGCACGGTGTCCAGCGCGATGCCGAGCGCCACCACGCCGATTTGTTTTTTCTGATCGTCATACACCGGCACGAACACCCGCAGCGCCGGGGCCAGCGTGCCGCGGTTGATGGCGCTGTTGACGTTGCCCTGCAGCGCGGGCGCCAGATCTTCGCCGATAAAATGCTTGCCGATCAGCCAGGGTTTGGGGTGCGAATAGCGGATGCCCTGCATATCCACCACCACCACGAACAGCAGCTCGTTTTGATGGCGCACCTGCTCGGCGAAGCGCTGAATGGCGCCGCTTTGGTCGCGCCGCTGCAGGCCGTCAACCACCGTGCTGGAGAGCGCCAGCGTATTGGCGACGGCGATGGCTTTCTGCTGCAGCTGATCTTGCCCCTCGCGGCTCATCTGCACGAAAAACAGCGCGAACACCACCAGCAGCACCGAAGCGATGATGGCGGACACCATCAGCGTGATGGCGGTGCTCAGCTTGAGCGGCACCCGTTGTTTTGGCATGGCGGTTCTCCGAATGGCGATATCACGGCGTATTCTAGCGAGGAATGAGGCAAGCTGCAGTTACCGGCAGCAGGTTATAGCATGCTGCCGGGGTGCGGAGGGGTTATTTTAGTTACAAAAGCGGGTCATTGCTGGTGGTAGAGCTCCAGCGCCTGTTGGCCGCTGGCACCTTGATGGATGATCGCCATCAGGGCGCGCACCACCTGCGACGGATTGCTGTGTTGGTAAACGTTGCGGCCATAGACCATGCCGGAAGCGCCCTGGGCCATCAGCGCGGCGGATTTTTCCAGCACCGGCCCCAGCTCCCCCTTGCCGCCGCCACGCACCAGCGTCGGGCAGCGCGCCGCTTCCACCACGCGGTGAAAATCCTCCACCCGATCGGTCGGATCGGCCTTGATGATGTCGGCACCCAGCTCGCGCGCCAGCCGCACCAGCGGCACGATCTTCTCCACGTCACCCAGCGATCCGTAGGCGGCGCCCTGGCCGGCTGGCGCCATTACCAGCGGTTCGATCATCAGCGGCATGGCGTAGCGATCGCAGGCGTGGCGCAGGCGGCCGATGTTCTCCACGCATTGGCGGAAAATGCCGGGTTCATCCGGGATCATATACAGATTGACCACCACCGCGGCGGCGTCCATTTGCAGCGCCGCCAGGATCGGCGCCTCCGGGTTGTGCAGCACCGCCCACATTTCGCGGTGGCGCGCGGCGTTATAGGCGTTGCCGACGTCGGTGCGCATCACCAGCGCCGGTTTTTCGCGCTGCGGCGCGCGCTGCAGCAGATCCGCCTGACCGTAGTTGACCTGAATGGCGTCGGGGCGCGCGGCGATCAGGTTGCCCATCACTCGTTCGATATCTTCCAGACCGATCAAGAAATCCGGTTCGTTGGCGATGCCGTGATCGATCGCCACATCCAGGCATTTGCCGTTATTGAACAGGCGGTTCATCCGCACCTTACTGCTGAGCTGCATGTCAGGTCCTCCTGAGATAGGGATATGTCCATTATTGCCGAGTAAGGATGGTCAGGAAACGCGGAAACCGCAAACTGCGTGGCCGCTCGCAGTTTTTGCCGGCGCACGAAAGGGGAACGCTCGCCGGCGGCTTTCATTTCATTTGTTAGATCCGTGTCATGTTTTTGTTAATAAGCCATTCCAAAATGCATGTTTCGCTTGTTTGGGTTAAAAAGTTTCAATAATCTCAATTATGAAATAAACATTTAAAAGCGCGCTAAAGACGCCGTTTGTTATGCCAGGGGTTTATTTCAATTGATTGTTTTTAATCTATTTTGAGATATCGATCACCATTTTGTCTACGGCCTTAATACGGCGATAACACGGTAAATTCGCCGTATCAAAGGGATAACACCGACCGTAATGTTGTTTGAATGTAAAAAATATTTTTCATTAGCTGTCAACCAACAGACCTCTTCATTCTAACGATTAAAGGGTAACGAACATGAAGCTGAAGAAACTGATCGCCGCCTCGGTATTGATGTGCATGCTGCCGGCCAGCGTGTTGGCGAAAGACATCAAGATCGGCGTTTCCATGGCTTACTTCGATGACAACTTCCTCACCATTCTGCGCCAGTCGATGCAAAGCAAAATGAAGGCCGACGGCAACGTCAGCGGCCAGTTCGAAGACGCCAAGGGCGACATCGCGCAGCAAATTCAACAAATCGAAAACTTCGTCAGCCAGGGCGTCGACGCCATCATCCTCAACCCGGTGGATACCCAGGGCGTTAAGCCGATGATCAAGCTGGCCGAGAAGGCCAAGATCCCGCTGGTGTTCGTCAACCGCAAGCCGGAAGTGGCGCTGCCGGCCGGCATGGCCTACGTCGGCTCCGATTCCAAGCTGGCCGGCAAGCTCCAGATGGAAGAGCTGGCCAAGCTGATGAACGGCAAGGGCAACGTGATGATCCTGATGGGCGAGCTGTCGAGCGAAGCCACGCGCGACCGCACTCGCGGCGTGGAAGAGGTGGCGGCCAACTACCCCGGCATCAAAATAGTCGACAAACAAACCGCCAAGTTCTTCCGTAAAGAGGCCGTGGACGTCACCACCGACTGGATTTTGTCCGGCCAGCAGATTGACGCCATCGCCTCCAACAACGACGAAATGGCCATCGGCGCTATTTTGGCGCTGAAGCAAGCCAAAAAATCCGGCGTGTTGGTGGCCGGCGTTGACGGCACGCCGGACGCGCTGGAGTTCATCAAGAAGGGCGATCTGGCGTTGAGCGTATTCCAGGACGCCAAAGGCCAGGGTGAGGGCGCGGTGCAGACCGCCGTTCAGCTGGTGAAAGGCGAGAAAGTGGAGAGCAACGTGCTGATCCCTTACCAGCTGATCACCCAGGCCAATTACCAGCAATTCGCCGATAAAAACAAGAAATAAGCCTTGAAGCCCGCCGCGGGCGCCGGTGTGGGGCGATCGCGGCGGAAAACGTGGGTCAGTGCGGAGGTAAGCGGTATGTACCCTTATGTTCTTGAGGCCGAAGGCATCAGCAAGCAGTTCCCCGGCGTCAAAGCGCTGGATAAGGTCTCGATTAAAATCAAACCCGGCAGCGTGCACGCGCTGATGGGGGAAAACGGCGCGGGCAAATCGACGCTGATGAAATGCCTGATCGGCATCTACCACCCGGACGAAGGCTCGATCAAAATCAAAGGCCGGCCGGTCACCTTCAGCGACACGCTGCAGGCGCTGCATTCGGGCATTTCCATGATCCACCAGGAGCTGAACCTGGTGCCTGACATGACGGTCGCGGAAAACATCTGGTTGGGGCGCGAGCCGGCGCGGCTGGGGTTCGTCAACCACGAGCAGCTGAACGAACAGACCCGCGAGCTGCTGGCGCGGCTGAACATCAAACTGCAGCCGGATACGCTGGTGGGTGAGCTGAGCATCGCCAATCAGCAGATGGTGGAGATCGCCAAGGCGGTGTCCTACAACGCCGACGTCTTGATCATGGATGAACCGACCTCGGCGCTGACCGAAGGCGAAGTGGTGCACCTGTTCGCCATCATCCGTGAACTGCGCGAGCAGGGCAAAGGCATCATCTATATCAGCCACAAGATGGACGAGATCTTCGCCATCACCGACGAAGTGAGCATTTTCCGCGACGGCACCTTCATCGCCTGCGACAAAACCGAAAACCTGACCAAACAGTCGCTGATCACCATGATGGTGGGGCGCGAACTGACGCAGATGTTCCCCAAATTCAACAACAATATCGGCGAGGAAGTGCTGCGGGTGGTGGGGCTGCGCCGCAGCGGCTGGTTTCATGACGTGTCGTTCAGCGTCAAACGCGGCGAGATCCTCGGCGTCGCCGGGCTGGTGGGCGCCGGGCGCAGCGAAGTGATGGAAAGCCTGTTCGGCATGCACCCGGCGGACGGCGGCGAGATCTTTATCGAAGGCCAGGCGGTGAAGGTGGATTCCCCGGCGAAGGCGATCGAGAGCGGGCTGGCGTTTCTCACCGAAGACCGCAAGAAATCCGGCCTGTTTCTGGTGCTGTCGGTGGTCGAGAACATGAGCATCGTCAACCTGTCGGAATACATCGGCAAGAACGGTTTCGTCAGCCATGTGCAGATGGCCAAAGACTGCATGGATCAGATCAAAAAGCTCAACATCAAAACGCCGACCATGGATCAGATCATCAATAACCTCAGCGGCGGCAACCAGCAGAAGGTGCTGATCGCGCGTTGGCTGTTGGCGCAGCCGAAAATCCTGATCCTCGACGAACCGACGCGCGGCATCGACGTGGGGGCGAAAGCGGAAATCTACCGCCTGATCAGCGAGCTGGCCAACCGCGGCGTCGCCATCATTCTGGTCTCCTCCGAGCTGCCGGAGATCCTCGGCATGAGCGACCGGGTGATGGTGATGCACGGCGGCCGCATCACCGGCATTTTGGACAAAGACGACGCGGACCAGGAGAAGATCCTGGCGCTGGCCTCAGAATAACGAAGGGTGAACATCATGAGTAACGTAAAGATTGAGAAGCCGCTCTCCGCCGATTCAACGGGCAAGGGAGGGCTGTTCTCCGGGCTGAGCGGCAAAATGCCGAAAGACACCGGTATCTTCATCGTGATGATCGGCATCGCGCTGATCTTCGAAATCCTCGGCTGGTACATGCGCGATCAGTCGTTCCTGCTGAACCCGAACCGCCTGCTGCTGATCGTGCTGCAGGTGGCGATCATCGGCATCATCGCGGTGGGCGTCACCCAGGTGATCATCACCACCGGCATCGATCTCTCCTCCGGCTCGCTGATTGCGCTGACCGCGGTGGTGGCGGCCAGCCTGGCGCAGACCTCGGACAGCATCTCGCCGATGTATCCGGGGCTGCTCGATCTGCCGGCGGCGATCCCGATCGGCGCCGGGATTGGGGTGGGCATCGTCTGCGGCTTTATCAACGGCTTCCTGATCACCCGCACCGGCATTCCGCCGTTCATCGCCACGCTGGGGATGATGGTATCGGCGCGCGGCCTGGCGCAGTACTACACCAAGGGGAACCCGGTCAGCTTCCTGTCGGACGGCTTCACGTCAATCGGCCAGGGCGCAATGCCGGTGATCATCTTCCTGGTGATTGCGGTGATCTTCCATATCGCGCTCAAACACACCCGCTACGGCAAATACATCTACGCCATCGGCGGCAACATGACCTCGGCGCGGGTCTCCGGCATCAACGTCAATAAGTACCTGGTGACGGTTTACACCATCGCCGGCGGCCTGGCGGGGTTGGCGGGCGTGGTGCTGGCGGCGCGCGTCAGCAGCGGCCAGTCGAGCATGGGGATGTCGTACGAGCTGGACGCCATCGCCGCGGCGGTGATCGGCGGCAGCAGCTTGATGGGCGGCGTCGGGCGCATTACCGGCACGCTGATCGGCGCGGTGATCCTCGGCCTTATCAAAAGCGGCTTCACCTTTATCGGCGTCGACTCTTACATTCAGGACATTATCAAAGGCGTGATTATCGTCGCCGCCGTGTCTATCGACATGCGGCGCAACCGCAAAAAACACTGATTGCCGTGAATTGCCGCCGGCGCCAAGGTGGGCCGGCGGCGTTTTTTTACCCGGGGGAACACATGATGAATTACCTGAAAGGGCTGTGGCTGGCGGTGGCGCTGTGTGCGTCCACTTCGGCATGGGCGCAAACCATCGGCGTATCGATGGCCTATTTTGACCAGAACTTCCTCACCATTATCCGCCAGGCGATCGACAAGGAGGCCAAGGCGCGCGGCATTACCGTACAGTTCGAAGACGCGCGCGGCGACGTCGGCCGCCAGACCGATCAGGTGCAGAGCTTTATCAGCGCCGGGGTGGACGCGATTATCGTCGATCCGGTCAACTCGGCCAGCACCCCGGTGATGACCAAAATGGTCCAGGCCGCCGGCGTGCCGCTGGTGTACGTGAACCGCACGCCGGGCGACGCCAAACTGCCGCAGGGCGTGGTGTTCGTCGGCTCCGACGAGCGGGAGTCCGGCACGCTGCAGATGGAAGAGCTGGCGCGGTTGGCTAACTATCAGGGCAACGTGGCGGTGATGATCGGCAACCTGACCGACGCCGGCGCGCTGCAGCGCACCAAAGACGTGGAGCAGGTGGTGGCCAAGTACCCGAAAATGAAGGTGGTGCAGAAGCAAAGCGCCAACTATTCACGCAGTGAAGGCATGGATCTGATGATGAACTGGCTTACCAACGGCGAAGCGATCGACATCGTCGCCGCTAACAACGACGAGATGGCGATTGGTGCGATCATGGCGCTGCAGCAGGCGGGCAAGGCGGATAAGAAAGTGCTGATCGGCGGCATCGACGCCACGCCGGACGGCCTCAAGGCGCTGGCCTCCGGCAAGATGCAGGTCACGGTGTTCCAGGACGCGGTCGGCCAGGGCAAGGCCTCGGTCGATGTGGCGCAGCGCATGATTAACGGTGAAAAACTCGAGCCGTATTACTGGATCCCGTTCGAGCTGGTGACGCCGGCCAATCAGGGGAAATATGCGGCCAGGCCGTAAGTTAACCGCCAGGTTCGCGTTGCCGGGGCGCTGCTTGCAGCGCCTTTCTTATTGGCGCCAGTTACATGTCCGCTTGCGGCCAGCGCGGCGCCGAATCTTGCCTCACACTGAGGATCTTTAAACCGCGAGAGGATGGGCGATGAACGCATTAAACGGCAAGGTGGCGGTGATCGGCGGCGCCAGTTCGGGGATCGGCAAAGCGGCGGCGCTGCTGTTTGCCCGGCAGGGCGCAGCGCTGGTGTTGGGCGCGCGGCGCGAGCCGCTGTTGGCCGAGCTGATAGAGGACATTCGACGCGAGGGCGGCCGGGCGTTGGCGGTAGCCGGTGACGTGCGCGACGAAGCCTTCGCCGAACGGTTGACGACGACGGCCGTCGATGAGTTCGGCGGGCTGGATATCGCCTTCAACAACGCCGGCACGTTGGGGCCGCTGGGGCCGTCGCTGGCGCACAGCGCGTCAGAATGGCGCGACGTGCTGGAAACCAATCTGTCCAGCGCTTACTACAGCGCCAAATATCAAATCCCCGCCATGCTGGCGCGCGGCGCAGGCTCGGTGATCTTCACCTCCACCTTCGTTGGCCACACCGCGGCGTTTCCCGGCACGGCGGCCTATGCGGCCGGCAAGTCGGGGCTGATCGGCCTGACGCAGGCGCTGGCGGTGGAGTTCGGCGGGCGCGGCATTCGGGTGAACGCGCTGCTGCCGGGCGGCACCGATACGGCGATGGGCCGGCAGATGAGCAATACCCCGGAGGCGCTGGCGCAGGTGGCCGCACTGCACGCGCTGAAGCGGCTGGCGATGCCGGAGGAGATCGCGCAGGCGGCGCTGTATCTGGCGTCTGACGCCTCCTCATTCGTCACCGGCACCGCGATGCTGGTGGACGGCGGCGTATCCATCCAGCGCGGCTGAGGTTGGCAGGGCCCGTGGCCGGGCGCCACGGGCCCTACGCGAGGCATTACCAGCCTTTGACGGCGTCGCCCTTGTAGATTTCGGTGGCGCTGGCCGCCACTTCATCGGTCTGATAGGCCTTGACCAGATCCTTCACTTTCTCGCTGTCTTTGTTGTCGATGCGGCTGGCGAAGATGTTGACATAAGGCGAGTTTTTGTCCTCGACAAACAGCCCGTCCTTCGCCGGCGACAGACCGATCTGGCTGGAATAGTTGGTGTTGATGATCGCCAGCGTCACCTGTTGGTCGTCCAGCGCGCGCGGCAGCTGCGGCGCTTCAATCTCGACGATCTTCAGCTTTTTCGGGTTGCTGACGATGTCCAGCGCGGTCGGCAGCAGGCCGACGCCGTCTTTCAGAGTAATCAGCCCCTGTTTTTGCAACAGCAGCAGCGAGCGGCCCAGGTTGGTCGGATCGTTCGGCACCGCCACCTGCGCGCCGTCCGGCAGTTGGCTGAGTGCGGTTATCTTCTTCGAATAGCCGGCGATCGGGTAGACGAAGGTGTTGCCTACCGCCGCCAGCTTGTAGCCGCGCTCCTGCATCTGTTTGTCCAGATACGGTTTGTGTTGAAAGGCGTTGACGTCCAGATCGCCGTTGTTCAGCGCTTCGTTCGGCAGCACGTAATCGTTGAAGGTCACCACCTCCACGTCCAGATCGTATTTCTGCTTGGCCACTTTCTGCACCACCGCCCACAGCGACTGATCGATGCCGGCGCTGATGCCGACCTTGATGTGGTGATCGTCCTGTGCGGTCGGGCCGCAGGCGGTTAGCAGCAGCGTGCCGGCGGCGGCCAGCGCCAGGGTGAGGTTTTTCAGCGTAAATGTCATTTTCCCAGGGTCCTTGTCAACATTGCCTGCTAATTTTGGCGGGCATAATAGTGGCAGTGACTGTAGGTAATCGCTGGGCTAAAACAAAATACTGATTCACTATGACTCATAGCGATTAGCTATGAGCGGCCGCTGCCCGGCGCGGTGCGGATTGCTTTGACGGCGAATCGACGGGCTTATTATGATAGCCGTTGGCCCGCAAGGGCAGACTGGGTACTGAAACGAAGGAAAAGACAATGCGATTGAACACTTGGAGCAAGGCGCTGGTGGTGTTGGCCTGCGTCTCGGCGACTCAGGTTCGGGCGGCGGAGAGCGATACCGGGCCGATCCCCAAACAGCTGCTGGGCAACTGGCGCGTCAGTAAAATTGTGCCGACCCAGACCACCGGTTGCTGGGATCAACAGCAGGCGCAGAGCCTGATCGGCGGCAAAATCAGCTACAAAGCGGATGCATTCAGCTGGAACGGCACGGCGCTGAAAAGCGAAGGGGCCACCGTTAGCACCGTAGAAGCGCAGGAGTTTGTCGAAGACAATTCCGGCAGCAGCTCCTACATCGATTTCCCGATGCTGGGCATCAGCACGCCGTCGGTCGAACGCGTGACCATTCAGCATGCGGATACCACCATCAAAGGCATTACCGATCAGGGCACCGATGGGGTGCCCGGCGATAACGTGCTGGTGAAAGACGCCAACACGCTGATCCTGTCGCTGTGCAACGTCTGGTTTGAGGCGCAGCGCGAGAAGTAATTTTTGCCTTCAGCCCCGGCAACGGGGCTTTCCCACCGCGTCGCCACCCGTCATACGGGCCATTTCTGAACTAAAATTAACCATAACGATATGACCCTGACGTGATATCGGAGCCTCGGCTCTACCGAGTCCATGACAGGAGGCGCTATGTGTTACCACCATATTGTCATCGCCACCGATCTGAGCGATGACGGCAAACGGCTGGTCGAAAAGGGGGCGCGGCTGGCGGAGGCGCTGCAGGCCAAACTCTCGCTGATCTATGTGGACGTCCACTACGACACCTACCATGCGGCGATCGGCTTTTCGGAGCGCAGCGATAACGGCGTGCCGTTCGAAGAGAAGATCCGCAAAGAGCTGGAACCCACTACGCAAAACGTCAATTACCCGATCGCGGAAGTGATTATCGGGCGCGGCGGCTTCGTTGACGAACTGCGCACGGCAGTCGTGGATAAGAACATCGATCTGCTGGTGTTCGGCCATCACCACGATCTGTGGAGCAACCTGTTTTCTTCCACCCGCAATGCCATCAACCAGCTGAATATCGACGTGCTGGTGATCCCGATCCGCTCATAAACGCGGGCCACCGCCGGGCAAACGATGGCGGTGGCCGCTGCGGCTTATTGCGTGAAGAAGTCGTTATACAGCATGTACAGGTGCGCCGCGCTCCAGGAAAAGTTCGGCGCGCCTTGCTGCTTGCCGGTGAGCGGGTTGTAGTTCTCGCGGATCGGCCCGTCGGCGATCAGACCGTCGGCGTGGCGAAAGAAGGCCTGCGCCATCGCCACCGCGTCATCGCGATAGCCGTAGCGTTCCATGCCCTTGAGACCGAAATACACCTGATCGACCCACACGCGGCCGCGCCAGTAGATATCCGCGCCGAACGCCGGGTTGGTCAGCGCCGCGGTGCCGAGCGGCACGTAGGTATTGAACTCGCGCGGATCCTTCATCACCTTGACCACCGCATCGGCGTGCGGTTGGCTGGCGGCGCCGTTGAACAGCGGCGACCAGCCTTCCGGCCCTTTGCCGCGTTCGACGATCGGTTTGCCGGCGCAGCCGTTGGCCAACGGCCGGCTTTCGATGCGGATGTCATAGAAGAAACCGCTCTGCTTGTCGAACATGCAGGTGTTGATGTAGGTCGCCAGCCGGTCGGCTTTGGCGCGGAAGGCAGCGGCCTCGGCGCCGCGGCCCAGAATATCGGCCATCTCCGCCAGGTAGCGGTTGTCGCTGTACATGTAGCTGGCCTGATCCACCGATTCCTGCAGCAGTGAGTAACCGAGCAGCGTGCCGTCCGGCGCGCGGTTTTCGGCGAATTTTACCTGCCAGTCTTCGCGTTTACCGCCTTGTGCCACGTAGCGCGCCAATTGATCCGGATCGATAAAGCCGAATACCGCCGCGTCGTCGCGGCCCGACTCCCAGGAGGCGGCGGTCTGCGCCGGGATCTCGATGCTGTCGTACCGCCCCTCGCGCACGATGCGATCGTAATTGTCGAGGCCGGCCAACGTTTGCTCGCGCTGCCCACGCTTGACGGTGAACAACATGCGCCCGTCGGGGGTATTGTGCGCTTTGTCGCGAGTGGCGCCGTACTCCGGCACGCCGTTGCCGTTGTGGTCACGGTTGCGCAGCCACCAGTCATGGTAGGCCACCAGCCTCGGGTACATCTCCGCCAGCCAGCCCTTATCGCCGGTGACGCGATACACCTCCATCACCGCCCAGGCCGCCAGGCTCGGTTTGGTGTTGCGTTCGTTCCAGTTGCCGCCGTCGCCGCCGCGCTCCGGGCTGGGGTTGTAGGCGATAAGGTCGGGCAGAAAACCGGTATCCCACGGGCGCAGGGCGTCGCCCGGCCGGATCTGGTAGGCGAACACCGCGCGAATGTTGTCCTTGGCCACGTCCGGGTTGAAGTGCGCCATGGCGTAGGCCTGTTTCCAGGTGTCCCACGGCCAGGTTTGGTTGCCGGAGAACCAGCGCCCGGTAACCGACGGGGTGACCGAGTCGAACTTCATCGCCCCGGCTGCGCCGCGCCAGTTACCGTTCAGCGTTTCTATCGCTTTGACCGCCACGCGCGTTTGTTCCGCCGTGGCGTGCGGGTTGCTGAGCCCATCGGTAAGATAGCGTTCCCAGCGCTGGGCCGACGCGGCCATATAGCGCTGCGGGTGAGCGAGGATGTCGGCGATAGTGCGCTGTTCGCGCTGCGTTTCTTCGGCGGTGAGCAGGTGCGAGTAGGTGGTATACAGCGTGGTGGCGCCAGCGATGCGCGCCGTGGCGCGGAAGCGGTGGCCGTCGACCGTGGTGCGCTGCGGCAGCGATTTGTGGATCTGATACTCGGACTGCCCGGAGGTCATCAGCTGCGACTGCGCGCGCACCTTGCCGAAGGTGACGCGCAGGCCGTCCGCCGTCGGCACAATGCGGCGCGTGTAGTTCGGGAATGCCTGCTCGAGGGTCGCCGGCGGCAGCGGTTTTTGCTCTTTGGCGGCGTAGCGCTCCAGCAATTCGCCGTCCCACACCAGCTCCAGCGGCGCGTCGGTCAGGATCTGGGTTTCCAGCAGCGAGGTGCGCGCGGCAGCGAAGCGCAGCGTCAGGTTGACGGTCACGCCCGGCGCGCTGAGCCGCTGCACCAGGGCGCCGGGCAGGCTGTAGGCCGTCATGGTGAAATGCACCGGTTTACCGTTTCGATAGACGGTGAGCCGATCGAAATTGTTGGCCATAAAGTTGATGTACTCTTCGGTCAGCAGCGCCGGGCCGGGGAAGCCGCCCATGCCTTCCGGCCCGCTCGGCAACAGGTGGCCGTGCCAGGCGCCGAGATCGAAGAACGGATTGAAGCGCTGGTGATCGTCGAAGTCGTAGTCGAGCATAAAATGCGGCGCACCGTGGCGATCGATCACGTTTGGGTAGCGCTCGGCGAGCGGGGCGTCGGGCGTTTTCGGCGCGCAGCCCGCCAGCATCAGCACGAGGGCAGTGGCCAGCGGGGTCAGGGGAGTCATGTTCATCGTAGGAGCCTCAACGGTTACCAATAGAAATATTGCATCAGAAACACCGAGTTGCTGGCGCCGGTGCTGTCATTGCGCATAAAGAATTTGCTGTCCAGTGCGGTGGCCAGTTTGCCGCCGGCGTATTCGTACCAGACGCCAAACTGGGCGTAGGAGGTGGCGGTATCCGCCGCGTTATCAAACCGGTGGCGGGCGTAGCTGTAGGCGGTGGAGAGATACAGCCCTTTGGCGGTTTCCGTCATCGCGCTGAGCATCAGGCCCGACTCGCTGCCGGGGTGGCCGCCGCTGTCGCCTTTGCCGGTGTGGTGCCAGATGCGGCCGGCCAGATGCTTGCCACGCAGCCCCAGCAAAAACAGCTGCCCCAGGCCGTCGGTCACTTCTAGGCCGTTCAGCAGCGTCAGATTGTCCTGCAGATCGTATTGGGTGTAGCCGTTGACCATCGCCCGGTAGGTATATTTGTCGGAATAGCGGTCGTATTTGCCGAAGTGCAGCAGCGCCTTGCTCTCGTCGATGCGGCTTTCCGGCGCCGCCGTCACGCTGTAGCGAAAGCGTCCGGTCAGGTTTTGCAGCTTGGCGGCGTAGCTGAGATCGCGGGTGTTGGGGATCACGTAGCCGTACTCCGGCGTGAAGTCGCCCCACCATTGCAGATCGTCGAGCGACGAATCGTTGCGTACGCTAAGCATCATCTCGGTGCCGTCGTCAGTGCGGTAACCGCCGTAAAAGCGGTTTAACCCACCCTCGAAGCCACCCCAGCCGTGGCCTGGCGTCCAGGCATGGCCCTGGCTGTCCGCCTGCACGGTCCAGCCTTCACCGTAAATCAGGCCGAACCAGTGGCCCCGTTTGATCTCCAGGCCGCCTTCGATATAGGTGCCGTCGCTGTATTGATGCTGATGTTCGCCGTTCAAATAGACGCTGCCGCCGATGCCGAGCTCGCCGTAAAAGCGCAGGGCGGTCGCGGCGGTTTCGGACAACGGCGGCGGCGGCAGCTGATTGCGCTCCGCCGGGGTGACAGGTTCCTGCTCCGCCCAGACGGGCGCGCTAACGAGCAGCAACCAGGGCAACAGGGCGTGATGATTTAGTGATTTCATGGGGCATAGGCCTGGTGTTGGATGGAACGGAACGTCAGCCGAGCGGCGGCTCACGCGAGGTCGCTCCCGGATCCCTGGGAGAAGAGAAAACGTCCGCCCGTAGAGAGCGGTAAACGGCAGGTATATTAGTAAAATATTTAGTAAAAAATACGCTTTAATCAGTAAAGCGTTAACTTGATCACAGCGGACGAAATGGGTATCTTTCGCTGCAGGCGCCCGGCAACGGCTGGCATGAGCGTGCTCTGGCCCGATTTGGGAAGGAGAGGGCGCGGGCGGCGCTGTACGCCGCGGCGCTATCCGATTAAGCTACCGTTTTTCGTCTGTGCATTGGGACTCTATGGCCACACTGAAGGAAATTGCTGAAGCCGCTAATGTGTCCGTCGCCACCGTCTCGCGCGTGTTGAATGACGACCCCACCCTGAGCGTGAAGGCGCAAACCCGCCAGAAGATCCTGGAAGCGGCGGAGCGCCTCGAATACAAGATTGCGCCTTCCAAGCGGCAGAGCGGGCAACGCCTGCAATTCGCCGCGCTGTTCACCTATACGCAGGGCGTGGAGATCAACGATCCCTATTACCTGGCGATGCGTTACGGCATCGAAACGCAGTGCGAAAAGCTGGGCGTGGCGCTGAGCGCCGGTTACGACTTCAACGGCGACAAGGCGCTGCCGGCGGCCGACGGCCTGCTGGTGATCGGCCGGCCGCAGCCCGCGCTGTATGAGCAGCTCAGGCAGCAGGAAACGCCGGTGGTGTTCATCGACGGCGTGGTGGACGACGAGCGTTTCGACTGCGTCAATGTCGACCTGTACAAGATCAGCCGCAAGGTGATCGACTACTTCATCGGCCGCGGCTATCAGCGCATCGGCTTTATCGGCGGGCGCGACGCTCCGGCCGGCATCGACCAGCGCGAGCAGGCGTTCGTCGAGTATGGCCGGCAGCAAAATGTGGTACGGGCGCAGGATATCTACCACGGCGATTTCAGCAGCCAGTCGGGCTATCAGTGCGCGAAAGCGATGTTGCAGAGCAAGAATGGCTATCCGCCGGCGCTGCTGGTGGCGACCGATTCGATCGCGATCGGCGTGCTGCGCGCGCTGCACGAACACGGCATTCAGGTGCCGGGGCAGATCGCGCTGATCAGCGTCAATGATATTCCCACCGCCCGCTTTATTTTCCCCGCCTTGTCCACGGTGCGCATCCCTTCGGAAACCATGGGCGCACAGGCCGTCAACCTGCTGGCGGAGCGGCTGCGCGATGAGCGCACCGTCCCGCTGTCGATCTTTGTTCCCAGCTCGCTCCAGCTGCGCGACACCACCGTCGCCTGATTGGCCCCCGCCTTGGCGGGGGCGTTGGCGCTCAAAATTAACGTCATGATAAAAAAAGGCATTTGAGATTTATTGTGATCCTGTCGTCATTTGGTAAATATCAACTGTAGTTTTTACTAAATATTTACTATCGTTTCCGCATTGCACAGGTGTCGGGAGACGTGACGTGAATAATTGGGAAAACATTGAAAAACAGTCTGAGCACCGGTTGCCGCCGCGCGCGAGCTTCTTCAGCTATGCGGACGCCGGGCAGGCGCTGAGCTTCGATCGCAACGCCAGCCGACGCTTCCAGCTGCTGAGTGGCCGCTGGCGCTTTCGCTTCTTCGAGCACCCGGCGCAGGTGCCGGCGGCGTTTTACCGTGAGCCGATGAGCGACTGGGGCGATATGGCGGTGCCGGGCATGTGGCAGTTGGAAGGGCATGGCCACCTGCAGTACACCGACGAGGGTTTCCCGTTCCCGATCGACGTGCCTTACGTGCCGACCAATAACCCCACCGGTGCCTATCAGCGCCACTTTACGCTCGACGCCGGCTGGCAAGATCAGCAAGTGCTGATCAAATTCGACGGCGTGGAAACCTACTTCGAGGTGTACGTCAACGGCAACTATGTCGGCTTCAGCAAGGGCAGCCGGCTGTGCGCCGAGTTCGATATCAGCCCCTATGTGCGGCAGGGCGAGAACCTGCTGTCGGTGCGGGTGATGCAATGGGCCGACTCCACCTATATCGAAGATCAGGACATGTGGTGGATGGCCGGCATCTTCCGCGACGTCTATCTGATTGGCCAGAGCGCCACCCACATTCACGACCTGACGCTGGTCACCACCTTCGATGAACGCTACTGCGATGCGCTGTTGGCGATCGACGCCGAACTGCATCATCTCGGATCGCAGGTCGCCGAGGGCTGCCGCCTGCAGGCGCAGCTGTTCGACGGCGATCGCTGCGTGGCGGAGCAGTGGCGCGACGATCTGCGCATCGAGCAGGCGTTGAACTGCCGTTTCGAGCTGCCGGTCAGCCGCCCGCAGCAGTGGAATGCGGAGAATCCCTATCTGTATCAACTGCTGCTCAGCCTGTATGACGGCGTCGGCAACCTGCTGGGCGTGGTGCCGCAGCGGGTGGGCTTCCGCGAGATCGCGGTGCGCGACGGGCTGATGTACGTCAACGGCCGCTACTTCAAACTGCACGGCGTCAACCGCCACGATCACGATCACCTTAAAGGGCGCGCCGTCGATATGGCGCGAGTGGAGCGCGATATCGTGCTGATGAAGCAGCACAACATCAACTCGGTGCGCACCGCCCATTACCCCAACGATCCGCGCTTTTACGAGCTGTGCGATCTCTATGGCCTGTTCGTGATGGCGGAGACCGATCTGGAGAGCCATGGCTTCGCCAACGTCGGCGATCTCAGCCGCATCACCGACGATCCGCGTTGGGAACATGCCTACGTCGAGCGCATCGAGCGCCACGTGGCGGCGCAGAAAAACCACCCGTCGATCATCATCTGGTCATTGGGCAACGAGTCCGGCTACGGCTGCAACATTCGCGCCATGGCCCGGCGCTGCAAGGCGCTCGATCCGACCCGTCTGGTCCACTATGAAGAAGATCGCGACGCCGAAGTGACCGATGTGATCAGCACCATGTATTCCCGCGTGGCGATGATGAACGCCTTCGGCGAATACCCGCACCCCAAACCACGCATCCTGTGCGAATACGCCCATGCCATGGGCAATGGCCCCGGCGGGTTGTTCGAATACCAGTCGGTGTTCAACCGCCACGCCAGTTTGCAGGGGCACTACATCTGGGAGTGGTGCGATCATGGCCTGCTGAGCCACGACGATCAGGGGCGCGAGCGCTACCAGTACGGCGGCGATTACGGCGACTACCCGAACAACTACAACTTCTGCATGGACGGCCTGCTCTACCCGGATCAGCGCCCCGGCCCCGGCCTGCGTGAATACCAGCAGGTGCTGTGCCCGGTGGAGGTGACGGCGGAAGAGGGGGCAGGTGACGTGCTGCGGGTGAGAAACCGCTATTGGTTCAGCTCGCTGGCGGACATCACGCTGAAGGTCAGCGTCAAGACCGACGGCCGCCAGGTGGCAAGTTACGAATTCAAGCTGCCGCATCTGCAGCCGGGCGAGAGCGAAGACATGCACCTGCCGGTGTTGGCGCTGGGGCAAGGGGAAACGCTGATCGACGTGGCGGTGCATAAGGACAGCGCCACCCGTTACAGCGAGAGCGGCCAGCGGCTGGGGCATTATCAGCATCTGCGCCAGACGGCGACGCGGCTGCCGGCTCCACCGTTGGTCGATGCGCCGGCGCTGCAATGCCGCGAGGAGAATCATCAGCTGATCGTCAGCGGCGGCCGGTTCCAGCTGGCGTTCTCGCTGCTGAGCGGCGAACTGCTTTCGTGGCGGGTAGACGGTGAAGACGTGGTGGGGCGCGCGCCGCGCATCACCTTCTTCAAACCGGTGATCGATAACCATAAACAGGAATATGAGGGAATTTGGCTACCGCATCATTTCCCCATCATGCAGCAGCACTTCCGCCGCCTTAGCCGGCAATGGCAGGGCGAAGATCTGCTGCTCGAGGTGCACAGCCTGATTGCGCCGCCGGTATTCGACTTCGGCATGCGCTGCACCTACCGCTGGCGCATCTCCCCGCGGGGCTACGTCAGCCTGGATCTGGCCGGTGAGCCTTACGGCGATTTCCGGCAGATTATCCCGAAAATCGGTCTCGATTTCGGCATCAGCCGCCGCTTCGAGCAGGTGGAATACTACGGCCGTGGACCGGGCGAGAACTACCGCGACAGCTGCCGGACCAACCTTATCGGTCACTACCGGCAGCGCGCCGACGCGCTGTTCGAACACTATCCGTTCCCGCAGGACAACGGCAATCGGCAGGACGTGCGCTGGCTGAGCCTGCAGGACGCGGCGGGTAAGGGGCTCTTCATCCAGCCGCGGCGGCCGATCAATTTCAGCCTGTGGCCTTACAGCGCCGAGAGGCTGCACCAGGCCCAACACATCAACGAGCTGGAACCGAGCGACTGCCTGACGCTGAACCTGGACGACCAGATCCTCGGCCTTGGCTCCAACTCCTGGGGCTCCGAAGTGCTGGATACCCACCGGGTTTATCTGGCGCCGTTCAGCTACGGCTTCACGCTGGTGCCGTTCGACGGTCGGCAAACGCAGGGCGCCACGCTCGCTGGTTATGACTTCACGCCCGCTCATCACCACCCGCAGTCTGCGGAGGAAAACGCATGATCATTCTCGAATCCCTGGCGGAATTTCAGCGCATTTATCACAGCGGCAAGAAGTGGCTGCGCTGCATGGAGGCGATCGCCAATGTCGATCGCATCAGTCCGAACGTATGCCATTCGATCGGCGACTCGCTGACGTATCGGCTCAGCGTCGGCGCCGGCCGGCAGCACGGCTGGCTGGAGGGCAACCGCCGTTACTTCGACGTGCACTATTACCTCGACGGGGAAGAGACCGTCGAGGTTGCCGACAAACGGGCTCTGGTGACGGTGGCGCCCTATCAGGACGAAACCGACCGCGAGTTTTTCAGCGGCGAAGGCGAGAGGCGCCGGGTCGGTAAAGGCAACGTGGTGATTTTCGAAAACCACCAGGCTCACCGCTTCACAGAAAGCGGCAAGATAAAAAAAGTCATTTTAAAAGTGACGGTGGAAGACAGCTATTTCGTCAATAAATAGCGCGCCCGCCGAACAATAACAACAAACCGAAGTCCCCTACACCATTCGGAGAATCTCTATGGCTGCGTCGAACAGAAACACCATCGGCAAGTTTGGCTTGCTGTCGATGACGTTTGCGGCAGTGTTCAGTTTCAACAACGTGATTAACAACAATATTCAGCTCGGGGTCGCCTCGTCGCCGGTGTTCCTGGTGGCGACGATCATTTACTTCATTCCCTTTTGCCTGATCATCGCCGAATTCGTCTCGCTCAACCGCAATTCCGAGGCCGGCGTCTATGCCTGGGTGAAAAGCGCGCTCGGCGGGCGCTGGGCGTTTATCACCGCCTACACCTATTGGTTCGTGAACCTGTTCTTTTTCACCGCGCTGCTGCCGCGCGTCATCGCCTACGCCTCTTACGCGTTTTTAGGCTATGACTACGTATTTACGCCGCTGACCACGGCGATCATCAGCATCTTCCTGTTCGCCTTCTCGACCTACATCTCTAACAGCGGCGCAAAACTGCTGGGGCCGATGACCTCGGTGACCTCGTCGCTGATGCTGCTGTTGACGTTTTCCTACATCATCTTGGCGGGCGCGGCGGTGTTGGGCGGCATCGAGCCGGCCGACCCGATCAACGTGCAGGCGATGACCCCGAACTTCAACTGGGCGTTCCTCGGCATTACCGCCTGGATCTTCCAGGCGGCGGGCGGGGCGGAATCCGTGGCGGTGTACGTGAACGATGTGAAAGGCGGCAGCCGCGCTTTTGTTAAGGTGATCATCGTTTCCGGGCTGTTCATCGGCGTGCTGTACTCGGTGTCTTCGCTGCTGATCAACGTGTTCGTGCACCGCACCGACCTGCACTTTACCGGCGGTACGGTACAGGTGTTCGAAGGCCTGTCGGCGCACTTCGGCCTGCCGACGGTGCTGATGAACCGCTTTGTCGGCATTGTTTCCTTCACCGCCATGTTCGGTTCGCTGTTGATGTGGACGGCGGCGCCGGTGAAGATTTTCTTCACCGAAATCCCGAAGGGCATTTTCGGCGAGAAAACCATTCGCCTGAACCGGCACGGCGTGCCGACGCGCGCGGCCTGGATCCAGTTCTTCATCGTTATCCCGCTGATGCTGATCCCGACGTTGGGTTCCAGCAGCGTGCAGGATTTGATGAACACGCTGATTAACATGACCGCCGCCGCCTCGATGTTGCCGCCGCTGTTCATCATGCTGGCCTACCTGAATCTGCGGCTGAAGTACGACCGGGTGGCGCGCGATTTCAAAATGGGCTCGCGGCTGCAGGGCATCGCCATCGTCAGCGTGCTGATCGCCATCTTCACCGTCGGTTTCTTCGCCTCGACGTTCCCGACCGGCGCCAGCATCATGACCATCGTGTTCTATAACGTCGGCGGGTTGGTGGTGTTTCTGGGCTACGCCTGGTGGAAGTACAATCGCTACTCGAAGACCCTGAACGCCGAGGCGCGCTACCACGAAGACATGCCGCTGGCGCGCCTCGCGCTGGAAGCGCAGGAAGGGGCGCCGGCCGGGCAACCCACGTTGACCACGCCCGCTTGCAATAAGCCGCTGTAATCTCTCCTCTATCGGCTCCGCGTTCCGGCGCGGAGTCTCGTTTCACGGAAAAAATTCCTGCCCCGGCGCTTGCATAATACATAAGTGAATACTAATGTGTTTGTATGAACGAAAATGACATCTTCAAGGCGTTGGCCGATCCGACCCGCCGCGGCATCTTCGACAAACTTGCCGCCGGCAGCATGAACGCCAGCGCGCTGCGCGAAGGGCTGACCATCAGCCAGTCGGCGATGTCGCAACACCTGGCGGTGCTGCGCAATGCCGGGCTGATACGTGAGGCGAAGCAGGGGCGCTGCGTTAATTACCAGGTCGACCCGGACGGGCTGGCGCAGATCGCCCAGTGGCTGGCGAAGTACCGCGCCTATTGGCCGGCGCGCATCGACGCGCTGCAAATCTTGCTGAAGGATATGGATCAATGAATAAACGGGTTGAGCCGCCGCCGCGCGATCGGCTGGTATTGGAGTATGCGCTCGAGGCGCCGCCGGAAAAAGTGTGGCGGGCGCTCAGTATTCCCGAACTGCGCGAGCAGTGGCTGCCGCCGGGGGATCTGGCGCAGGCCGAGCCGTTGGCCACCACGCCGGGCGAAGCCGTGAGCTATCGCCTGCGCGACGACCAGCCGCCGTTTCTCGAAAGCGTCGTCACCCTGCAGATCGTGCCGGATGCCGGCGGCGGCAGCCTGTTGCGGGTGATCCACCGGCTCGACGCCGTCAACGACGGCCCGACGATGATGATGCGCGCCGCCTGACGCGTTAAACACATTTCTCTTTGTTGCCAACCCAGGAGTTCACCGATGCGTGAGAAGATGATGCTCGTCCCGATGGTGGTGGAGCAGACCAGCCGGGGAGAACGTTCCTTTGATATTTATTCGCGCCTGCTGCGCGACCGGATCGTGTTCCTTAACGGTGAGGTCAATGACGACGTGGCCGAAATGCTGTGTGCCCAGTTGCTGTTTCTGGAGGCGGAAAACCCGGAAAAACCGATCCACCTGTACATCAACTCGCCGGGTGGGGCGATCACCAGCGGGCTGGCGATTTACGACACCATGCAGTATATCCGCGCGCCGGTGCATACGCTGTGCATGGGCACCGCGCGTTCGATGGGCTCATTCCTGCTGATGGCCGGCGAACCGGGGCACCGCATGGCTCTGCCCAACGCCAGCCTGCACGTGCACCAGCCGCTGGGCGGCTTTCAGGGGCAGGCGTCCGACATTCTGATCCAGGCAGAGGAAATGAAACGCACCAAAGACCGGGTGATCCGGTTGTATGCCCAACATTGCGGCCTGAACGAAGAGGAAGTGGAGCGGGTGTTGGATCGCGATCGCTTTATGACCGCCGACGAAGCGGCGGCCTGGGGATTGATCGATCGGGTATTGCGGGCGCGGTGAGTGTCGGCTCCGATAGCGGAATGAAGGGGGCAATATCACTCGATTATTGGTAGGTGAGCGCCGTTGAGGTGATCCAGCCACGCTGACCGGCACATTCGCCGGTAATGATGGAGATTTCTTTCCATTCCGCATTGCCGATGTCCATTGCAGCGCTTTTACCTGTCAATGCGACCTGTGTGCCGGCGATGAGCTGGCAAATATGTTTGGTGGGCTCCAACAAGTTACCCATATTGGGTTGAGCAATTAAAGGCATCGGCCGCTTCAGCACTAGCTGAGGCGCCTTTTCACCCGGTGTGTTAGTGATGGTGATATTTCCGCTATTACTACCAATCGTCGTATTCGCGCTGCCATTAACGAACTGACTGCGTGTTTCCGTTGAAGATGAAAAGGCAGAATAACCAGCGAAGAGGGTGCCGATAATTGTGGCTATGCCCGCGAGGATGGGGAGTTTATTTTGCAAGATATTTCTCCATGGGTATTTATTATATTGATGTTTGGTGAAAATGCCTTTCCCATACTAAATGGGTAAAGCGCAAATGAAAATATAATTCATAATATTTGCAAATGCAGTTTTGTTTAATCATTCGAATACCATATAATTAAAAATACGTATCATTCTAATTATTTCATTTGGTTGTTTGCTTCTGTTAATAAACCAAGTTGGGGAAAATGTTTCATATTTCTCACAATCATTCACGCGGGGATGTTTGTTTTTTCTTTATTTAACAGTGTGGTTAGCCATTTTTTGTCACGCTTTTGCACACTTCACTTTGCCTCTTTTTTTGAACCAGTAATGTCTTTTTTTCTGCATGACGAATTGTTATGAATTTGTTATTGATCACAAATTAAGCAATTCCGTGTTGCCACTGACTTGTCTATACAACTATATACTTAAGGGAAAAGCAATGTTCAATAATCATCTTAACTTTTCGTGGTTAACTTTTTTTGGTGTTTAATTTTACGATTTAATAATATCTAAGCATTAATTCATTTTTAATTTGAATGAAATTGATGGGTTGAATATCAATTTGCCGTATATCACGTGCTAATCGGGATTTTACGCTTCAAGGAGATAATCGAACATGAAACTTGGCGCATTTTTAATGCCGGCACATCCGCGTTATCGCTCGTTGCACGATGGGCATTACCACGATCTTGATACCTTGAGGTTTTTGGACAAAATCGGTTTCGATGAGGCCTGGATTGGCGAGCATTATACGATGCCGGCTGAACCGTGCCCTTCTCCAGATTTGCTCATCGCTCAAGCCCTTTTGCAGACTGAGCGCATAAAATTGGCGCCGGGCGCCTTTATGCTGCCGTTTCATCATCCAGCCGAGTTGGCTCACCGCATTTGTTGGCTGGATCATATATCTAAGGGGCGATTAATGGTGGGAATTGGCGCCAGCGGTACCACTTTGGATCTCGACATGTTCGACATAGATCATAAGTCGGGTGTGCATCGGGAGATGACGGCAGAATCGATAGCGATCATGATGCGATTTTGGAATAGCGATGGGCCATTCGAATTTAAAGGTAAGTATTGGACAGCGCGTCGGCCGGCGGATCAGTGGGATAAAACCTCCGGTTATCACCTCAAGCCCTATCAATCACCCCATCCGCCAGTAGGCGTGACCGGTCTTTCACCTTCATCCTCGACGTTGAAGATTGCCGGTCGTAATGGCTGGATCCCTATCAGCTTTTGTTTTACGCCTCAGTATCTCCATACCCATTGGCAAGTTGTTGAAGAGGGCGCCGCATTGAATGGAAGGGTTCCGCCGGCCAGGGATACATGGCGTGTCAGTCGTCCTATTCTGATCGCCGACACAGATGCGCAAGCATGGCGGCTTGCTGTCGAAGGCGAAATGGGACGCTACTTTCGTGAGGATTACTTGCCGATGATCGCCGGTAACAAGGCGCTTGGTTTGTTCAAACATCACCCGGATGTCCCCGACAGTGAAGTCACCGTCGAGTATTGCGCCAAGCATTGCTGGCTCCTTGGAGCGCCGGAGACGGTTCGTGAACGCATAGAAGAAATGCAATCGCTGTCTGGCGGATTCGGTGTGTTGCATGTCATGGGGTTCGATCATTTGGATGAATTGGAACCCGTGCGCGAAAGCCATCGCGCATTGCAAGAGATCGCCACGAAATATTTCGCCTGACTCAGGCCGAATATCGGCACCGTGCGGTCATTCATGGAGAGAAAGATGCAACGTCAAAAAACAACTCTGCCCCCCAATCGGACACGTCGATTCGCCGTTTTGGTGATCGACATGCAATACGACTTTCTGGATGAAGGTGGTCCTGTTCCTTGCGAAGGAGGGAGGGCGATTATCGCGTCGCTTCAAGTTTTGTTGAGCTTTGCGCGCGGCGCGGGCATCCCGGTGATCTATACCCAGGAAAGTCACCGTGCCAACCGTGTGGACTTCGGCCGGGAGCTTGACTACGGCGAGATACTTCATTGCCTCGAGGGAAGCCGTGGCGTTGAGATCATCGCAGACTTGTCCCCACAGGTTGGCGATCAGGTATTAATCAAACGCCGTTACAGTGCGTTCTTCGCCACTGATCTGGATCTTTTGCTGCGCGGGATGGGAGTAGATACCGTCGTTCTGACCGGTGTTGCCACGGATGTTTGTGTGCGTGCAACTGCTCAGGACGCCATGCAATTAGATTATCGCGTCATCGTGCCGCGCGAGTGCGTCGCGGGGACGCGTCATGTGCGACATGAGGCGGCGCTTGAGAACATCGGTTATGTATTTGGCCGTATTCAGAGTTTGACTGAGGTTATGAATCTCTTGCGGGCGGGATTGGAGGAGACATGAGCGCAACGCTGTCGATAAAACCGCTGGAAGAGAGATTCAGAAACGTCTTGCAAATCTTGGTTGAAAAACGGCTTAGCTTGAGCCGGGAACAGACCCGAGATCTGGTCCAGGCCATGCTGGGACAGCAATTGGATGATATGCAGATCGGCGCGTTGCTCGTCGCTATGGCACAAAAGGGCGAGTCCGCTGACGAGATAGCCGGTGCGGTTGACGCAATAGCGGCACGTTGCCGGCCATTGGTAAGCGGTTTGCCGCTTACGTTGAATATCGGTGGTACTGGAGGAGACCGGAGCGGGACCTTCAATATTTCCACCACGGCAGCCTTGGTTGTGGCCGCGGCCGGTGTGCCAGTGATCAAGCATGGCAATAGTCGCGTGACCAGCGTCAGCGGCAGCAGCGACATGATGTCGGCGTTGGGCATTGATGTTTCGCGCAAGGGTGATGAAGCATGGCTGCGGCGATCGTTGGCAACGAGCAACTTCGCGTTTCTCTCTACTTCGTCTTGGTATGCGTTTCCTGAACGGCTGACTGCTGTACGGCGCGCTTTGGGTGTTCGTAGCCTGTTTAATCTGAGTGGGTCGTTGGTTCATCCTGCTAACGTGACGCACCAACTGATAGGCGTTGCGCATGCTTCGCTTTTGTATCCCATGGCTGAGGCGCTGGTGAGGTTGGGCGAGGTGACGGCTTTTATCGTACATGGTGCCGGAGATTTGGATGAAGTCAGTTGCTTGGGAGAAACCCAGGTCCTGTGTGTAAGTGATGGCTGTATAGGTCGGTTTTCCGTGCGGCCGGATGATTTTGAGGTCCCTGCCTGTGAATTACGGGCGTTGCGAGGGGGGGCTGCGGAGCGTAACGCGAAAATCTGCCTGGCAGTGCTTAACGGCGAGCGGGGGGCCTATCGCAACGCGACTATAGTGAGCGCCGCGACGGCGCTGGTGTTGGCCGGCAAGACGCGCTCCTTTGGCGAGGCGGCGAAACTCGTGCGGCAAGTATTGGATAACGGGCGGGCGTATCAGGTTCTTAAACGATTCAAGGAGACGATGAATGAGAACGAGAGTGAAAGTCTGCGGCATCACGCACCTTGAGGATGCTCTGGCGGCATTAAACGCGGGGGCCAATGCATTGGGGTTCATTTTTTCACAAAGTCCACGTCAGGTTTCGCCCGACGAAGCCCGTTCGATCATTGAACGATTGCCGCCTTTTACTCAGGTGGTCGGCGTGTTTGTCAATGAACCCAGGGAATGGGTGCAAAACATTATATGTTATTGCGGCCTGGCAGCGATTCAGCTTCAAGGTGACGAAACGAATGAGTATTGCCAGGCATTTGATGTTCCGGTCATTAAGAGTTTCCATCTCGACAGCACTTTGGCGCTGGAGAGGATAAACGGTTATCAAGTCAGTGCATATCTATTGGACACGCAGGTTGAGGGGATAAGCGGCGGTTCTGGAAAGCCATTCGACTGGGCTTTATTGAAAAACAAAACATTTGTGCGGCCGGTAATTGTTGCGGGCGGACTGCATACCGGCAATGTCAGCCATCTGATTCAGCACTGCTTCCCCACGGCCATTGATGTCTGTTCTGGCGTCTCCCGGTCCGCGCGCCGTAAGGACCCTGTGCGACTCCAAACCTTTTTTGACGCTGTCGCCGATGCCGATCGCCTTCGCGTGCAGGTGCCGGCTGAGAGTGGGCAAGAGGACATCCTCAAGGCGTCTTTTGATCGGCAGCCTTTGGTGGAGATTCAAGGGCGGCGATTTCTGCTGAATGCTCTGACGGAACAGATCCCGGCAACCCCGGCTGAACTCTTGCGTGAAGCAGCCAGGCGAGTCTGTTATGCGGCGCAATTTCCACCTGGTACCAAGTTGGTGGGGGAAGAAGACAAAGGAGGCGGTTTATTGGCTGCCGTTTCGCTGCTTTCAGGCCTGCCATACGGCATTGCCCGCTGGTACCCATCCGGTCTTGAAGGACAGGTTCAGGTTGATTTCGATTGCGAATATACCGGCGGCAGCCTCTTTTTGAACGGCGTGGAGCCCGGCGATAACGTTTATATCGTGGACGATCTCATCAGCACTGGCGGAACATTGGTGGGGTTGGTTTGTGCAGTGCGGAAAGCAGGGGCTGATGTATCAGGCATCTTATGCGTGGTGGAAAAACGCAATTATGGTGGAGCCAGGCGCGTGTTCGAGGCGACGGGGATCTCGGTGCAATCGCTTATTGAAGTGGATGTGAGCGGCGAGCATTCGGTCGTTGTCGGCGTCAATTATTAAATAAAAAGGAGGCTGTGATGATCAAGGAAAGGAAATTCCGCGGTTGGTACATGGTAGGCGCCGTTCATCTTTTGCTGGCGGTTATTTTCGGTGCGGCCTATTCATTTGGCGCATTTTTTACTGCATTACAGGCGAATTTTGACGCGGGGCGTTTCTCTACCGCCTCAATATTCTCGTTGACGGCGTTAATTTACTACGTCGTCGGCGTATTTTCCGGTGCCTGGAGCGATCGTACTTCAGTAAGGACGGTAACCGGCATCGGTATTTTACTGCTTTCCCTAGGCTTTTTGGGCAGTAGCCTGCTGGCGTCGACACTGACGGCGTTTTTGTTCACGTTTTGCCTGTTGGTTGGCGGGGGAGTCGGGTTGGTTTACGTGCCGGCGGTTTCAACCATTCAACGCTGGTTCGTCGTTCATCGAAGTTCGGCTTCCGGCTTAGCGCTGGCTGGCACCGGTTTGGGAACGCTGGTGGGGCCGATGGTGGCTGGTGGGTTGATGCAGCATTTGTCCTGGCAAAGCACCCTACAAGTTTACGCCGTCGCTATCGCTGCGCTGGGATTATCTGCCGCCTTCGTCTTGCGAGGCAGGCCAGAGGACGTGGGAGAATATCCCGATGGGCTTCGTCCCGTAGAGGTGGCATCAATACCGGGTTCCGCGTTTAACGGTAGCGTTACGTTGCGAGAAGCGGCGAGACAGGCTCAGTTTTGGTGGTTTTTTATCGCGATATTTTTCGGCTCTATCGGACTGTTCCTGGCGTTGGTTCATATTAATCCTTATGCACAACAACAGGGGCTAAATGCAACGCAGGCCAATCTGCTCATCGGTTTGATCGGCGTGGGCAATATCGGCGGCCGTCTGGTTTTGGGGCGGATAGGCGACCGTATGGGCGCGCGGCGTTTTTTGGTTATCGTCACGTTGAGTTTGGCCCTGTTATGCGGTTTTTGGAGTGTCGCGCACAGCTTTACCGCGCTGGCGATTTTCGCGCTGCTGTTCGGCGCGGCCAACGGCGGCTGTATTGCGCTGTACCCGGCAGTGGCCAGTACATGGTTCGGCACCGCCAATCTGGGCGCCATTCTGGGGGCATTGTATATCGCCGTGGGGATCGCCGCCGTTGGCGGGGGTAGCGCCGCCGGTTGGCTGTATGACCTGTATCAGAGTTACACGTTGTCTATTGCGTTGGCCGGCATGGCGGCGCTGCTGTCTGCGTTGGGGATCGTCTTGGCTTCTCGCTGTACTTCCCGGATGGGATGAGGGAGGAGTCAAATGCTATTGCCTAATGACTTGCGCTCTGCCTTGGCGTTGTTGCGGCAAGCAGGGGATGAGATTACCCCGGTGGAGAGATCGATTTCTCCCGAGGTGGAGATGATTGAAGATTTTCTCGATGCCTATCGCCAGCCTGGCGGTTCCTGGTTTGCCGATGAGCAACCGTTACGGCTTTATCGACGACCAACACGGGGCGAGTTTCCCGTTTTGATGGGGATGTTTGGCAATCGTCGCCGTTGTAGGTTGTTTTTGGATCCCTTCGGACGTTATTCCGCAGACATATCAAATGCTCAGTTGTTGCTGCAGGCGGCGAGTAGGCCGATAGCGCCCAGATTACTGGGCGGGGAGGAACGCAACTTTCACAACGTGCGTAAGCCTGCTGAAATCCTGGCTTTGTTGCCGATCCTACGTTATCTGCAAGATGATCCTGGGCCGACGGTGACGTTGGGGTTGATCTATGCACGCGATAATCGAACCGGAGCCGCGAATTGTTCTTACCACCGAATTACCTTCAAAGAGGATTCGGTAGTGGTGGCGATTGACTCTCGTGGTCACTTGCAACGTATGCTTTCGACACATCTGGCGCGCGGAGAGCAACTGCCTATTTCCGTCAATATCGGGCTTGATCCTGCCATTTATCTGGCTTCGGTATTGACTCGGCCTTGTCTTTCTTACGGTAGCGACGAGTTAGGCGTTGCGGGGGCTCTGCGCAGCAATGCGGTGGAGGTTGCGCCATGTTACGCCAATACGGGGCGATATATCGACCATGCCGAGATCGTTATAGAAGGGATGTTGGGTGCGGAAAAAGAACCGGAGACAGCGGAGGTGGCCGGTTTTACCTTACCTGAGTATCTGGGTTATCGCTCGCCATGTGGTATGGCCACAACACTGGAGGTTCAGGCGTTAAGTCACCGCGCCGGGGCGATATATCAGACGCTGTCGGGTCCTGGTGTGGAGCAATCCATTTTACTTGGTTTAGGCCAAGAGTGTTCGCTGCTCGCCCGACTAAAAACAGAGGGACTTGAGAGGCTGTTTTGTCGCGTCGCGGCTCTGCCTTCCGGCGGCGGTCACTTGTTTACCGTATTGCAAGTCGCTAAACGCGCTTGCGGTGATGACCTGCGCGTTATCGACGCAGCTAAGAGATTGCTCGGCGAGGTGCCATCACTCAAAAATGTGTTACTGGTGGATGAGGATGTTGACCCTTATTCGGAGCGTGATGTCCTCTGGGCTATGAGTACGCGCGCCCGACTTGAACACGATATTCACGTCAGCGCTTTGCTGCCCGGCACTTCCCTTGACCCCTCGCAATTGCCGCTTTATGGCGGGAGTGATGCGAATGGGCTCGTCAATAAATGCGTCGTTGATTGTACGGTTCCTTTTAGCTCTCGGCGGCGTTTTCAACGGGCGTTTTAATGTGAGCGGTACGCCTTTCTGTAGCCTGCCTGACCAGGCTGGCGAACCATGATGTCTGTCATGTTGAAGGAGACAAACCATGACGAATACTCTCGATCCTCGTTTCGATTCCACCCGGAATATTTGTGCCCCTAGGGGCAACGAATTGACCTGCAAAAATTGGCTGACCGAGGCGGCCTATCGCATGATTCAAAATAATCTGGATCCCGACGTCGCCGAAAACCCGCAAGGGCTGGTTGTGTATGGCGGTATCGGTCGCGCTGCGCGCAATTGGCAATGTTACGATCAGATTTTGGCCTCACTTAAAGAGCTCAATGAAGACGAAACTCTGTTGGTTCAATCCGGAAAGCCGGTTGGAGTATTCCGCACCCATACTGATGCTCCCCGAGTGTTAATCGCCAATTCTAATTTGGTTCCACAGTGGGCCAATTGGGAACACTTCAGCGAGCTTGATCGCAAGGGATTGTTCATGTACGGGCAAATGACTGCCGGTAGTTGGATCTACATCGGTAGCCAGGGCATTGTGCAGGGTACGTTTGAAACGTTTGCCGAAGCGGGCCGCCAGCACTATGGCGGGGATCTGACCGGACGCTGGATCCTCACCGCCGGGCTGGGGGGGATGGGCGGGGCGCAACCGTTAGCAGCGACATTGGCCGGCGCGGTTTCGTTGAATATAGAGTGTCAGCAGAGTAGCCTGGATTTTCGTTTGCGTACGCGCTATCTCGATAAACAGGCAAAAGATCTGGATGAAGCTATCGCCTTGATCAAGGAGCACACGGCGGCCGGACAGGCGGTTTCTATAGGCCTGCTAGGCAATGCCGCAGAGGTGTTACCTGAACTGGTCAAACGCGCGCATGCAGGCGGTATCCGACCCGATCTGGTTACCGATCAGACGTCTGCGCACGACCTGATCCACGGTTATTTGCCGGTGGGATGGAGCGTGGCGCAGTGGAAAGCAGCGCAACGCGATCCGGGGCAGCATGCCAGGTTGGCTGACGCCGCAGCCGCTAGCTGCGCCATTCATGTGCAGGCAATGCTTGATTTCGTTGACATGGGTGTGCCGGCTGTTGATTACGGTAACAATATTCGCCAGGTCGCACGCGATATGGGCGTGGAAAATGCTTTCGATTTTCCTGGCTTCGTACCGGCTTATATTCGCCCCCTGTTTTGCGAGGGCAAAGGGCCGTTTCGCTGGGTGGCGTTATCTGGCGATCCGGAAGATATCTACAAAACGGACGCCAAGGTTAAAGCGCTGTTTCCTGAAAACCAGCATATCCATCGTTGGCTGGATATGGCGCGTGAGCGCATTGCTTTCCAGGGATTGCCGGCGCGTATCTGTTGGTTGGGGTTGGGCGAGCGTCATCTGGCAGGCCTGGCTTTCAACGAGATGGTGCGTAGAGGGGAGCTTAGCGCGCCGGTTGTTATCGGCCGAGATCATCTGGATACTGGCTCCGTCGCCAGCCCCAATCGTGAAACCGAAAGCATGAAGGATGGAACCGATGCCGTTTCCGATTGGCCGTTGCTGAATGCATTGCTCAATACTGCGGGCGGCGCTACCTGGGTGAGTTTGCATCATGGTGGCGGTGTGGGGATGGGATATTCGCAGCATTCGGGAATGGTGATCGTGTGCGATGGCAGTGAGGAGGCTGACCGGCGGCTTGCTCGGGTGTTGGTCAACGACTGCGGTTCCGGCGTGATGCGCCATGCCGATGCTGGCTATGAGCAAGCCGTTGCTGCCGCGAAAAGGTTTGGATTGAAACTGCCGATGCTTTGAGAATAAGAGCATATTGAGGCTTTATAGCGGTTCTTATAAGGTAGAACCGCTATTTCTCTATAGGATGATTTTTACACTGTATTGCCTGTCTTGTGAGTATTTCACCTCTTGGCATGTGACGATTTAGTCTTGGCGTCAACTTACGGTTTTGCTGTCTGGCCTTCTTGCCAGTTTTGCCAAACCCATTCAAGCCCGTATTCGACCATCGCGAAATAGAGGCTGAAGTAGCGCTCCGCCATGATAAAGAACGAGCTGTTGAGTTCGATCACCACGTTATTGGTGGTGGTCAGCAGGCCGGATTTTTCCGCCGCCTGCAGAATGCGATTCACGTGCGCGCGTGAGACGGAGCAGGACTTGGCGATTTTGGCCGAGGAGAGCAGCAGAAAAGGGGAGTCCTGCCGGATGCTTTCGATATGCAGCATCAGCAGCACCATGTGGCCGGCGTCCTTGCTGATAAACAGTCCGGATTGCGGCACCAGATCGATCAGGTAGATCTCCTTGAGCATCAGCTGCCCGTAGGCGGCGAAAAAGGTGGGCAGAAAGTCGGGCGCCGCCAGCAGCGTCGCGATGGGCATCTGTGGCGCCAGCGCCTGATAGGGCCGCGCCATGGAGGCGATCAGCGCCTGGGTTTCCGCCAGCGCGTGCGGCGTAGGTTTATAGCGCAGCTGGCGTTTGTCATGTTCGCAGGGTTTGACCTCCAGTCTACGGCCGACCCGCAAAAAAAACAGAAAGGAGTCCAGGGAGTTCTCGCTGATCACATTCTTCCCTTTAAAAAAGGCTTTGATGTCTTTCAGCCCGGCGGCGGGCTGGTGGTAATAAATGGACAGGATAGTGGAGCAAATGATGAACCGGCTGTTCCTGAAGATGATTTTATAAAACAGCGGATGTTTCTTGTAGGTCTCTTTTAATAACTCCCCGTGTTTGACGATGGCGGCGTGAAACGCCGGTGTCTGCCTGATGATGTTGGCCTGTTTCTCCAGGTGAAACTGTAGCTGGAATCTGCTTAGACTCATTTTCCCTATTTCCTGTACTTAAAAAAAATGTGCTGCTTTTTATCGTTATGGGTTTGCTGTGTATGACTTGACGATCTGTTGGCCTTGGTCGTTGATGAGGGTGGCCTGAACGGTGATCTGAGAGGGGAGCCCCGACGCCGCAACGCCGTCGAGGTGATAATCCCGCGTGCTGAATGGCGCGGTCATCATGTCGCTTTCTTGCCGCACCGGGGCATCGCGCCTGTCGGTTTGCACGGCGATGCGAGCGAAGGAGAGATAAAACGCCGACCGGTTGTGACAGCGCAGCAGATAGCCACGCGGTGATTTTTGCAGCGTGAACGAAGCGGCCTCGGCCGCGTTGTCGGCGTTACCCTTCAGCGCTTTGGGGCGGTAGAAGATTTTCATCTGCGTGTTCATCGCCATCGTCACGCGCGACGCCTGCGGCGGCGTGATCGGCCGGCTGGGCGGGATCTCATACAGGTTAAGCCAGAACACCGACTCCCTGTCGGTGGGCAGGCTCGCGCCGGTAAACAGGATCCGCAGCCCTTTCAGCGCGGAAGGCGGCAGGGCGAATACGCTGGGCAGGGTGACAAACGGCGCACGGGACAGTTCGGGTGCGGCGTTGACATCGCCGTTATCGACCCAGGTTTGCGCTACGATCGGATAGCCGTTGGTGTTGAGCAACATCAGGGTTTTTTCCGTGTCTCCCTCGCGGAAGATCACCCGGGTGGCCGAGGCGATGATGCCCGCCTGCGCGCCCATGGCCGTCAGCGCCAGCAGCAGAGCGCATCCCATCGTCAGATATTTCTTTCTCATCATTATTGCACCTTAACCCAGACGTAGGCCCTGGCGTCCACTTTGCCGGCGGTGACAGTTTGCCCGGGCAGCCGGGCGAGCGTGGCGGTGAGTTGAGTGGTGTAGTGGGTGAATCCCGCCGCGGTGCTGCCGCCGCCGCTGGCGCCGTTGAGCACCGGGTACCAGCCGGCGTCGTTGCCCTGCGGGCATTGCCCGGCGCTGCAGCGCGCCCAGCCGACGAAGTTCATCGGCGCGCCGTTGCCGGCGTTGGCGAGCGCGATACCCACGCCGGTGGCGACGCTGCTGTCGGTGCCGTAGCCGCTGGAGAGCAGGTAGCTCACGCCGCCGTTGGCACTGACCAGCCCGAGTTGCTGCGCCGCGACATAGCTTTCATACGGCACCTGCAGGCCGAGGGCGGTATTGTTGCTGCTGACGCCGGAGACGGCGGCGTTGTCACATTCGATATTGATGGTGAACTGCGCCTGTGAGGTTTGTCCGGCGGTCAACTGGCTGACGGAGAGGGTAGGCAGGATCACCAGCGGCGTGACGTTGCGCGCCACGCAGGTGGCGGTATAGGTCAAGGAGGAGATCGGTGCGGTGCCCATGCCCATCGCGTTCCAGCGCCCGGTGCCCCAGGTGGCGTAGTTGGTGGCGGAGTCGCTGCCGATAGGATCCGAGGCGATGCCGGGCCCCTGAAAGGTGACATAGCCGTTCGGCTGCGTGCAGGTATAGTTCGAATTGCCGGTGGTCGAGGCCATGCCCACTAGCGGGTTGCCGGCGCTGTAGCCACAGTAGTTGCTGGCGCCCGCACCCGGCAGCGAACTGATGCGGATCAAGTCGGCACGGATGGCGCTGAAGTCTTTCACCCGGATCTGAATTTTGCTGCCGACGGTGGCGTAGCGGGTAATCGGCGCCGACTGCCAGTAGCGGGTAAAAACCTTGCCGGAATCCAGGTGGGTCAGGCGGATGCCGACGTAAGGGAAGTAGGTGGCGTAGTAGTTGGGGTTGCCGTCCTGGGTCCCCAGATCGTAATAGCCGCCGACGCGATCGTCGCCGTTGGTAGCGAAGACTTCATAGATCTGCCCCGCATCGCTGGCGTCGCACTCATACAGCACCTTGTTGGGATCCGGATAGCGCGTGCCGGACGTAAGATCGAACACGCTGGTGCCGAGCGGCGTACCGACGGGCTGCAGGTAAGTGCTGGTCAGATTGACCCGGCCCAGCGCCGTGCCTACCCCGCAGGGATCGCAACCGGAATCGATCCAGGGGGCGACTCGGGTGCATTGGGCCAGCGCGGCGGGCGCGCCGAACAGCGACAGAGCAAGCAGCGCCAGGGCGGCGATCGGGTAAGCAATACGTTTCATCGTCTCTCCTGAGAATACGTTTAATGGGCTAGCGACATGGGGCGCTGAGCCGCTGAATCGGGCTGTCTTCCCCGGCGGGCAAGCGGTAATGCAGCGTGCACTGCTGGCTGGGCGCGTCGCCCCAGTTCAGTGTCAGTTCCCCGGCGCGCTTATCGCTGCGCAGATATACCTGATTGGCCTGGCCGACCATGCCCACGCTGTTGCCTGCCGCGTCAAAGACGTTGGCGCCCATCGGGATCGGTGCGTTATCGGGCCGCTGCGCGGTGATCAGCAGCGCCTGGCCGCGCACGGTGTTGAAGTGCAGGCGCACCGTGGCGCCGGCGTACGGGGCGACGCGGCGCTGGCCGTCTTCCAGTTCCGCTTTGTCGTTCATGCCCTCGGGGTTCAGCGCGACGGTGTTGTAGTGATAGGGCACCAGCGACGGCGCCAGGGCGTAGCCGAAGCGATCGACGCGCGCACCCTGGCCGTCCATCACCCGTGCGCCGCTGGCGCCGGGCGCCTCGATCAGGGCGAAGGTGTCGCCGACATACGGCCCTAATGTCACGCCGCCGCGGTGCGCCACCACGGCGCCCTGCAGCGACAGTGAGCCTTGTCGGTACTGGCGCGCGGTGGAGAACGAGCCGGTGACGTTGGCGTAAGGCAGGCGGGTTTGCAGGTTGCCGCCCCAGATGCTTTGTTGGCGATCGTCGTCGGTGGTGAAGTTCAGGCCGTAGCTGACCGGCTGCTCGTCGCCGACGCTGCCCGACAGCGCAGCCTGATAGTTGCCGCCCTGACCCTGGCTGTGGTTGGCCAACAGCGAGACGCTGGGGGCGGATGATGAACGTCCGAGCGGGAAGCTCAGCGACAGGGCGGTGACGGTCTGCGTGTTCTGCGCCAGCGGCGCACTGTAGACGTTGTCCAGCGGCCCGTAGCCGCGGTAGTCGCCGTTGCTGTCGCCCAGGCTGCGGGTGCGCGTGACGGAGAGGTTAAGCGCCACGCCGTTGCCGAAGGTTTTTCCCCAGCCCAGTTGGAGCTGATTGTCGCGGCCGCGCTGATCGCGGTAGTCCTGGGTCGAGCCGGACATCGTCAGGCTGCCGAATGCCCCCATCCCCTGATTGACGGCGACCTCGAAACGCGAACGCTGGCGGTAGGAGTCGGACTGCCAGTTTTGGCCGGTAGTGGCGGCGCGCCGTACGCCGAGCACGTCGCTGAGATCGCGAAAGCCTTCGGTAGAGTAGCGGTAGCCGGCGATGGATAAGGTGGTGTCCGTCGGGCTGAAGGTTCGGCTGTAAGAGAGGTGCAGCATCCAGCCGGAGGCGCCGCCGTCCGGCAGGCTGGCGTGGGAATAGGTGGTATCCATGCCGAAGGCGCCCAGCCAGCTGCTGTACACGCCGCCCAGCATCATCGCCTGGTAGCCGTCCGCCAGCTGGTTGCCGAGGTTGAAGGTCAGGGCGTTGGTCAGGCCGTGCTGCCAGGTCACTTCGCTGAACAGATCGTTGTCGCCGACGTAGCGGGAACGGCCGACGATCGCGGAGTAGCGCGACTGGCCGGGGCGGATGGATTCCGGCACCGCGGCGAACGGCACGGTGAAGGTGCTGACGCTGCCGTCGGCTTCCGTCACCACCACGGTGAGATCGCCGGCGTAGTTGGTGGCGTACAGATCGTTGATGGCGAACGGCCCCGGCGCGACGGTGGTTTCATACAGCGTGCTTTTGCCCTGCAGCACCGTCACGCGCGCATTGCTTTTTGCCACGCCGCGCACCACCGGCGCATAGCCGCGCTGTGAATCCGGCAGCATGCGGTCGTCCGAACTGAGCTGAATGCCGCGAAAGCCCAGGCCGGAGAAGAAGTGCCCGTCGGTAAACCCTTCGCCCAACAGCATTTCGCTGCGCCAGGGCAAGATCGCGCGCTGCACGTAGCGGCGGCTGGTGTCCAGGTGGCCGCCGAACTCCCGATCGTAGCGGTAGCTGGACTGCTGGCGGTAGCGCCATAGCCCGAGGTTGAACCCGCCGTTCAGGTTGGCGTAGGTCGAGTCGAGATCGCGGGTTTGCCCCTGTCGGTAGCTGACGTGGTACTGGTTGAGGTTGTAATTGACGAAGGCCATCGATTCGCCGCTGTCCAGGCTGGCGGGATTGACGCTGCCGCGCGGCTGGCCGTTCAACAGCGCCTGCGGAATGCTGAGATCCAGCCGCAGCCGCGAAATGTCCGCGCTCACCGCGATGTCCTTCAGATCCCGCCCAGGCAGCAGGCATTCTGCTTCGGCGGCCGCCGGCGGATTTTTCAGCCCGAAGCGCGTCAGCTGCGGCCGATCGAAACAGGGCAACACCTGCTTGCCTTCGCGCACGAAGCGAATTTGATCGCGCTCGAGAAACTGGCCGTTGAGATACAGATCGATCTGATAGCTGCCGGGGGCGACGGCGTCCTGTTGGTTGAACTGGCTCAGGGCGCTGTTGCTCAGCACGCTGCCGCGCAGCAGCGTGGGATCGAAGGTATAGCCGTCGGCGGCGGCGCAGCCCAGCGGCAGCGCCAGCAGCGCGCAACACCAGCGTGCGGGCAGCGGCGTCGCTTTGCGAGCATCGAACATGAAAACCTCCCTGTCTGGTGTCAGCGCGCGACGCTCAGGGTGCGTGTGATTTCCACCCCATAGTCATTGATGACGCGCAGTGCGACCTGCCGCACCTCCCCGTTCACCGGCCAGCTGGCCTGCGAAAACGGCGGGATCAGATCCGCCTGCGGGATCACGGTGCGTTTCGCGCCGCTGAGGATCGCGGCCTGGCTGACGTTGGCGTAGTAGCCGGTCGGGTTGTCGACGTGCAGCGCGTTGCCGGCCTGGCGCAGGCTGAGCCGATCGATAACGTGGTTGGCGTCACCGGCCAGCCCGGCGGGGCGATAGAACACCTTCAGCCGATTGGTGACCACCAGCAGCAGTTTGTTTTTGTCGCTGTCCGTCTGGCGCACCGCGGGCACCTGCAGGAAGTTGAGGTAGAACAGCGATTCGCGATCGCGCGGCAGCGGCTGGCCGACGAACGACAGCCGCACCATCTGCCCGCTGTGCGGATTCATGCGGAAGATTTGCGGCGAGGCGACAAAGGGCGCATCGGCGTTTTCCGGCGTGGATTTGGGGTTATTGATGTCGAGCCAGATTTGCATCAGCGCCGGGGTGCCGTCGTCGTTGGTGAACTGCAACGTTTTTTCCCGTGCCTCGGCGGGGTAGATCACGCGGTTGCCGAGCAGCGTCACGCTGGCCGACGCGTGGGTAGCGGCAAAACTTATCAGGCAAAGCGACAGGGCGGCCCATCGGCGGGCGGAGCGGGTTATCTGCGGCATAAACGTGAACCGATAAAGGGAGCGAGTCATACAGCGCCGTTCGCTAAGGAACGGCGCTGGCATCAACAGGTATGGCGCCTGACGCCGGCTTATTTGTAGCTAATGGCGAACTGTGCGGTGGCGATCACCGAACCGGCCGCCACGCCGGTGTCTTCCGCGTAGTAGCGGGCCACCAGGTTCTGCGAGGTGGAGGTGGCGTCTTTCGCCAGCGTCATCGCAGAGGTAGTGACGGTCGAACCGCTGGCGAACGACAGCGGCGTGGTGGCGTCGCTGTCCAGCAGTTGAATGGACACTTTGGCCGCATCGCCCGCGTTGCCCAGGTTGCCGTTTGTGGTCGGATTATTGCCCGCCAGCACGGTTTTGATCGCCGTATCGCTGGTTGCGGCCGCACAGCCGGTCACGTTGACGGTAAACGTGGTGTCGCCGGCGGTGGCGCCTTTGGCGGCGAGCTTGCTGGCGGCGACGGTCGGCAGCAGAACGACCGGGTTGGATTGGTTGCCGTTAATATTTACCGAGCAGGTTTGCGTGCTGACTTCGCCTTTAAATTGCACCGTATTGGACGAAGCGGCCGCACAGGTGCCGGAGAGAGCCAGCATGGATAATGCGACTAATTTAACATTCATGTGAAATGCCCTTTAATTTATTTTAGAGAAAAGCTTTCCTGACAGTAATAAATTACTGACGTGCGGTTGTGGGTTAATCATGTTGCGCAATTGTTTTTTAAACGCCTCGGCAAGCATGGATTTTCATCCTAACAAACTAAGAATTTTCCCTATAGGTGTTTTGAATAAGGCAATAAGACGAGAAAGCCTGCTGTTACATTTTTTTTCATTTTCGCTTATATCATACAAAATAGAAAATAGATCTATATCATTGCGTTGCGATTTTATTGGATTACCAGTTTTTGTGATTGAAATAATTTGAAACATTCATGCCTTTTTTGCGTATTAATCAACGTGCTGACGGTTGCCTGATTATTTGAAAGACATGTTATCAAGATGTTTTATATCGGTGTGCTTTGCAGGCGAATTACCCCAAAAAAGAGCAGCGACAAGCCGCCTGAGGTGTGGAAGCATGCGTCCATGCTGATAAGGAGAATTAAAGTGAGAGTGATTTATATCGACGGTTCACCGCTGTGCCGGTTGGGCATGAAAACATTATTAGGCGGTGGGGTGATAACCTTATCCTCTCCCAATATTAATATTATTAAAAATATAAGCCCGGCGCCTGGTTTAATTATCATGGATTTTCCCCATGAAATTTATCGGTTCGAAGCCTATTTGACGTTTATTCACCTTTGCCGCGCTGAATATAAAAATGTCCGGATATTGTTCTTCGTCGATAAGACTTCGCCGCTGATCCTGGCATTTATCGCGGCGGCGCAGCCGGATGCGATTTTGCACAAACGGGAAGCGCTACAGGTGGTGCGAGAGACCTGCGCAACGCTGGCCCACCAGGAGACGAGCGAACGGCACGTGGTGAACCGGCAGCGGGCGGCGGCGATCACGCCTGGCGAAGCGGCGGTGCTGTGTGAAACCGCCCGCACCGAAGATATCCGCCTGACCGCTCGGCGGCTTAACCTGCACCCGAAAACCGTTTATTCGCACCTCAACAATGCCGGCAAAAAGTTCGGCATCCGCAATCGGGTCGAACTACTGAAGATGATAGCGCTGTTGTAGCGCACCGTTAGCGGGTTTTGCCGACGGCCAGCCGCCATCGCGTGCTCTCATCGGCGCCGGGCCCGGCCGCCAGCGCCAGGTTTTGCGGCGGCAACGATTCGCCGGTCACGCCATCCACTACGCGCAGGGTGGCGGGGTGGCCGGTCACGCGGTCAACCACGCGCAGCGGCGGCCCGGCCAGCTCGGACAGATTCCATTTATCGCCAATCTGAATCATCGCCATCACCAGCAGCCCGAGATCTTTTCCCTTCTCCGTCGGCAGATACTCGTAACGATCGGGGCGCGTCTGGTATTGCCGCTTTTCGATAAGGCCATGGCTTTCCAGGGCCTTGAGCCGATCGGTCAGCGTATTGTTGGTGATACCGGTCGACTGGCGCAAATCGTCATAGCGCGAGAGCCCCAGCAGCAGATCGCGCATGAGGATCGCACCCCAGCGATCGCCCAATGCCGACAGCACGTGCGCCACCGAGCACGTCATGCCTTCAAACCCTTTTGCTTTCACGTTGCCTTACCTCCGTTTGACGCCCGAATGCGGATAATTTTATCGCCTCGGCTTGATAACTTCAATAATTGGAGTTATTACTCTTATTATTGGAGTTTGTCATTAACAGCGGCTGATGGCCTGAACGCCGGCCCGAAACCCGCGCCTTCACCGAGGAGAAAACGTTATGCCACTGTGGCAGATTTACCACCCTGAGCCGGCCTTCAGCGCCGCCGATAAACGCGCGATTGCGCAGAAGGTCACCGCCCTGTACCAGAATTTTTTGCCGCGCTTCTACGTCAACGTGTTCTTCCACGCGCTGCCGCCAGGTTCGGCCTATCTCGGCGGCGAACCGGTCGATGATTTCGTGCGGGTGACCATCGACCACATCGCGCGCGCCATGGACAACGACGCAGAGCAGCAGCAATTCCTGGCGGCCTGCACCCGCATCCTGCATCCCTACATCGCCGCCCGCGGGTTGCGCTGGGAACTGCACGTCGACGAAACGCCGTTCTCGCTGTGGACGATTGACGGATTAAAACCGCCGGCGCCGGGGACGGCGGCAGGCGAGAAGTGGTGCAGCGAGAACCGGCCTTCGGTGTGGGAGTGGGATAACCGCGAGAAATGGACATAATGAGCACCGGTAATGCTTGTGGACTATGAAATAATGCGTACTGTATCTGCCGAAAAAAATTGAAAGGCAGCCTCCAAGAGGCTGTTTTTCGGAAGTGTTAGAATGGATAAAAATGTCGCTTGCAGGGAGAAGCCATGTCTCATTCATCAGCGAGGAAAAAAGTGTTGAATACAGCAATGTCGCTGGCACACAGAGCGTCTCACGCGCGCAGTTGTGCTAACCATGTGGCGAACCGATTGGGAATGACTCGCAGTGAGCTTCTGATAAAAGTTGAGAAAGAGTCAGGCTCAAATCTGGAATCACCGTTAACTGAAGAAGAGCTGATGAACGCATTCAACTATATGGAAAGCCTTTAGCTGAGGCCGCTGTGGGTGATATACGGACTCCACATTCAGCGTTCAAATTGAAAAGAAGTGGAGGGCGCGGTGATTAAGGATTAATCATGGGTATGGGATACTTTAACTCTATTTCAGGCGCATCAGCTAAATGCCTGCCAGAGCGGGCCATTAAATAGCCGGCAATCTCTTCGGTTGTCAGGTCAACATGGAACATATCAGGATCCTGGAACCATTCATCCGGCCAAAAAATGAGGTCTGATGGATTGCCATCAAAATTTTTCTCAAGCAGTGCAAGAGCGAAATTTTGTTCGGATTCCTTACTTTTGGCATCAGACACACAGCGAAGTGTTTGAACCAATTCATCCCAGGTAAAATCCACATAGAATTTTTCCAGATTGAAAGCCATGCGGGTGAACTCCTTGGCACTGGTCCAGGAGGAGAAATCTCTGAAATCTGAAAACGCATAGGGGCATGCAACCTGGCTGTTCTGACCTGCCCCCAGGATTAGATACAACCTTCAGTTAGTAATGTCGGTTGGTTTTTCTTCATATTTCCTGTTTCGCCAGTCCGTTGCGAATTCAGCTGGTGTCTGGTAATCCAGTGATGA
>NZ_JBJNMH010000026.1:0-47265 GCF_052168635.1 Serratia sp. CY47444
AGTCGGTGAACCTCTACAACACGCGGCGGCCGCACTTGTCGCTGAAATACAAAACGCCCGATGAGGTTCATCGGGCGTTATCCGGTTGAAAAGTGTCAACCTATATCAGGACTAGTCACTGACAAAGGAGGAAAAAGCGTGGTTTTTCCTCCTTTGTGGTTATCAGCCGAAAATCAATGAATTGATTTTCCTTGTTTTCTATCTGTCGCCTAATGAAAGCCCGGCAACGTCATCCGCTTTGTCATTTACCTCAAGGGGTGCTGAGCCCCCCTTTGTCGTTGGGTCATGTCATCAGAAGTGGGTGTTGATGCTCATGTAGTAGGTACGGCCCGGTTCGTTGTAGGTGGCCGCGCCCGCGCCGGCGATGTTGATCGCGCCGGTGTTCGGATTGCCCACGTTCTGCGCATTGCCGGCGCGGAACTGGCGCTTGTCGAACAGGTTATCGATGCCGGCGGTGAGGCTGACGTTTTTGGTCAGATCATAGGTCGCGCTGGCGCCGACGACGGCGTAAGGGCTGACCTCATGGGTTTCGCCGCCGGTGGCCGGTTTACCCTGGTAGTTGTACTTCTTCGGCTTCTGACGGCCGTACCAGGTCAGGGTGGACTGCATCGACAGATCCTGCGTGGCCTGCCAGCTGAGGGTCGAGTTGACGGTGAACTTCGGGATCACCGACAGGTAATCGCCGGTGGTCTTGTTCTTGTTCTCGATCATGTAAGTGGCGTTGTTGCTCCAGGTGACGGTCTCGCTGACCGGCACGTTCAATGAGCCCTCCAGCCCTTGCACCACCGCCTTCGGTACGTTCTCCCATTGGTAGACGGCTGTACCTTTACTGCTGGTGGCGATGCGAGAAGTGCCCGCTTCAATCTTGTTGTGGTAATCGTTACGGAAGTAGGTCACGCCGGCCAGCCAGCCTTCGTTATGGAACTCCACCCCGACCTCTTTATTGACGCTGGTTTCCGCCTTCAGATCGTCGTTGCCGAGCAGGTAGCATCCATTGGTGGTATCACCGGCTGCGCAACCTTGACCTTTACTGTACAGCAGGTAGTTGCCGTTGGTCTGGAACAGGGTCGGCGCCTTGTAAGAACGGGCGATGCCCATTTTCAGCGTGAAGTAGTCGCCCAGTTCCTGCGACAGGTTCAGCGCCGGGCTCCAGTTGTTGCCGGATTCTGAATGCAGATCGTAACGCAGACCCGGCGTCAGCATGGTGGTGTCGGTCAGCTCGATGTTGTCTTCGGCGAACAGCGAGAAGATATGCGCGGAAGCGTAAGGGCTGCGCGTGCCGTTGCCCATGCCGGGAATAGTGCCGCCCATCAGCGTTTGGCTGGTGGACGTGCCGTCTTTCATCCGCTGTTGGGTCCACTCGGTACCCAGCGTGGCGGTCTGTGAAACGCCCAGCTCAAACGGCACGCTGACTTCGCTGTGCGCCAGAAAGTCATCCAGTTTGGTGGTTGTAAAACCGCCATTTGGTTGACCTTCGGTTCCCCCGGCTAACCCTTCACTTAAGCGGGTGTTGCGGGTGCGCTCGAACTGCACGTAGTTGTTGGTGCTCACGCCGTTGTCCCAGGTGCCGCGGTGGGTCAGGCCGAAGGTCTCACGGTAGATGCGGTTGGTCTCTTTGCCGTAGTTGCTCTGTACCAGCGGACTGGAGTTGGTGTTCTGGGTATCGCCGGCGTACAGGTTGCCCTGGCGGCCATAGGCGTACTCGAACTCCAGCGACTGCAGATGAGCGAAGTCCCAGTGCAGCAAGGCGTCGATGTTTTTATCGACCACCCCTTCGCGCCCGGCAGGTCTGCTATCGGCGTAGCCTGGTGCGCGGTACGACTTATGCGATTCGTTAATGTCCCAGGCGTCGGCCTGCGTTTTGCTGTAGCCGCCGAACAGGCGGAAGCTCAGGGAATCGCTCAGCGGGCCGGACAGGCTGAAGTCGGTGCGCTTGGTGGCGCCTTCCTGCTTGTGCTGCGGCACGTTGAAGTAACCGTTCAGCGAGCCGTGCAGCGCATCACCGGCCTTCTTGGTGATGATGTTGACCACGCCGCCCGCGGCGCCGTTGCCGTAGCGCGCTGCGGCAGGGCCGCGCAGCACTTCGATGCGCTCGATCATTTCCGGCGGCACCCAGGCGGTATCGCCGCGCGAGTCGCGCTCGCCGCGCCAGCCCTGACGCACCGAGTTGCGGCTGGAGGCCGGTTTGCCGTCGATCAGAATCAGGGTGTTTTCCGGGCCCATACCGCGGATATCGATCTGGCGGTTGTTGCCGCGCTGGCCGCTGGTGGAGTTGCCGGTCAGGTTAACCCCGGGCATGGTGCGGATCAGTTCGCTGATGTCGCGCGCCGGCGGGCGTTTTTTGATCTCTTCGGCGGTGATGGTGGACACCCCCGGCGCCTGCAGGTTCTGCCGGGCGGCGGTCACGACGATGGTGTCTTCGCCGCGCGGCTTTTTATCCGCTGTGCCGCTGTTTTCTTCCGTGGTGGGGGTGTCGGTCTGCTGCGCGGCGTTGGCGAACGCGGACGCGCCCAATCCCAAGCCGATAAGAGTGGCTAAAGAATAACGTGATAGCTTGCTTTTCATTTGAGTGTCCTACCTTGCTGCCATCCCTCGCCGAACGGGGGGAAGGGCGGTTGTAGTTTTTGTGTAGTCGGAAATAGAAAATCGGCTGCGGCAAGGGATGCCATTGATGTATCCCCGATCCCTGTCCGTTGCGCGCAATACCAGCACGATCTCCAAGCCTTACACACTATTGCAAATGCAAATTATTATCAATAGTATTTGGCGTACAGTGCGTTCGGGCGGTGGCCGGCGATAGGGAAAAGTCGACGTTCCCGGTGCCGCCAACTACAAAATGGGTAGGCGTTGTGAATACAGAACTACAGTCAGAAAGCAGCAGATTATTGGCCAGCAGCAATGCGGGCAGTCCAGGGTGGTGGTTGACGGTGGCACGGCGCGGTACGCCATGGGTAGAACCGGCGGGTAACGGCCGGTGGCGAACCACCTTTTTCTGGCGCGATCCTCAGGGATGCGAATTGACCTCCGCCTACCGTCGCGTGTGGATCAACATTAACTGCCTGACCGACCATCACCAGCCGAATCCGCCGCAAAGCCTGCAGCGTTTGGCCGGTACCGACGTGTGGTACTGGCAGACCGAGCTGAGCGGCGCCTGGCGCGGCAGCTACTGCTTTATCCCCTGCTTTGACGAGCGGCCGCCGGCGTTCAGCGGCGACGATGCGCACGCCAACATGCACAACCTGCGCCACTGGTGGCACCAGGTGTTTGCCAGCGCCACGCCCGATCTGCTCAACCCTTATCGCTCCTGGCAAAGCGCCAGCGGCCACAGCGTCTCCGGCCTGCACATGCCGGATGCGCCGCCGCAGCCGGTATGGCGCTCGTTCGACGAATATGAGATCGCCAGCGGGCGCTGCACGCCGCCGCTGCCGGCGCGTTTGCAGCGCCATACCTGGCAGAGCGAGCGCCTGGGCAACAGCCGCGACGTCTGGATCTACACCACCGGCGACAGCAAGCCGGCCGAGCGCCCGCTCGCGATCCTGCTCGACGGCCAGTTCTGGGCGAAGCAGATGCCGGTTTGGGAGCCGCTGATGCAGCTGACCCGCGAAGGGGCATTGCCGGAAGCGGTGTATGTGCTGATCGACATCATCGATCTGCCGCATCGGTCGCGCGAACTGACCTGCAAGGACGACTTCTGGCTGGCGGTGCAGGAAGAACTGATGCCACAGCTGGCCGACTGGGCGCCGCACAGCGACAAACCGGCCGACACGGTGGTGGCGGGGCAAAGCTTTGGCGGCCTGGCTTCCCTGTATGCCGGGCTGCGCTGGCCGCAGCGCTTCGGCGCGGTGATCACCCAGTCCGGTTCCTACTGGTGGCCGCGGCGCGACATGCTGCAGCTGCCGAGCATTCCCGACGACGCCTGCTGGTTGCTGCAACAGGTAGAACGGCACGGCTTGGGCAATCACGGCGCGCTGAAGGTATTTATGGAAGCCGGTTCGCAGGAAAAACTGGTGCATCGGGTCAGCGGTGAAATGGCGGCACGCCTGAGTGACGCCGGCCATCGGGTGCACTACCGGGTGGTGGAAGGCGGGCACGACGCGCTGTGTTGGCGCAGCGGCCTGACCGATGGGCTGCAGGCGGTCTGGGCTTCCGCTTTCGCCACCGCTTATCCGGCATCGGCGACGGCAACGGCACGAGGAACACATGGTGGAAAGCCTGAATCCGTTCGATGATCAACAGCAGCGCAGCCTGGTGCTGCGCAACGTACAACAACAATACAGTTTGTGGCCGGATTTCCGCGCCATTCCGTCCGAATGGACGATCGTCTTCGGCCCGGCGGCGCGCACCGCGTGCGCCGAATGGCTGGAGCAGCATTGGCAAGACATTCTGCCGGTCGCAGCACGCGAGGCGTGACCGGCGCCAGGTAATCACGGGAGCAATAAGCAGTGTCACACACCCCTAACTCTCTCAGCGGCCCGGCGCTTGCGGGCGAATGGCCGTTGGTCGCGGCGCAACCCGGCATTTGGGTCGCCGATCAAATCTCCCCGCATCGCAATGCCTACGCGGTCGCACATGCCATCGAACTCAACGGCCCTGTTGCCGTGGAGCCTCTGCTGCAGGCCATCATCCAGGGCCTGAACGAGGTGGACATGCTGCGCCTGCGTTTTGCGGAACGCGACGGCGTGCCGGTGCAATGGCTAGACGACGCGCTGGCGGTGCACGAGCCGGAACTTGTCGATCTGACGACGTCGCCGGACCCTGAAGCCGCCGCGCGTGCGCTGATGGACATCGATCTGGCGAGCGATCTGCGCGCCGGCAGCGGCGCACCGCTGTATCGCCATGTGGTGATGCGCCTGGCGGACGATCGCTGGTTCTGGTATCAGCGCTATCACCATCTGCTGGTGGACGGTTTCAGCTTCACCGCCATCGCTCGCCGTGTGGCGGCGATTTATACCCACCTTTGCCGCGGCGACGCGCTGGAGCCGACGCCATTTACGGCGTTCAGCGACGTGGTGGCGGAATACCAGGCTTACCGGCAGGCGCCGGCCTGGCAACGCGACGCCGATTTCTGGCTCGAAAAAGCGCGGCAGTTGCCGCCGCCGGCCACGCTCTGCCCGCAGCCGCTGGCTGGGCAAACGCCCACGCCGCGCATCCATCGATTGGAACAGCGCTGCGATCCGCAGGCCTTCGCCGAACTGGTGCAGTGTGGCGCACAGCAGAAGCTGAACGCCGCCGATATGGCGGTGGCGCTGGTGGCGCTGTGGGTATCGCGCCTGAGCGGCCAACCGAGCTTCAGCGCCGGTTTTATCTTTATGCGCCGCACCGGATCGGCCGCCCTGTGCGCTGCCGGCCCGGTGATCAACGTGTTGCCGATGGAGATGCACCTCGAGCCGCAGGCCACGCTGTATGAGGCTGCCACCCGCATCAGCCGCGAGCTGAAAACGGTGCGCCGCCATCAGCGCTACGACGCCGAACAGGTGCAGCGCGATCTGGGCCGCATCGGCGACGGCGAACCGCTGTACGGCACGGTCTTCAACTTCAAAATGTTCGATTACCAGCTGGATTTCGCCGGTATCGAAGGCATTACCCACGATCTGGCCTCCGGGCCGGTGCGCGATCTGGAGATTGCGCTGTTTATCGACGAACACCATCAGCTGAAGGTGGAGCTGCTGGCCAACGCCGAGCGTTACAGCCGCCAGGAACTGCAGGCGCACCTGCAGCGGTTGCCGCTGCTGCTGGCGCAGTTCGCCGCGCAGGCAACGTTGCCGATCGGCGAAGCCGATATGCTGACCGCCGACGATCACGCGCTGCTGGCGCGGGTCAACGACACGGCGCACCCGGTGCCGGCGACCACGCTGAGCCAGTTGCTGGCGCAGCAGGCGCAAACCACGCCGGACGCACCGGCGCTGGCGGATGCGCATTTCAGCTTTACCTACCGCGAAACGCGGGAGCAGGTTATGGCGCTGGCGCGCGAGCTGGTGGCGCAGGGCGTGCGGCCGGGCGACATCGTGGCGGTGGCGCTGCCGCGTTCGGTGTTCCTGTCGCTGGCGTTGATGGCGATCGTGGAAGCGGGCGCCGCCTATCTGCCGCTGGACACCGGTTATCCGGACGAGCGGCTGGCGATGATGCTGGAAGACGCCGCGCCCCGGCTGGTCATCACTAACCCGGCGCAGCAGGCGCGTTTCGCCGACAAGGGCGAAATCTTGCTGTATGACGCGCCGCTGGCGGCCGATCACGCCGCCGGGGTGGCGATCGCGGGCCCGACGCCGGACCATGCGGCCTATATCATCTTTACCTCCGGCTCCACCGGGCGCCCGAAAGGCGTGCTGGTCGGCCATCAGGCGATCGTCAACCGCCTACTGTGGATGCAACACCAGTATCCGCTGGGGGCGGACGACGCGGTGCTGCAGAAAACGCCGTGCAGTTTCGACGTCTCGGTGTGGGAATTCTTCTGGCCGCTGATGGTCGGCGCCCGGCTGGTGATGGCGCCGCCGGAGGCGCATCGCGATCCGCAGCAGCTGCAACAGCTGATCGCACAACACCGCATTACCACGATGCACTTCGTGCCGTCGATGCTGGCGGCTTTCGTGGCCGCACTGGACGACGACGCGGCGGTGGCGAACTGCGCCGCGCTGCGCCAGGTGTTCTGCAGCGGCGAAGCGCTGCCGGCAGAGCTGTGCCGTCTGTGGCAAAGCCGCACGGCGGTGCCGTTGCATAACCTCTACGGCCCGACCGAAGCGGCGGTGGACGTGACCTGGCATCCGGCTTACGGCGACGCACTGGCGAAAGTGACCGGCGCCAACGTGCCGATCGGTCTGCCGGTATGGAACACCGGGCTGCGCATTCTTGACGCGCGCCTGCGGCCGGTGCCGCCGGGCGTGGCGGGCGATCTGTATCTGACCGGCGTGCAGTTGGCGCACGGCTACCTGGGCCGGCCGGATCTGACCGCCAGCCGCTTTGTCGCCGATCCGTTCGGCGAGGGCGGGCGCATGTACCGCACCGGCGACGTGGCGCGCTGGCTGCCGGACGGCACGGTGGAATATTTGGGCCGCAGCGACGATCAGCTGAAGATCCGCGGGCAGCGTATCGAGCTGAGTGAAATCGACCACGCCTTGCTGTCGCTGCCGGGCGTGCGCCAGGCGGTGACGCACGCGCTGGTGCTGCAGGGCACGCCGGTGGATGCCGGCGGCGATGCGCGCCAGCTGGTGGGCTATCTGGTGATGCAGCCTGGCGCGAGCTGGGATGCGCAAGCCCTGCGCGCAGCGCTGGCCGACCGTCTGCCGCCGCACATGGTACCGGTGGCGCTGGTGGAAATGAGTGATTTGCCGCTGAGCGCCAACGGCAAGCTGGATCGCAAGGCCTTGCCGCAGCCGCAGGGCGGTGAGCGCAAGGCAGGACGGCCGCCGCAGGCCGGGCTGGAAAGCGAGATCGCGGCGGTGTTCGCCCGTTTGCTGCAGCGCGAGCAGGTGTTCGCCGATGACGACTTCTTCGCGCTCGGTGGCCATTCGCTGCTGGCGATGCGGCTGGCGGCGGAGCTGCGCCGCGATCTGGGCAAGGCGGTGTCCGTCGGCCAGGTGATGGTGGCGTCGCGCGTCGAGCAACTGGCTGTCTTGCTGGCGGAAGATCGCACGCAGGAAGAGGCCGATCGCAGCGGCTTCGACAGCGTATTGCCGCTGCGCGTCACCGAGGGGCCGACGCTGTTCTGTCTGCACCCGGCGTCCGGTTTCTCCTGGCAGTTCAGCGTATTGCCACGCTATCTCGATCAGCACTGGTCGCTGGTCGGTATTCAGTCACCGCGGCCGGACGGCCCGCTGGCGCTGAGCGAAGATATGGATCAGGTGGTGGATGCCCACCTGCAGACGGTGTTGCAGGTCCAGCCGCACGGGCCGTACCACTTCATCGGCTACTCGCTGGGCGGCACGCTGGCCCAGGGCATCGCCGCCCGGCTGCAGGCGCGCGGCGAAGAGGTGGCGTTCCTCGGCCTGCTGGATACTTATCCGCCGGAGACCCAAAACTGGGACGTGATGCTGGACGACAACGTGTTGAAGGAAGTGCAGCGCGAGCGCGAGCAGTTTCTGGCGGTGTCGCAGGATACGCTCGATCCGGCGCTGGGCGAGACGCGCACGGCGATGTTCGACAACATCGAAGCCAACTACGCCGATTCGGTGCGGTTGCTGTCGCACACGCGTACCGCTCGCTTCCACGGCCAGGCGACGCTGTTCGTCGCCAAACGCACGCTGCAGGAAGGGATGGACGTGCAGCAGACCTGGTCGCAGTACGTCGATGCGCTGCAGGCGCACGAGCTGGACTGCGCGCATGTCGATATCGTTTCGCCGGCGTCGTTCAAAGTGCTGGGGCCGCTGCTGAACCGGATCTTGCGCACGCTGTGATCGCGCCCGTCATCTCGCCGCCAGGCACGGGGATTACCCCGCGTGTGGCGGCGTTTCTTGCGGTTGCTCACAATTGAATATCAATGATTTTTATTATCATTATTGATTTCGTCATCTGTGCTAGCATAGCGCTCCGCAATTGCAGAATCCCCGTTTAAAGATGTGGTGAACAACCGATGAGTAGCAAACCCTCCATCCTGCTTGATTTCAGCCTGTTGAAAACTAACCGGGCTTTCCGCGCGGTGTTCTGCGCGCGCTTTATCTCCATTGTGGCGCTGGGGTTGATGGCGATCGCCATCCCGGTGCAGATCCAGGCGCTGACCGGTTCCACCCTGCAGGTCGGGTTGGCGGTGACGCTGGCCGGCGGTGGCATGTTCGCCGGGCTGCTGATGGGAGGCGTATTGGCCGATCGCTATGAGCGGCGCCGGCTAATCCTGTTCGCACGTTCCACCTGCGGCGTCGGCTTCGTCGGCCTGTGCCTCAATGCCCTGTTGCCGTCGCCTTCACTGGCGGCCATTTATCTGTTGGCGGTGTGGGACGGTTTCTTCGGCGCGGTGGGGGTGACGGCGCTGCTGGCGGCCACGCCGGCGCTGGTGGGCCGCGAAAACATCGTGCAGGCGGGCGCCATCAGCATGCTGACGGTGCGCTTCGGCTCGATTCTTTCCCCGGCGATTGGCGGCCTGGTGATCGCCCATATGGGCATTGCCTGGAACTATGGCCTGGCGGCGTTCGGCACCCTGCTGACGCTGCTGCCGTTGCTGAGCCTGCCGCAGCTGATGCCGCCACCGCAGCCGCGTGAACACCCGCTGCGCGCGCTGGCGGGCGGCTTCGCCTTCCTGTTCCAGAACAAGGTGATCGGCATGGTGGCGCTGATCGGCGCGCTGCTGACCATGGCCAGCGCGGTGCGCGTACTGTACCCGGCGATGGCGGAAAGCTGGCACATCGACGCTGCCCACCTCGGCTATATGTACGCCGCCGTGCCGCTCGGCGCGGCCATCGGCGCGTTTACCAGCGGGCGCGTGGCGCACGTGGCGCGCCCCGGCTGGGTGATGCTGCTGACGGCGATCGCAGCATTCGCCGCCATTGGCCTGTTCGGCCTGATGCCGTGGTACAGCCTGGCGTTGCTGTGCCTGGTGGCGTTCGGCTACCTGAGCGCGCTGAACTCGCTGCTGCAATACGGCCTGATCCAGAGCCTGACGCCGGACAATTTCCTCGGCCGCATCAACGGCCTGTGGACGGCGCAAAACGTGGTGGGCGATGCGCTGGGCGCGTTGCTGTTGGGGGCGATGGGCGCCTTCATGCTGCCGGCGATGAGCGCCAGCGGTTTCGGCTTCGGCGCCGCGCTGCTCGGCATCCTGTTGCTGTTCGCCATGACCGGTTTGCGCCAGGTGACGTTGCACAAACCGGAGCCGCAGCCCGCCACAGAAAAGTAGTCGAACGCGTTAAGACAACGCTGTGGGATCAAATAGCAATGCTTATCATCGGCATGCGTAAAACCCACAGCGTTTATGTCATGATTTCGAAATGAAAGAAGTGCTTACGTTTATTGACATAGCAAATATCGGCGAGTAATTTAGCGCGGAATTAACTCAAATGATAATCATTATTATATTGGTTATCACTTCAAAAGATGAGGGCGAAGCGATGGATACTGCCGTGAACGACATCAATCGAAAGGAAATGCAGGAGCGCGAAGAACACCGGTTCGCCGCTGATTTTTCTCCGGCGTCGGGCTTCTTCTTTACCTCCCCTTTCCGCAGCTTGACCACCACCGGTTGTTTCAGCCGCATTCGCCTGCCGGCCGCGGACGGCGCCGATCTGAACGGCGAGTTCCAGCGCAGCGTACGGCAGGCGTTTGCCGAAGCCCGTCAGGCCGGCATCAAAAAACCGCTGCTGTGCGGCGCCATCCCGTTCGATACCCGGCAGCCTTCGGCGCTGTTTATTCCGCAGCAGAGCCGCTGGTTCGATCGCGCCGCTTTTATGGCTGGCGTTCGGCCGCCGGCGAACGGCCCTGAACTGGCCGGCGTGACGGAGCTGCCGCCGCAGCAGCCGTTTATGAAGATGGTCAGCGACGCCGTCGACGCGATGAAGGCCGGTGAGCTGGATAAAGTGGTCTTGTCGCGCCTGCTGGAGATCGAAACGCGCCAGCCGGTGGATCGCCATGCGCTGATGGCGCGCGTGATTGCTCAGAACCCGCACGGTTTCCATTTCCATGTGCCGCTGGAGCAGGGCGCGCTGTTGGGCGCCAGCCCGGAGCTGCTGCTGCGCCAGGACGGCGGCCGTTTCTATTCCAACCCGCTGGCCGGTTCCGCCCGGCGCGAGGCCGACCCGCAGCGCGATCGCGAAGTGGGGGAGCGTCTGATGGCCTCGGCGAAAGATCGCCACGAGCATCGCATCGTCACCGAAAGCATGCGTGACGTGCTGGCCGGCCGCTGCCGCTACCTGAACGTGCCGCACACCCCTGAATTGTTGACTACCACGACGCTGTGGCATCTCTCCACGCCGATCGACGGCGAGGCAGCGTCTCCAGACGAAAATGCCCTGTCGCTGGCCTGCCTGCTGCACCCAACGCCGGCGCTGTGTGGCATGCCGACGGCCGAGGCGCACGCCCTGATCGGCAAGCTGGAGCCGTTCGATCGCGGCCTGTTCGGCGGCATCGTCGGCTGGTGCGACGACGAAGGCAACGGCGAGTGGGTTGTGACTATCCGCTGCGGCACCGTTGACGGCAACCGGGTACGGCTGTTCGCCGGCGCCGGCATCGTGGAAGACTCTTCACCCGAATCTGAATGGCATGAAACAGGCACCAAACTCAGCACTATTCTGCGTGCCTTTGGTATGAATCAAGGATAACGACAAGATGAGCATTGCCTTTACCCCCTGGCCGGCGGAGTTCGCCAGCCGCTATCGCGAACGCGGCTACTGGACTGACAAGCCGCTGACCGAGATCCTCGACCGCCAGGCCAACAACGACGCCCCGGCGATTATCGACGCCCAGGGCAGCCTGACCTACCGCGAGCTGCAGCTGCGTTCCGATCGTCTGGCGGCCGCTCTGCTGCGCCGCGGCGTGAAATCCGGCGACACCGCGTTGGTCCAACTGGGCAACGTGGCGGAGTTCTATATCGTGTTCTTCGCGCTGCTGAAAATTGGCGTGGCGCCGGTCAACGCGCTGTTCAGCCATCAGCGCAGCGAGCTGAATGCCTATGCCGAGCAGATCAAACCGGCGCTGCTGATCGCCGATCGCCAGCACGGGCTGTTTGCCGACGATCAATTCCTGAACGCCTTCCGCGATGCGCATCCTTCGTTGCGGGTTGTGGCACTGCGCAGCCAGCCTGAGGGTGAGCTGGCGCTGGCCGCCTGGCTGGACGAAGCCAGCGACGGTTTCGTCGCGCAGCCTTCTGCGGCCGATCAGGTGGCGTTCTTCCAGCTTTCCGGCGGCAGCACCGGTACGCCGAAGCTGATCCCGCGTACCCACAATGACTACTACTACAGCATTCGCCGCAGCGTGGAGATCTGCCGTTTCGACGCGCAGACCCGCTATCTGTGCGCGCTGCCGGTGGCGCACAACTACCCGATGAGCTCGCCAGGCGTGTTGGGCGTGTTTTATGGCGCGGGGCTGGTGGTGTTCGCCGCCGATCCGGACGCCGGGCAGTGCTTCCGCCTGATCGAACAGCACCAAATCAACGTGACGGCGCTGGTGCCGCCGGCGGTCACGCTGTGGCTGCAGGCGATCGAAGAGTGGGGCGGCAATGCCCAGCTCGCCAGCCTGAAACTGCTGCAGGTGGGCGGCGCCAAGCTGGGCGAAACGCTGGCGGCGCGTATTCAGAACGAAATCGGCTGCCAACTGCAGCAGGTGTTCGGCATGGCGGAAGGGCTGGTGAACTACACCCGGCTGGACGACGACGAGCGCCACATCCTGACGACGCAAGGGCGGCCGATGTCGCCGGATGACGAAGTATGGGTGGCGGATGACGACGGCAATCCGTTGCCGGCGGGCGAGGTCGGCCGGTTGATGACGCGCGGGCCTTATACCTTCCGCGGTTACTACCAGAGCCCGGCGCACAACGCCGACGCCTTCGACGCTGACGGTTTCTACTGCTCCGGCGATCTGATCAGCATCAGCGAAGACGGTTACATCACCGTGCAGGGGCGGCAAAAAGACCAGATCAACCGCGGCGGGGAGAAGATCGCCGCCGAGGAGATCGAGAACCTGCTGCTGCGTCATCCGGACGTGATCAACGCTGCGCTGGTGTCGATGCCGGACGCGCTGATGGGGGAGAAGAGCTGCGCTTATATCATCGCCAACGCGCCGCTGAAGTCGGTGGTGCTGCGCCGCCACCTGCGCGAACAGGGCGTGGCGGACTTCAAACTGCCGGATCGCTTTATTCAGGTGGACAGCCTGCCGCTGACTCCGGTCGGCAAAGTGGACAAAAAACGGCTGCGTCAGCAGCTCGACGAGCAACTACAGACTCAGGCTCAGGGAGATTAATCGATGGCCATTCCAAAACTTAATGACTACGCGCTGCCGACGGCGGACGAACTGCCGCAAAATAAAGTCACCTGGCAGGTAGAACCGCAGCGCGCCGCGCTGCTGATCCACGATATGCAGCAGTATTTCCTCAATTTCTGGGGCGAAGACAGCGCGCTGATCAAACAGGTGGTGGAGAACATCGCCAACCTGCGCCGCTACTGCAAACAGCAGGGCATTCCGGTGTTCTATACCGCGCAGCCGAACCAGCAGAGCGATGAAGACCGTGCGCTGTTGAACGACATGTGGGGGCCGGGCCTGAACAAACACCCCGAGCAGCAGGCGGTGACCGCCGCGCTGGCGCCGGACGAAGACGACACGGTGCTGGTGAAATGGCGCTACAGCGCCTTCCACCGCTCGCCGCTGCAGGAGATCCTGCAGGAGTCCGGCCGCGATCAGCTGATCATCTGCGGCGTGTATGCGCACATCGGCTGCCTGACCACCGCCATCGACGCCTTCATGCGCAACATCCAGCCGTTCATGGTGGCCGACGGCCTGGCGGACTTCTCGCGCGACGAACACCTGATGGCGCTGCGCTATACCGCCGGCCGCTGCGGCCGGGTGGTGACCACCGCGTCTCTGCTGCCGGCGGCCGGCATCGCCAGCATCGACGCGCTGCGTCAGCAGATCCTGCCGCTGCTGGACGAAGACAGCGAAGACATGGGCAACGATGAGAACCTGATCGATTACGGTCTGGATTCGGTGCGCATCATGGAGCTGGCGACCCGCTGGCGCAAGATCCGCGGCGACATCGACTTTATCGCGCTGGCGCGCAACCCGACCATCGACAGCTGGTGGGCGCTGCTTTCCGAAGAGAAAGCCTGATTTTAATAACGATGAGAGGGCGGCCGCTCGGCTGCCCCGTTGGCTCTATAAGGAGATTTCGATGAATGCTTTGATCACCAAGGGAAAACGTGCGGCATTTCCGCTGATGCTGCTGTCCACACTGCTGTTCTCCAACTCGTTGCTGGCGCAGACCGCGCCGGAAGTGCTGCGCAAACCGGTCGGCAAGGGCGCCTATGAAATGGCCTACAGCCCGAGCGAGAACGCGCTCTACCTGGCGACGTCGCAGAGCCGCAAGCTGGACAAGGGTGGCATCGTTTACCGCCTGGACCCGACCACGCTGGACGTGACCCAGATTATTCATAACGACATCAAGCCGTTTGGCGCCGCCGTCAACGCTAAAACCGGCACGCTGTTCTTCGGCAACACGGTCAATAACTCGGTGACCGCCATCGACGCCAAGACCGGCGACGTGAAAGGCCGCCTGGTGCTGGACGCGCGCCAGCGTTCCGAGACCGTCAAGCCGCTGGCGCCGCGCGAGCTGGTGGCGGATGCCGACAGCGATACCCTGTACATTACCGGGCTGGGTGAATCCAGCGTGGTGTGGGTGGTGGACGGCAAGGATCTGACCCTGCGTGCCACCGTGACCGACACCGGCAAATACGGCACCGGCCTGGCGCTGGACGCCGCCGCCAAGCGCCTGTACGTCACTAACGCCGACGGCGAGCTGGTGACCATCGATACCCAGAGCAACAAGGTGCTGTCGCGCAAGAAGCTGGATGAGTCCAAAGAGCACTTCTTCCTGAACATCAGCCTGGATACCGCCACCCATCGCGCGTTCATCACCGATTCCAAGCAGCCACAGGTGCTGGTGGTGGATACCCGCAGCGGCAACATCCTGAGCAAGATCGACGTGCCGGAATCGCTGGCGGTGCTGTTCAACCCGGCGCGCAATGAAGTTTACGTGACCCATCGCCAGGCGGGTGAAGTGAGCGTGATCGACGCCAAGAGCTACAAGGTGCTGAACACCATCAAGACGCCAACCCACCCGAACAGCCTGGCGCTGTCGCCGGACGGCCAGACGCTGTACGTTAGCGTCAAGCAGGCTTCCAGCCGCGAGAAAGAAGCGACCGCGCCGGACGACGTGATCCGCGTAGCGCTGAAATAATCCCGCGCAGGGTAAACCCCCTCGAACAGGCGAAGCGGCGACGCTCCGCCTGTTTTTTTTTTCGCCGTGCGATCTGCGGTATAAAGTGTGGATTGCCTTATTGATCCGAAGGAACGTGGGTTATGCCTGCCTCACGCACACCGTTGTTGTTGTCCGTTATTACCCTGCTGCTGCTGGCCGCGCTGATCCACAGCGGCATCAGCCCCTACGATCGCACCACCTGGTTGATGGAGGTGGCGCCGGTATTGATTGTTTTGCCGTTGCTGTGGCTGACCCATCGCCGTTATCCGCTGACGCCGCTGCTCTACACGCTGATTTTCTTCCATGCGCTGATCCTGATTTTCGGCGGCATGTACAGCTATGCTCGCGTGCCGCTGGGCTTTGAGGTGCAGCAGTGGCTGGATCTTGGCCGCAACCCGTACGACAAACTGGGGCATTTCTTCCAGGGATTGGTGCCGGCGCTGGCGGCGCGCGAGATCCTGCTGCGCGGCGGTTATGTGCAGGGCCGCAAGATGCTGGGCTTCGTGGTGTGCTGCATCGCGCTGGCGATCAGCGCGGTGTATGAGTTGATCGAGTGGTGGGCGGCACTGGCGCTGGGCCAGGGCGCCGACGAGTTTCTCGGCACCCAGGGCGACCCGTGGGACACGCAGTCCGATATGTTCTGCGCGTTGCTCGGCGCGATAGCCGGCCAGTGGCTGTTCGGTGGCTGGCAGGGTAGGCAACTGCGGCGTTTAAAAGAGTAAGCCTTGTTGCGTTAAGCCTAGTGAAAATAGCGACTTCTCGTGCCGCCCAGTATTTTCCGGGCGGCATTTTAATGTCGACATGATAAGAAATAGATAATCATCAGTTAAATGTTTGGCACCCTGTGAGACAGCACAATGTTATTTCTTATATTTATGATTATTTAGCTTTTTATGCGTTTCTCTAGGAATTTTCTTAACTCGCGCCGTGTGCTACTATTCTCATGTTTAACAAGGGCTAATTATTATTAATTAGTTTTTTGAGCGGGGAATAATGAGATACATAATTAATAATAAGATTAAATATCATGAAGATAGATCAGAGTTGGTGGATATCAATGCTGAGCTACCGCCTCAACCGCTCACCGCCACCCTGAACCGCCTGCTGTCCACATTGGTCAGAAACAATAACCTGGTGCTCTCCCGCGATACCCTGCTGACGCAGGTATGGGAAGCGCACGGCCAGGTGGCCTCCGGCAATAACCTCAATAACACCATTTCCATCCTGCGCAAGATGTTCGCCGCCCTGGGCGAGGACGAGATTATCGTCACGCTGCCGCGCCAGGGATTTATGTTTACCGCCACTTCGTTGAAGACGACGGACAGCCTGTCGGAGAGTTCGTCGGAGATGCCGATCCCGGCGGCTGCAGAAAGCGCCTTGCCGACCAAGCCGCTGCGAGCGCAGCGATTTAAGCGCCTCGGGTTGGCCGCGTTGCTGCTGTTGGCGGCGGGGAGCGGTCTGTGGGCCTGGCAGGACGCCGGCTATGCGCCGATCAGCACGGTAAGCGTAGGCAACATCGGCAGCTGTGAGGTGAAGTTCATCGCTTCTTATCATAAGACCGGTTCCGGCAAGGCGGATTTGGCGCACTTGCAAACGTTGCTGGATAAACGAAATCATATTCACTGTAGTGAACCGGCGACGCTGCTTTATTACGACAGCCAGTCGGTGGTACCAGGCAGCGCAGAACGCGTGCGATCTTCTTACTTCTTTTATTGTCCGCAGACGGCGATGGCGGCGGGCAAAGCGCAATGCGAGAACTACTATGAAAGTCTGGAAAAATAACCGGATATGGCATTACCGTTACGCGCTGTTAGTCTTTGCGGCGCTGGCCTGCTGTTGCGTCGCCGCTTATGTGCTGTTCGCTATGCCGCAGGTGCCGGAATGCCGGGCGTCGATGCGGGTGCATAATCAGGATAAAGATGCGGCGATGGAGCGTGTGCTGCTGGTGAGCATCGTGCCTGAGGGCGCGCGACAGCTCACTATGTTGATGAGCGGCAGTTTTTTTGATGGTGATACACGTTATGTGGTCGATCGCTCCGTGGAAATGAGTTACCAGCGTCGCGGCAGCAACTACACCATGTGGGTAACGAAAAATACCCGCAAGCCGCAGGACTCTGTCGTTCGCGAGGATATGAATCGCCGGTTGCCTATCGCCGGGCAGCAGTTGCATATGCGCATCGAGCGTATCGATCGGCATCACTATCTGTTTACTGATAACCATTCGCCGCTTTTTGTCTGCGTGACTGGCGCATAACGGTCCCCCCCAGAATTACCGGGGGGCCGATGTTGTCTCTGACCCTGGGTATCAAGAGCGAAAAGATTAAGGTTGATTGCCGGCTATATAATTATTGATGCAAGGGCTGTTACCGGTACGCGGGCAGTAGGTGACCTGCTGTTCATCCTGGTTAGTGCTCTCATTAAGAATGTTAGCGTAATAATAGACGTCGGCCCGCGTACGGCAATTGAAGCCCGCCTGTTGTATCACCTGCTTGATGTTCTCCAGGCTTCCTCCACCTAAAGTCATACTGTACACCTGGCAGCTTTGGTAATTCCCAAGTGGATAAACGCTGATACGCGTGCTGTTTTGATACAGCACAATGATGGCAAAAGGCACCAGACAGGCAGCGGCAATCATTATTAAGCGTTGTAATGCTCGTCGGATGCTGGGGGGAGAAGTCCCGGGGGGCGGCGTAGACGCTATTTCCGTTTCACGGTGCTTTTCTTCTCTATATATTTCCACCTTATTTTCATTCGCTTCATGAATGTTTCGAGCAATAAATTTAAACCCCTGACGTGGATAGGTGACGATAATCTCCTCGGCGCCAAACTGCGCCAGTGATTTACGTAACCCGGAAACGTAATTGTTTAAGTTATTGTTGGAGGCTTTCAGCCCATAATCGACCCAAACATCATTAAGCAACCTCTCTCGCAACAACAGCTTATTATTATTCTTGATGAACAACGAAAGCAGTCTGCTGGTCGGCTTCAGTAAAGCTATTTTATTGCTGGCATTATCGACATGCATCAATGTGCCTTCCTCCTCGTTATAGAGGATGCTCTCATTTATAATGAAAATCATTTTATTTACCCGTCAACTTTCCTGTCGAGAGATTATTCTGAGACCTCTGTGTACTTTTTTCAATCCCTTGAGTTGCAGGGCAATAGGATTTTTCTCTTTATTCGTGTAATTGAAATGAAATGTTTATCTGCTTACAAGTTTTTTAATATAAATACTGATAATTAAATCCTATTTATCGTGATTTTAATCTATTTAATTATTATTTTATCGATAATAATCCTGTGTTTTTGTATTTTTGCGACATAACGTTTCAAATGGAAGGCGCTAAGTGTAAATTTGTTTCCACTGATACGGGGCGCGGAAACGCAGCGTATTAGCCACGGAGACAATGCTCAGAAATCTCAGGAATAAAACTGCTGCATTGCATGCGTGACTTAAGGATTTAATTCTTCTCCACTACTTACTAAGGAATGTAAGGAATCTCTATGAAACTGAACAAAATTATGATTGCAGCGGTATTGGCCTTCGGCGCTTCTTCTATGATGGCCCAGGCTGCGAATCAGGGTAGCGGTACCGTCACTTTCAACGGTGAAATCATCGATGCACCATGCTCTATCGCTCCGGGCGATATCGATCAAACTGTTGAAATGGGGCAAATCTCCAACCTGAGCCTGAAGGACGGCCGTGAGTCTCAATTAAAACAGCCGGTTACCATTAAGCTGCAAGACTGCACCAGCGCCACACAGAAGACAGTGCAGACCACCTTCACCGGTCAGCCTGGTGGCGCGGCCGGTAACGATAATAAAATGATCGGGTTTGGCAGCGGCAGCACTGCTAAAGGGGCGAGTATCGTTATGACCGATGACGAAAACGGTAATGCCGTGATTGAGTTGGGCAAGGCGACCGCAGGTCAGGGTATTAAAGCGGGCCAGGAAACAGCAGATCTGAAATTCACCGCCTTCCTGAAAGGTAATGGTGGCGCTTTGGATACTATCGTTCCGGGTGCATTCACCAGCGTGGTTAACTTCGCGCTGAACTATCAATAAGCGCTTTATCTGAATAATGCCAGCATGCGGGGTAGCCCGCATGCTTTTCCCCAGAATGGATTCCTGTTTGCAAGGGATAATCTCTATGGCCCTGATTGGCAAAAATGTAGTGGCGCCTTCCCTATTGGTCGCGATTTTTACGGCCCAGGCGATGCCGGCAACGGCTTCGGTTATTGGCTGGGGAAGAGTCAATATGGAAGGCGCTATTGTCAACGCGGCCTGCGCCATTGAGTCGGCCAGCCGTGATCAAACCATCGACATGAAAACTTTGCCGGTGGAACAAATTACCCGCGATGGGCACGGGCTAACCCGTTCCTTTACGCTGAAATTAGTGAACTGTGGGTTGTCGGGTGATAATTCCGCTAATTCTGGGCGCCAGCATTTCCGGATGATATTTGACGGTAATGCGGAAGGAAAAAACTTCGGCGTCATCGGCGATGCCCGTGGCGTGGCGTTACGCATTGCCGACAGTATCGGCACAGATATTTACCCTGGGGTGCCGATGTCAATAGAAAATACCCTGACAAAAGATTATCGCTTGAATTATTCAATGCAGCTGGTAGCTAACAGCCAGGTATTGCGCGCAGGGGATTACCGCTCCGCCATTCGTTTTAAATTGGATTACTACTGATTATAAATAAGTTAAAGGTTGGCGGGATCATGGATGCGAGAAAATTTAAATCGGGGGCACTCCCGTTAAGTTTATTAGGGATATGTATTTCTCTGGCTCTCTGCAGCCTGGCCTTTCAGGGGCGGGCGGATGATGCAATTCAGTTCAACACCGACATCCTGGATATCAACGATCGTAAAAATATCGATCTCGGCCGCTTTTCCAAAGGCGCCTACATTATGCCGGGCAAGTACAGCATGACGGTATTGGTGAACAAGCAGTCATTGGATGAGCAGCCGGTGGCTTTTTATCCGCCGGAAAACGATCCCGATGACAGTGCGGCCTGCGTCTCGCCGCAGCTGGTTGAAAAACTGGGCCTTAAAACCGAGTTTCTCAAGCAGCTGCGCTGGTGGCATAACGAGCAGTGCTTGGATCTGACCAGCCTCAAGGGCATTGAGGCCAGGGGCGATCTGGCGGTGTCGGCGTTGTATCTGAACATTCCCCAGGCCTATTTAGAGTACTCCACACCGGATTGGGATCCGCCGGCGCGCTGGGATAACGGCATTCCCGGCCTGCTGCTGGACTATAACCTGAACGGCCAGGTGCAGAAGAACCGCAACGGTGGCGGCCAGACGCAGCGCCTGGGCGGCAACGGTGCAGTGGGTGCCAACCTGGGCGCCTGGCGGCTGCGGGCCGACTGGCAGACCAGCCTCAATCACCAGACCGGCTCAGGGGAATCGAGCCAGAGAACGTTTGACTGGAGCCGCTATTACGCTTTCCGCGCGTTGCCGCAGTGGGGCGCGCGCCTGGCGCTGGGGGAGGATTCGCTGCAGAGCAACCTGTTCGACAGCTTCCGCTTTACCGGCTTCAGCCTGATGTCGGACGACAACATGCTGCCGCCTAACCTGCGCGGCTATGCGCCAGAGGTGACCGGCATCGCCAAAACCAACGCCAAAGTCACCATCAGTCAGCAGGGCCGCGTGCTGTATGAGGCGCAGGTCGCCGCCGGGCCGTTCCGCATCCAGGATCTGAGCGATTCGGTGATGGGCAAGCTGGACGTCAAGGTTGAGGAACAAGACGGCAGCGTGCAGCAGTTTCAGGTGGACACCGCCAGCATTCCTTACCTGACGCGCCCCGGCATGGTGCGCTTCAAGTTTGCCGGCGGCCGACCGTCGAACTGGGAGCACCAGGTGCAAGGGCCAACCTTCGCCGCTAGTGAATTCTCCTGGGGGATCAGCAATGGTTGGTCGCTGTTCGGCGGGGCCATCGCCGGTGGCGATTATAACGCGCTGTCGCTGGGGCTGGGGCGCGATCTGTTGGTGCTCGGCGCGCTGTCGTTTGATACCACGTATTCGCGGGCCAGATTGCCGATCGACGACGGCACCAAAAAAGGCGGCTCGTACCGCTTGAGCTATTCGAAAAGCTTTGATGAATACGACAGCCAAATCACCTTCGCCGGTTATCGCTTCTCGGAAGAAAATTTTATGACCATGAGCGAATACCTGGACGCGCGCTATCACGGCCTGCGGAACGGCAAAAGCCGGGAAATGTACACCATTACGTTCAACAAACAGTTCCGCGATCTGGGGATCAGTACCTATCTCAACTACGACCACCAGACTTACTGGGATAAGCCGACCGACGAACGCTACAGCCTGGCGCTGTCGCGCTATTTCAACCTGGGAGCGTGGAAAAATCTGAGCGCCTCACTCTCGGCCTATCGCAATAAGTCCAGAGGGACCAACGACGACGGTATGTATCTGAGCCTGACGGTGCCGTGGGGAGGGGATGCCAACCTCAGCTACAGCAGCTCGTGGAACCGTAACAATAACAACCAGCGGGTGGGTTACTACCAACGGCTGGATGAACACAACAACTACCAGTTGACCGCCGGCACCTCGCGCAGCGGTGAATCCGCCAGCGCGTTTTACAGCCACGACGGCGACGCGGCGCGTATCGATACCAACGTGAGTTATCAGAGCGGCCAGTATTCCTCGTTAGGCATGAGTCTGCAAGGGGGCGCCACGCTGACCGCCCAGGGGGCGGCGCTGCACCGCAGTGGGAACTTTGGTGGCACCCGTCTGCTGTTGGACACCGATGGCGTGGCCGGGGTACCGGTACGCGGCTATGGCGCCACGAGCCGCACCAACATGTTTGGCAAAGCGGTGGTGACGGACGTCGGCAACTTTTACCGCAGCCGGGCGAGCATCGATCTGACCAACTTATCGGACGAGGCTGAAGCGACGCAGTCGGTGGTGCAGGCGACGCTCACCGAAGGGGCGATTGGCTACCGGCGCTTCAACGTGATTTCCGGCCAGAAAGCCATGGCGGTGATCCGCCTGGCGGACGGCAGCACGCCGCCGTTTGGCGCCGAGGTGTTCAACCGCCGCAGGCAGCAAACCGGGATTGTGAATGACGGCGGCAGCGTTTACCTCAGCGGTATCCGCGCCGGTGAACAAATGACGGTGCATTGGGAAGGGAAGGCGCAATGTGAAATCGATCTGCCGGCGTTGCGCACGGATGTCGCTCTGAGCGATCTGCTGCTGCCGTGCCGGCGCGTGGCCGCAGGCAGTGAAGGCCAGGCAGATGCCCCGGAAAACCCGTAAATGCAATTTTTGACCAAATGGAAGCTTATTATGCGAAACAACACTGTAAAAACGCTGTCGGTAGCCGGCCTGCTGACCACCACCTTGCTGAGCGGCCAGGCGCAGGCCGCCATCGCGCTGGATCGCACCCGCGTGATTTTAAACGGCGGCGATAACTCGGCCAGCATGAACATCACCAATAAAAACACCCAGCTGCCTTATCTGGCCCAGGGCTGGCTGGAGAATGAGCAGGGTGAAAAAATCAACAGCCCGCTGATCGTGTTGCCGCCGGTGCAGCGGGTGGAGCCGGGCGCACAAAGCCAGGTCAAGGTGCAGGCGCTGCCGGCCACCAAGGCACTGCCGCAGGATCGCGAGAGCCTGTTCTACTTCAACCTGCGCGAGATCCCGCCGAAGAGCACCAAGGCCAACACGCTGCAGATCGCGCTGCAGACCCGCATCAAGCTGTTTTACCGCCCGGCGGCGATCGTGCCGAACAAAAACGCCGCGTACAGCCCGTGGCAAGAACAGCTGACGCTGACCCGCCAGGGTGCGGGCTTTAAGGCCAATAACCCGACCCCGTATTACATCACGCTGGTTGATGCCCGCAGCAGCAAGAGCGGTAAAACTGCCGCCGGTTTTGAACCGCTGATGGTGCCGCCGAAAGGTAGCGTCATGTTAGGCGCCACTGGCCTGGGCAATGCACCGGTGCTGACTTATATCAATGACTACGGCGGCCGCCCGGATCTGACCTTCAAGTGTGGCGCCGGCGATTGTCAGGTGGTGCCTGAGAAGCAAGGATAATCGGCGCCGGCAGCGGCGCTCCATCAGTTGAAGCGGCAGGGAAACTCATGCAAAGAATCGATAGCGGCTGCAACAGCCAGGAGAGAGGCGCTTTAACCCGACGGGCAGGCCAGGCGGCGTTATTGGCGCTGGTTTTGCTGACGAGCCAGGGGAGCCGGGCAGAGCCTGGTAACCACGGCATGTTGTTTGTGCATGGCGCGCTGACCGAAGGCGCCTGCCGGCTGGAGATGTCTTCGGCCCACCAGGATATCTGGCTGGGTGAAACCACCACGAGCAGCCTGGCAGTGCCCGGCAACCGCACGCAGCCGGTGGCCTTCCAACTGCGGTTGCGTGACTGCACGCGCATGGGGGCGGCCATCAGAGACACTCGCCTCGGTTACCGGCTGTGGGATGCCTACCAGCCGGCGGTCACGGTGAGCTTCACCGCCCCGGCCGATGCGGATAACCCGCAGCTGGTGCAGGTGCAGGGCGCCGAAGGCCTGGGGCTGCGGCTGTTGGATGCGGATAACCGCGATGTGCGGCTGGGCAGCCGCAGCCGGCCGCAGCTGCTGGCGCTGGGCGATAACGGGCTGCAGTTTTATGTGATGGCGGAGCGCACGCGTGCGCCGCTGTTGGCGGGCGCCTACCGCGCGGCGATCGATTTCCGGCTGAACTATGACTGAGGTGGACGGTATGGGCGATACAGGGCGACGTACGCTGGCCATTGGCGGTGAATATCTCCTTCTGGGCTGCGCGCTGGCGGCCAGCACCGCTGCCGCTTCGGCGCTCACGCTGCTGGCGGTGCTGAGTTTTGGCCAGCTGGCGCAGGCTGCGACGGTGAATGTCACGGTGAAAGGCGAAGTGCTCGCGAAACCAAAGTGTGAAATCAACGGCGGCAATGACATCGATGTGCCCTTCGGCGAACTGAATATCGCAGACATTGACGGCGTTAACTACGGCAAGAAAAAGATCCCCTATAGCGTGAGCTGCAGCGGCGATACCTCCGGCTCGAACGGAAATATGAAAGTGTCATTGCAGGGCGAGAACTCAAATTTTGGCGTCGGTTTGCTGCGCACCCGCGAGAAGGAAGATTTGGCGATCAAGCTGCTGTTCGAAAATGGCCAGCAGCTGAAGCTGAACGAGTGGCATAACTTTTTTTATCCCAATTATCCACTGCTCTATGCCGTACCGGTCAAGCGCGGCGGCGCCAGGTTGAGTGGCGGGAACTTTTCCAGTTCCGCCACATTATTAGTCGAGGTTCAATAAGGAGATGAAGATGAAATATATTCCAGGGTTGGCTGCCTTGGCCTGCATGGGGTTGCTGGCCAGCGGCGCGGCGCAGGCGATAAATGTGAACTTTACCGGTACGCTGGTGAAGGCGCCAGACTGCGTCCTCAACACGGATAAAGATATCAGCGTTGATTTTGCGGAAGTGGTGGGCACCAAGGTTGATGGTAAAGCCTACAAGAAAATGCCGATCCCCTACACCGTCAGCTGTAGCGGCGGTTCACCAGGCAGCGGCCAGCTTAAGGTGATGCTGGGCTATACGACCGTCCCATGGGGGGATTACAGCTCGATCCAGGCCCAACCTATCCTGAAATTTGCTAATTTCGGGTTGCGTATCATAGAAGGGGACGCGGATAAAACCTATGTGCCTAACACCAAGGTGGTGGTTGCCGATCAGAATAATCCGCCTAAGTTCTACGCCGTGCCTATCGGCAAAGAGAACGCAGGTTTACCTGAGGGGGCTTTCACCGCGTCGGCTACCATGACCGCTATGTATGAGTAAAGCATTATCCCAGCACCGAAGCTGCACTGCTCCGGTGCTGGGTTGCGGCAGCAATTAAAGCCACCGCATTATAAGCGCGGTGGAAAGAGGCGCACCGACGGCACTTAACCGGCGGAATATTTTCGCCATTGGCGAGGTCGGATAATCTATTTTGCCGGCAGGGTAACCAGATGAAAAAGATTTTTTTAGTGTTAATCGTATTTTTCGGCGGCACGAATGTGGCCAGCTCCGCTAATTTTGAGGCTATTCCTCGTATAGAGTATATAACCCCTTACAATGCTTTCCTCTCTTTTACGTTTCTCCGTATTTTACCGGATTCGCAGGAACCCAACCCCTGTTATGGGCAAAGAGACTGCAATTTATCTGTGGTGATGACCTTATCGAGCTCCCCACGTGTAGGTGTGGCATTGGTTGAGACCAACAGCAGCTGCAACACGGCGGATTGCAAGACCAGCACGAAAACGGCCAAAACCATGGGGGAGCTCGCGCCGTTAGTCAGGTATTTAGGGCGCAATGGAACGAACTCGACCAGAGATATAAATCAGATTAACAACTGGCCTCTTAGACTCTGCTTCGGTGTGTCAATTAACGGTAAATGGAGTGGCCCTTTCGGCTGCTCCCCAGAGATACCCAGGACAAACAGCTGCGATATTCTTGACACGAACGCCATCGTTGACTTTGGCTCATTCAGCAGCGACGTTACGGCCCGGCAGGCCACGGGAAGCATCAAGATAAATTGTGCCAGCGAGGCTTACTTACGCGTTAAGTTTAATTCCAATGTCACCAACATGTCGTTAAGCCAGGACGGGCGGATGACCGCCAGCCTGAAGTTTAGAGACCTGATCACCGGCGTGGGCGAGGATTATATAAAAGTGCCAGGCGGCAATAGAGAAATCTTTATCGACGGTGATCTCAGGAATAATAATACGTCACATACCGGCCCGTTTTCTGTGCCTGTGGTAGCGATAATAGAAATCATATAACAGTGACTAAACGGCCCGCCCCCTCTTTTTAATGGGGTGCTGGCGTTATGAATGTGTTACCCCGTTAGGAATGTGATTATCAGCGATACGTTTCATTAGGCGCTGTTACTCTTGGCCCTTCCACTGAAAGTATTTTAAGCGGAAGGCTGCGTAAAATGAATAACGGTGGAGGCAGAATCTACCGGGCTGTTTCTCAGGAATAGTTTCTCGTTTGGCAAACAAGGGAAAATAGGCCTACAGGAGGCTCAGACAATGAAACCAATCAATATTGTGATTGATGACGAAAACCGCTATTTTGCCGCCGGCTTGCGGTTAAGCATTGCGAAATATGCGCAGCAGTATAACAAAGTCGCGCATTTCCTGCCGCCAGGCAGCGATGAGCGGCCTGACATCGTGTTGACCTCGCAGATCCGGCGCACCCGATGCTGGGCTGCCTATTCAAGGGCACACGTCGTCACCATTAAAGAAAGGCAGACCCTTGTCGCCAGGCGTACAAGCCGGGTGTTGTACCGCACTGACGATCAGCAATACCTGTTTACGCTGCTGACCGATGCCCTGGCCAATCCCGGCCCGGTATGCCATTTTTCCGGTCAGGCGCTGACCCGCCGTGAGCGGCAGGTTATCGGCTATATGCGGCGTGGGTTGGATCAATCGCAAACCGCCAGAATAATGGGTGTGAGCGTTAAAACGGTGCACAGCCATAAACGTTCGGTAATGGGTAAGCTGATGTTAAACCGCAGCCATGACTTTATGTATTGGTTACTATCTCCAGAGGCAGAGTATTCCTAACCGTGATGGGGAATGATTTTAATTATTCCCATCTGTTATCTTTATATCGCTAAAGGATAGCTTATTTTGATTAACATTTACCGGGAGAATGTTAATTCTTGTTTTATTCATTTGTTAGATAGCAAAAGGGAAAGTTATGAAAAAGACAGCGGCTTTACTTATTGGCGCTTGCATCATGATGGCATCTTATGCACATGCCGGTTTTAACGGCAATCATAACGTGCAGGGCAATAATGGCAACGCCAGCGGCGCCGGCAATAGCGATTTTGGTCAATGCATCAATGGTCAAGGGAAAAATGGTGGGCAATGTGCGGGCAATACCAACACAGGCGTCAAGCCTAAAGAAAAAGATAAAGGCGAAGTCATGAATGCGATTTGTGAATCGCCGTTTATGAAAAAATACTCGCCGCTATGCCAGTAATATTGATTTTTAAATGACAAGCAGGGTTATCCTCCCTGCTTTTTTTGTGGCTATTGATTAAATATCCTGTTGTTCCGACTAAAAATATAAGTTCGGTGAATTATTATCGTTGGCAGTGATGGTAGCTGTACGTAATTTACGTGGGGTATTATCTACACCAAGGGAAAGGTTAAGTGGATTTGTTTTATTTCGCGATATTCTTGTTGTGTTTAAGCATCTATTCATTCTACAAACATGCGCAGCGGATGAAGAAAAGGCAGCTATCTATTCAAGAACTCGGCCATTCTTCCCGTTGGTTGGCATTGCGACGTCATCATTGACGCTGCTACGCATTGTATGACGTAGCGTTTTTTACCAGAGAGTAGTATCCGCCTCAACGAAAGAGGGTGCCCGGACTCGGACAACCGGCGCTGGCGCCGCGTTGAACAGCGCTTCAGCGCTGGCCCGCAGGGTGAGGCCTTTGGCCGAATAATCGAACGCAGTTCGATGGAGAGTCCGTACCCCAGAAAGCGAAAAACCCGCCATAGGCGGGTTCTTCTAAATAGGGCGACCGGACTCGGACAACCGGCGCTGGTGCCGTGTTGAATAGCGCTTTAGCGCTGGCCCGCAGGGTGAGGCCCTTGGCCGAATAATCGAACGCAGTTCGATGGAGAGTCCTGTTCCTGAAAAGCAAAAACCCAGCCATAGGCGGGTTCTTCTGAATAGGGCGACCGGACTCGGACAACCGGCGCTGGCGCCGCGTTGAACAGCGCTTCAGCGCTGGCCCGCAGGGTGAGGTCTTTAGACCGAATAATCGAACGCAGTTCGATGGAGAGTCCGTACCCCAGAAAGCGAAAAACCCGCCATAGGCGGGTTCTTCTGAATATGGTGCCCGGACTCGGAATCGAACCAAGGACACGGGGATTTTCAATCCCCTGCTCTACCGACTGAGCTATCCGGGCAACGCGCAGCATTAAACCGTATTGGCCGAAAGCCGTCAATGGCTTTATGCGTGAAAGACGTTAAAATGCCTCCGGTTGCTGGCTTTTCAGGCAAAGGGCGCAAAAAATGCGCCTGTTCTGGCTATCACCTTGGGTTGGCTGTGCCGCCAACCCTGCCGATTCAGCTTAACGCCCCGTTGCGGCGGCACTGCGCCACCTGCAAGATGTCTTCCGCCAGCCGTTTGGCGACCGATACGTCCTGGAGCTGGCGTTTTACCAGCAGTTTGCTCAGGCAGCCTTCCTGAATCAATTCCATTTGCTGCGCCACCATGTCGGCGTCGTCGGCATCCATGTCGCGCAGCAGTTCGCGGGTCAGCTCCAGCGAGGTCAGCTTTTGCTGCTCCGCCAGTTGGTGGATCGGATGATCCGTTTCCGGGAAGAAGCTGCAGGCGGCGATAAACAGGCAGCCGGGGTAGCGGTCTTGCTGCACGTATTCCGCCAGCACGTCATAGCGCGCCAGCAGCTTTTGCTGCGGGCTCAGGCTCTCGTCCAGCAGCAGCTGGCGGCGCCAGGTGTCGATCTGTTGGCCGTGGTAGCGCAGGCAGTCGTACAGCAGCGCTTCGCGATCTGGCCAGAACCGCTTGAGATCGCCGGGCTGAACGTCGAGTTTTTCCGCCAGCATCTCTAATGTGGCGGTCGCCAGGCCCTGTTGTTCCAACAGGCCCAGCGCGGTATCAAGGACGTGTTCACGTTGCACTTGTGCTTCCTCCTCTTCGGTTCAGAACCTCAGTGTTATTTATCACATCACTTTCTGCAAATGCGCGTTGAAGGCTTCCGCCTTCATAAAACCGGTGACCCGCTGTGCTGTCAGTTCCTGGCCCGCCGGATCGAAGAACAGGATCGTCGGCAGCCCCAGCACCTTCAGGTGCTTCAGCAGCGCCGCCTGTTCCGCGCTGTTAGCGGTGACGTCCGCCTGCAGCAGCACCGCGTTGGCCAGGCTTGCCTGCACCGCGGCGTCGCTGAAGGTGTATTTTTCGAACTCTTTACAGGCCACGCACCAGTCGGCGTACAGATCCAGCATCACCGGCTTGCCCCGCGCCTGTTGCAGCACGAGATCGAGCTGTTCGACGTTGTTGATGCGGGTAAAGGCCAGATGCGGTTGAGCCGCCTGCTGCGCCTGGTCGGTGCCGAAAGCCCAGTCTTGCAGCGGCCGCGCGGCGATCACCGCCGCCGCCAGCAACAGCAATTGCAGGGCACGTGCCCAGCCGCGTGCGCTTCTTAGGCTCAGGGCGAAGGCCCAGCTGAAGAACGCCAGGCCGAGCAGGCTCCATAGGCGCAGGCCCCACAGGTCGCCGATCACCCGCTCCAGCAGGAACACCGGCAGCGCCAGAATGACGAAGCCGAAGGCCTCTTTCACGTACTGCATCCACGGGCCGCTGCGCGGCAGCAGGCGATTGCCGAACAGGGTGACGATCACCAGCGGAATGCCCATTCCCAGCGCGTACAGGTACAGCGTGCCGCCGCCGGCCCACAGATTACCGCTCTGGGCGATATACAGCAGGATGGCGCTGAGTGGCGCGGTGGTGCAGGGGGAACAGATCAGCCCGGCCAGGGCGCCCATCAGGAACACGCCGTTCAGTGAGCCGCCGCGCTGGGTGTTGCTCCAGTTTGCCAGCCGGGTTTGCAGCGCCGAGGGTAACTGCAGGGAATAGAGGCCGAACATCGACAGCGCCAGCGCGATGAACAGCGCCGACAGGCCAATCAGGACGTAAGGATGCTGCAGCGCCGCCTGGAACTGCAATCCGGCGGCGGCCACCACCAAGCCCAGCAGGGTGTAGGTGAGCGCCATGCCCTGCACGTAAACCACCGCCAGCGCCAGAATGCGGCCGCTGCTTTGCGGCCGGTCGCGGCCGAGGATGATGCCGGAGATCAGCGGGTACATCGGCAGTACGCACGGGGTGAAGGCGATACCGATGCCGATCAGCAATGCCCACAGCGGCGAGAACGGCAGGCTGGCCGGTGTGGCGGGGGCTTCAGCCGGCGCAGAGGCCGAGAGCGGCGCGGCTGCGCTGACCGCGTCCAGCGGGATGGTTCGGGTTTCCGGCGGATAGCAGAAGCCGGCCTCGGCGCAGCCCTGATAAGTGACGCTGAGGCTGGCGTTGGCCGCCGCCTGTTGCAGCGGTACCTGCAGATTCAGCTGCTGTTTGAAAATCGCCACTTCGCCGAAGAATTCATCCTTGTGGCTCAGTCCTTCGGGCAGGGTAAACGCGCCGAGCGTCGCCTGCTGCGGCACCAGTTTGATCTGCTGACGATACAGGTAGTAGCCGGGGCGGATCTGCCAGTTCAGCGTTACCTGGTTGCCTTGCTGTTTGAAATCGAAAGTGAAGGCCTGATCGACAGGCACGAACTGGCTGCCGCCCTTCGGCGCGAACAGCGAAGCCTGTGCCGCCTGCGGCAGGAAGCACAGGCTGCACAGCAGCAAAATCAGTTTAAGGAAGCGTTGATCCATAACAGGTAGTCTTTATCTCCGGCCATCACCGGCAAGACCAGCAGCTCGGGCGTCTGGTAAGGGTGATGTTGTTTCAGGGTGTCGAGCAGGGCTTGCTGACGGCGGCGATCGCTTTTGAACAGCATCTGCACTTCGTATTCCTGTTCCAGTTTCCCTTCCCAGTAATACAGCGAGGTGGCGCCGGGCAGCAGCGTGGCGCAGGCCGCCAGCTTATCGCCCAAGACCCGCGCCGCCAGTTCCTGGGCGCTGGCTTCATCGGGTGCGGTACAGAGTATGACGACAGCTTCGCAATCAGACATCTTCAGCCCTCTCATCGATTCGAATGGGCACTATACCCTGAAGGCGGATTGGCTAGAAGGCGAGTTTATCGCCAAAAGGAAAACCGGGGCCGCAGCCCCGGTCGAAGCCTTACAGCATGACGCTGCCGAGCAGGAAGCCGAATACCACCGCGAAGATCACGCCCATGGTGCCGGGAATGAAGAACGGATGGTTGAACACGAAGCGGCCGATGCGCGTGGTGCCGGTGTCGTCCATCTGCACCGCGGCGACCAGCGTCGGGTAGGTCGGCAGGATGAACAGGCCGGAAACGGCGGCGAAGGAGGCGACGGCGGTCAGCGGCGACACGTTCAGCGCCAGCGCCATCGGCATCAGCGCCTTGGCGGTGGCGGCCTGCGAGTACAGCAGCGCCGAGCAGAAGAAGAAGATCACCGCCAGTAGCCACGGGTGCGCCTGAATGACGCTGCCGGCCGTCTCTTTGATCCAGTCGATGTTGGCCTGCACGAAGGTATCGCCCAGCCAGGCGACGCCGAGGATACAGATACAGGCGCTCATGCCGGCCTTGAAGGTGCTGGAGTTCAGCACCATGTCGGTATCGACGCGGCACAGCAGGGTGGTCAGCGTGGCGACGCTCAGCATGATGATCAGGATGGCGTTGGTGGTGTTCATCAGCGGCTTGGCCACCAGGCCCAGGCCCGGGCTGTTGATGATGGCGTAAGCCACTACGCACAGCACGCCCAGCAGGAACAGCAGCACCGAGGTTTTGGCGCGCGGTTTGATCGCCAGCGCGTTGTTGCCGCGCAGGGTGATCAGACCCTCTTCCAGGCGTTTCAGGTACACCGGGTCGTTAGACAGCTTGGAGTCGAACAGCCAGGTCACCAGCAGCGACATCACCAGCACGGCGCAGAAGGTGGACGGGATCACCACCATCAGCAGGTGCAGGTAGCTGACGCCGTGGCCTTCCATCACCGAAGACATGTACACCACCGCGGCGGAGATCGGCGAGGCGGTGATGGCGATCTGGGCGGACACCACGGCGGTCGACAGCGGGCGGCAAGGCTTGATGCCCTGTTCTTTCGCCACTTCGGCGATCACCGGCAGCGCCGAGAGCGAGATGTTGCCGGTGCCGGCGAAGATGGTCAGGAAGTAGGTGACGATAGGGGCGAGAATGGTGATGTGCTTGGGGTTCTTGCGCAGCAGCTTTTCGGTCTGCTGCACCAGATAATCCATCCCCCCGGCGACCTGCATCGCGGAGATCGCTGCGATCACCGCCATAATGATGGAAATCACGTCGAAGGGAATGCTGCCCGGCTTGACGCCGATCAGCGCCAGGACCAGAACGCCCAACCCCCCCGCGAACCCGATACCGATACCGCCCAACCTGGCCCCTAAAAAGATGGCCAGCAGAACGATAACCAATTCTACGGCTAGCATAGTGTTTACTCCTTAAAATGAGAGAAATTGAAAATCAAACGTTAAAATTTTGTGGGCGCCGGAAAGTAAAAAGGCACGCTATCCAGAGGATTTAGCGTGCCTTTCAGGGCTACCGGGTAGGTCTGTTATTGTTCATTTTCATCCGTATAGCGTTTAGCTTTATAAGCCGGGTGCATCAGGTTCTCCACGGAGAAGATGTCATCCAGCTCGGCTTCGGTCAGCAGGCCGCGTTCCAGCACCACTTCGCGCACGCTCTTGCCGGTTTCGGCGCAGATCTTCCCGACGATGTCACCGTTGTGGTGGCCAATGAACGGGTTCAGATAGGTGACGATACCGATCGAGTTGAAGACGTAGTGTTCGCAGACTTCTTTATTCGCGGTGATGCCGTTAATGCATTTTTCCAGCAGGTTGTAGCAGGCGTTGGTCAGGATGTGGATCGACTCGAACATCGCCTGGCCGATCACCGGCTCCATCACGTTCAGCTGCAGCTGGCCCGCTTCGGCCGCCATGGTAACGCAAGTGTCGTTGCCAATCACCTTGAAACACACCTGATTGACCACTTCCGGCACCACCGGGTTCACTTTGGCCGGCATGATGGACGACCCCGCCTGCAGCTCCGGCAGGTTGATTTCGTTCAGGCCGGCGCGCGGGCCGGAGGAGAGCAGGCGCAGGTCGTTACAGATTTTGGACAGTTTCACCGCCAGGCGTTTGAGTGCGCTGTGCACCATCACGTAGGCGCCGCAGTCGGAGGTGGCTTCGATCAGGTCTTCCGCCGGTACCACCGGCAGGCCGCTGACTTCCGCCAGTTTTTGCACCGCCAGCGGCTGATAGCCTTCCGGGGTGTTGAGCGCGGTGCCGATGGCGGTGGCGCCCAGGTTAACTTCCAGCAGCAGCTCCGCGGTGCGGTGCAGGTTGCGGGTCTCTTCGTTCAGCAGCACGCTGAAGGCGTGGAATTCCTGGCCGAGGGTCATCGGCACTGCGTCCTGCAGCTGGGTGCGGCCCATTTTCAGGATGGTTTCGAACTCTTTCGCCTTGCGATCGAAGCCTTCACGCAGCTGGTTGATGGCGTCGATCAGTTTCTGGTTGGAGGCGTACACCGCGATGCGGAACCCGGTCGGGTAGGCGTCGTTGGTGGACTGGCACTTATTGAGGTGATCGTTCGGGTTCAGGTACTGGTATTCGCCTTTTTGATGGCCCATCAGCTCCAGGCCGATGTTCGCCAGCACTTCGTTGGTGTTCATGTTCAGCGAGGTGCCTGCGCCGCCCTGGAACACGTCCACCGGGAACTGATCCATGCACTTGCCTTTATCCAACACCTCGTCGCAGGCCTGGATGATCACGTCGGCGATTTTGCGTGGGATGGTTTTGAGTTCTTTGTTGGCCATCGCCGCGGCCTTTTTCACCATCACCATGCCGCGAACGAACTCGGGGACATCGCTGATTTTGCTGTTGCTGATGTAGAAGTTTTCAATCGCACGCAGAGTGTGAACTCCGTAGTAAGCGTCTGCGGGGACTTCACGTGTTCCTAACAGGTCTTCTTCGATACGAATGTTGTTTGACATGAGAACCTTCTCTATGTGTTGCTGCCGAATTAATAATTTGTCAGGTCAAGGCTAGTAAGGGCACAGCCTAAATTAATGTTGCCGAAGGCTTGGGGCGTGAAACGATTAACCAAATCGCCCGTTGCTGCCCAGATCATATGCTGGTTGGTAAGAAATGACTGAACCCAGATCACCTTATGGTGTTTAAGGATATGCCCTTTTCCGGTTCTGTGACTTCTTTCACGTTTGTGAACTTTAGCAATAAAAACCGGCTCTCGGTTGAAATGGTGGGGGGATGCCCTCATTGTAATGGTGTCGGCCGTTTACGGCCTCTTTTTTCGCGCTGTCGCCCCCATGGCGGCCGTGCCTTACCTACCGATAGGAGAACCAGGTGCGCTGGTTACCGCTACTGCTGATATTTCTGCTGGCTTACATAGAAATATCCATCTTTATCAAAGTCGCCGCCGTGCTCGGCGTGGCTGTCACCCTGCTGCTGGTGGTGTTCAGCTCCTGCGTCGGCATTTCGCTGGTGCGTAATCAGGGCATGAAAACCTTCGTGCAGATGCAGCAAAAACTGGCGGCCGGCGAAAGCCCGGCGGCGGAAATGGTGAAAAGCGTTTCGCTGGTGCTGGCGGGCTTCCTGCTGCTGATACCGGGCTTCTTCACCGACTTCCTCGGCCTGTTGCTGCTGCTGCCGCCGGTGCAAAAATCGCTGACGCTGAAGCTGATGCCGCACCTGTCGGTGTATCGCCCCGGCGGTTGGACGGGCGGCGACGCCGCCAACGGCAATACCTTCGACGGCGAATTCCAGCGCAAGGACGACGAACGCCCGGTGCTGGAACACCGCCCGGACGAGGATCGCAAACCTCACGATCGTTAAGCAAACGCGGCTCAGGCCGCGTTTTTCATCTCTGCGGCACTCGCCGAACCGAAAATGCGAAATTTTTTTTGTTCGCCCCCTTGAAGGGGGCTGGAACGCCCCCATCTCAAATGCCACGAGGCCGGTAATAACAACCATCCGGTGTACAACCCTAAATCTGATAGAGACCTTCTTACAGGAGAGCGTTCAATGAGTATTCGTCCATTGCATGACCGCGTTATCGTCAAGCGCAAAGAAGTTGAATCAAAATCTGCTGGCGGCATCGTCCTGACTGGCTCTGCTGCGGGTAAATCCACTCGCGGTGAAGTGGTTGCAGTGGGTAAAGGGCGTGTGCTGGAAAACGGCAACATCCAACCGCTGGATGTGAAAGTTGGCGATATCGTGATTTTCAACGACGGCTACGGCGTGAAAGCAGAGAAGATCGACAATGAAGAAGTGTTGATCATGTCCGAAAGCGACATTCTGGCAATTGTTGAAGCGTAATTGCGCTTTATCTTCTGAACTGAACGAGTTGAAGGGAAATACCAATGGCAGCTAAAGACGTAAAATTCGGCAATGACGCTCGCGTGAAAATGCTCCGCGGCGTGAATGTTCTCGCTGATGCAGTAAAAGTGACCCTGGGCCCGAAAGGCCGCAACGTAGTGCTGGATAAATCTTTCGGCGCACCGACCATCACCAAAGACGGCGTTTCCGTTGCGCGTGAAATCGAACTGGAAGACAAGTTCGAGAACATGGGCGCACAGATGGTGAAAGAAGTGGCCTCCAAAGCGAACGACGCGGCGGGCGACGGCACCACCACTGCAACCGTACTGGCTCAATCCATCATCACCGAAGGCCTGAAAGCGGTTGCTGCAGGCATGAACCCGATGGATCTGAAGCGCGGCATCGACAAAGCGGTTGTCGCTGCGGTTGAAGAACTGAAAAAACTGTCCGTACCTTGCTCCGATTCCAAAGCTATCGCTCAGGTCGGCACCATCTCCGCCAACTCCGACGAAACCGTGGGTAAACTGATCGCGGAAGCGATGGAGAAAGTGGGCAAAGAAGGCGTTATCACCGTTGAAGAAGGCACCGGCCTGCAAGACGAGCTGGACGTGGTTGAAGGTATGCAGTTCGACCGCGGTTACCTGTCCCCATACTTCATCAACAAGCCGGAAACCGGTTCTGTTGAGCTGGAAAGCCCGTTCATCCTGCTGGCTGACAAGAAGATCTCCAACATCCGCGAAATGCTGCCGGTGCTGGAAGCCGTTGCCAAAGCAGGCAAACCGCTGCTGATCATCGCTGAAGACGTAGAAGGCGAAGCGCTGGCGACTCTGGTGGTCAACACCATGCGCGGCATCGTGAAAGTGGCTGCCGTTAAGGCACCTGGCTTCGGCGACCGTCGTAAAGCCATGCTGCAGGACATCGCGACCCTGACTGCCGGTACCGTTATCTCTGAAGAGATCGGTCTGGAGCTGGAAAAAGCCACTCTGGAAGACCTGGGTCAGGCAAAACGCGTTGTGATCAACAAAGACACCACCATCATCATCGATGGCGTGGGCGACGAAGCGACCATCCAGGGCCGCGTTGCTCAAATTCGTCAGCAGATCGAAGAAGCGACCTCTGACTACGATCGTGAAAAACTGCAGGAGCGCGTAGCGAAACTGGCCGGCGGCGTTGCCGTTATCAAAGTTGGCGCAGCCACTGAAGTTGAAATGAAAGAGAAGAAAGCCCGCGTTGAAGACGCCCTGCACGCGACCCGCGCCGCAGTGGAAGAAGGCGTGGTTGCCGGCGGTGGCGTCGCGCTGATCCGCGTTGCAGGCAAAATCGCCGCGCTGAAAGGCGACAACGAAGACCAGAACGTGGGTATCAAAGTTGCGCTGCGCGCAATGGAAGCCCCTCTGCGTCAGATCGTGGTCAACGCCGGTGAAGAAGCTTCCGTTATCGCCAACCAGGTGAAAGCGGGCGAAGGCAGCTACGGCTACAACGCTTACTCTGAAGAATACGGCGACATGATCGCGATGGGTATCCTGGATCCAACCAAAGTGACCCGTTCTGCTCTGCAGTACGCGGCTTCCGTGGCTGGCCTGATGATCACCACCGAATGCATGGTCACCGACCTGCCGAAGGCTGACGCACCGGATCTGGGCGCAGCAGGCGGCATGGGTGGCATGGGCGGCATGGGCGGCATGATGTAATCATCCCCCACACGCTTGTGTGCTGAGAACCCCGGTCAACTGACCGGGGTTTTTTTTAGCTTAAAAATCAATTAAAAGGATGTTTCGTTAGCTTGTTATTAGTTTTGTGAATGAATAATTGCATTATTTTGTTTTTACCCTAAACCGTTGTCGTTTCGTACCGATATAGCCCCTACCAGGCGGGGAATTTCCCCTCGCCGGTGTGACTGTCAACGGAGACGACTTATGCTGAAAAATATGAAAATAGCCACCTGGCTGATGATGATGCTGTTGCTGCTGGGCTTGATGCCCATGGGAACCGGCGCCATTGCCTTCTATTTCATGCAGCAAAACGGCCACAGTATCGACAGGATGAGCACCTTCTCCGACGAGGAAGCGGCGCTGAACCGCAGTTGGCGTGCTTTGCTGCAAACGCAGACGCTGATCGACAACATGGCGTTCGAGCGCTGGGCGCAGACCAGCAGAGCCGATATTCAGCAGGGTATCGATGAGGCGCGAGGTGAGCTGCGCAGCGCCGACGTCGCGTTCAACCTGTTTTGGGAGACGCCGGGCCTGACGGTATCGCGCCCGGATCTGGGCGAGGCGATGAAAAAGGTTTACCTGGCGCAGCAGGCGGTGCTGAAGCAAGAACTGACGCTGTTGGCCGACACGCCACAGACGGCGCTGATCGAGCGGCTGCACGCCATGGCGGCAGAGAAGCGCCAGGTGCGCCAGCGGTTGGATAACCAGTTTGCCGACTACATGCGGGCCACGGTGGCCGCCCACCGTCTGGCAGTGGAAGAGGCGGAGCAGACCCAAAAAGTCTTCGCCCGCCTGCTGAGTGGCACCCTGGCGGCGATCCTGCTGCTGCTGGTCGCCGTGCAGCGTGATTTCCGCCGGCGCTTGATTCTGCCGCTGCGCCAGATCGCCGAACACTTGCAAAAGGTTGGGCGCGGCGATCTACGCAGCGAGATCGCGGTACGCAACAACAATGAGATCGGCATGCTGTTCGCCAGCCTACGGACGATGCAGCAGGAGCTGAGTGCGACCGTGCAGCAGGTGCGTGACGGTGTGGAGTCGATCAACCACGGTACGCACGAGATCGCCGTCGGCAACGCCGATCTCTCCAGCCGCACCGAAGAACAAGCCAGCGCGCTGACGGAAACCGCCGCCAGCATGGAGCAGATTACCGCCACGGTGCGGCAAAACGCCGATAACGCCACTCAGGCCGCCGGCATGGTCAATCAGACCGCCGGCATTGCCCGCAACGGCGAAACGCTGATGGCCAGCGCGATCGACAAGATGCGGGCGATCAACGACAGCGCGCGTCAGGTGGGGGATATTACCAGCGTGATCGACGGCATCGCCTTCCAGACCAACATTCTGGCGCTGAACGCCGCCGTCGAGGCCGCACGTGCCGGGGAGCAGGGGCGGGGTTTTGCGGTGGTAGCCGGCGAAGTGCGCAATCTGGCGCAGCGCTGCGCGACTTCGGCCAAGGAGATCAGCGGTCTGGTCGACGGCGTAACCGGCGATATCGCCGCCGGCGTGCGGCTGGTGGAACAGGCGGGCGAGACGATGAATGCCATCGTCGGCTCGGTGAACCAGGTGACGTCGCTGATGGATAACATCTCCTATGCGTCGGAAGAGCAAAGCAAAGGCGTCGAGCAGGTCGGGGTGGCGGTGACCCAGATGGATCAGGTGACCCAGCAGAACGCCGCGCTGGTGGAGGAGGTGGCGACCACCGCCGTCGGCGTGGAGGAACAGGCGGCCCTGCTGGCGCAGGCGGTGGCGGTATTCAAACTGGCGGAGGGGGAATCGCGCCAGGGCGACGTGGAGGCGCAGGCATCGGCGACCGTTGCCGGTTGGGTATAACGCCGCCGCACTGTATTTGATGATATTTTTGCCGCCCGGGGCGATTTAGCTGGTAAACTGGTAAGTCATCAGCTGTCGCTCAAGACGTTGGCCCGCTCGCGCGGCAACGGATGCTTAAGAGATGGCATCGCTTTCTGATATACCCTATGAATTTCAAGTTGTAGCTAGGCGGCCAGCTCGTGAGTCCCCAGGCGCTTACTTGAGTAAGTAACTGGGGTGAGCGAGTGCAGTCAACAACGCTACAGCTTGAAAGGCGACGGGTAGAAGATTTTGCGTAATTCTCAACATCGAATGGGGAACAAGATGCGGATTAAAGCCTTACTGGGTCTTTCGGCAGCGATGCTGCTGGCGGGTTGCAGCACCACTCATGAACTGACCGCTGCGGGTCAGCAGATCAAGTTCACCGACAGCAAGCCGGCGGCGGAATGCCAGCTGCTGGGGGAAGTGACCGGCACCCAGAGCAACTGGCTGTCCGGCAACGGCGGTGAAGGCAGCTCCATGCGCGGTGCGGCCAACGATCTGCGCAACAAGGCGGCGGCCATGGGCGGCAACGTGATCTACGGCGCCAACAGCCCGAGCCAGAATCTGCTCTCCAGCTTCGCACCGCTGGACAGCAAAATGGTCGGCCAGGTTTACAAGTGCCCGTAAGGCGCTGAGGCCGCAGCCGCAAAGAAATAAAAAAGAGGAATGCCACGGCATTCCTCTTTTCGTTCCATCGGGCCATGTGGCGCGCGTCACTCCTGCATCAGGCGCAGGTCGATCGGCGTTTTGCTCGGTTCGCCGCCCACTTCACGCGTCAGGCGCGGCACCAGATAACCGGACACCTTGCTCAGCAGCGCCTGCATGATGACGCGCGCTTCATCGTCGCTGACCATGAAGTGCGCCGCGCCCTGCACCTTGTCCAGCACGTGGATGTAATAGGGCAGGATGCCGGCGTCGAACAGCGCGTTGCTGAGCGCCGCCAGCGTATCGGCATCGTCGTTGACGTCGCGCAGCAGCACGCTTTGGTTGAGCAGCGTGACGCCGGCGAGGCGCAGCTGCGCCATGGCGCTTTGCAGGTCGCGGTCAATTTCGTTGGCGTGGTTGATGTGCGTGACCATCAGCACCTGCAGGCGCGAGGCCGACAGCAGGCGGCACAGCGCCGGCGTGATGCGAGCCGGGATCACCACCGGCAGACGGGTGTGAATGCGCAGGCGTTTCAGGTGCGGGATGGCCTCCAGCTCGCCGACCAGCCATTCCAGCTCGCTGTCCTTGGCCATCAGCGGATCGCCGCCGGAAAAAATGATCTCGTCCAGTTCCGGATGTTGGCGGATATAATCCAGCGCCTGCCGCCAGTTGTTCTTGTTGCCCTGATTATCCTGATAGGGGAAGTGGCGGCGGAAGCAGTAACGGCAGTTGACCGCACAGCCGCCCTTGACCAGCAGCAGTGCACGATTGCGGTATTTGTGCAGCAGGCCCGGCACCACGCTGCGTTGCTCATCGAGCGGATCAGTGGTGAACCCTGGGGCGTTGATGAACTCCTCTCTGGCGGTCAGCACCTGGCGCAGCAGCGGGTCGTTGGCATCGCCGGGGCGCATGCGCGCAGCGAAGGCGCGCGGCACGCGCAGGGCAAACAGCCGGCGGGCATCGCGCCCCTGCGGCAGTTCCGGGTGCGTATTCAGTGACAAAAGCTGCAGTAATTCATCAGGATCGGTAATAACATCGGCGAGTTGATGCAACCAATCTTCTCTATGTGCCGTACTTTGGGTTATAATGTGTGCCATTTTTTTGGCTAAGCTACCAGTTCAAATATTCAGAGGGCCATCATGGCGACTTATTCTAGCAACGATTTCCGTCCGGGTCTTAAAATCATGTTCGAGGGCGAACCTTACGCCGTCGAAGCCAGTGAGTTCGTTAAGCCGGGCAAAGGCCAGGCGTTCGCGCGCGTGAAAATGCGTCGTCTGCTGACCGGCACCCGCGTGGAAAAAACCTTCAAGTCTACCGATTCTTGCGAAGGCGCAGACGTGATGGACACCAACATGAACTACCTGTACAGCGACGGTGAGTTCTACCACTTCATGCACCCTGAGTCTTTCGAACAGCATCAGGTTGACGGCAAAACCGTCGGCGACGCGGCCAAATGGCTGCAGGATAACGCAGAGTGCATCATCACCCTGTGGGATGGCCGTCCAATCGCCGTTCAGCCGCCGAACTTCATCGAAGCGGAAATCACCGATACCGATCCTGGCCTGAAAGGCGATACCGCAGGGACTGGCGGCAAGCCGGCTACCCTGAGCACCGGCGCCGTGGTAAAAGTGCCGTTGTTCGTCCAGATCGGCGAAGTGATCAAGGTTGACACTCGCTCTGGCGAATACGTCTCTCGCGTCAAGTAAGTTTCAAAACAGAGGAACCCCCGCGGTTCCTCTGTTTTATCCTATCCCCGTTCGTTGGCAGAAAATCCGCATGTTCAAGAAAACGTTGTTGGCCGTGCTCTCCCTGTTGTTCCTTTTCTCCCTCAGCAGTTGCAATACGTTTCGCGGTTTCGGCGAAGACGTTCAGCATCTCGGCGGCGCCATCTCCCGCACGGCCAGCTGATCCCGCCTTTAACCCGATGTATTTGCGCCACAAAGCCGGTCACGATCCCACACCCTCCGTCAATTTTGACTACGCTTAGAAAGCCGTACTTTTTCATCAACGACAAATAAGGACTTTCTTATGCTGAAGAAAAGTATTATCGCGATCTTCTCTTTGATGATTTTGAGCTCGCTGACCGCCTGCAATACCACCCGCGGTGTGGGTGAAGACATTCAGGCCGGCGGCAAGGCTATTCAGCGCAGCGCGGAATAATCCGTTCTCTACCCGGCGGCGTTCCGGCTGCGGAGAGCCGCCACATTTCTATCCCTTGCCTGAGCGTTAACGCTGCTGCTATCCTGCCGCAGTGCGGGTGAGGTTACCCGTCATGCGTCACCTCGCTAAACGGGACGACCCGTTTACGCGTCATTTTATCGGGGACGACCCCAGTGGTAGGGAGGCCGTCTCATGGCCTGGATTATTCTGCTTATCGCCGGTTTGCTCGAAGTGGTTTGGGCTATCGGTCTGAAATACACCCACGGTTTTACCCGGCTGACGCCGAGCATCATCACCATCGCCGCGATGGTGGTCAGCATGTTGCTGTTGGCCAACGCCATGAAAACGCTGCCCGCCGGCACCGCCTATGCGGTGTGGACCGGCATCGGCGCGGTGGGCGCGGCCATCATGGGCATGGTGCTGTTGGGCGAATCGACCAATATCGCGCGCATCATCAGCCTGTGCCTGATCGTGGTCGGCATACTCGGGCTGAAGTTCAGCAGTCACTGATCGGCGGACTGTTGCACCCAGATCAGCTTGTCGGTGGCGAAACCGTAGCCTTTGGCCGTCTGCAATAAGCTGTCGCGTACGCTGGCGTCAAGCGTCGGCGTGCGCGACAGGATCCACAGATAGTCGCGGTTAGGGCCGCAAACCAGCGCGTAGCGATACGCCGGGTCCAGGGCAATCACGTTATAGCCGCCGTAGAAGGGGCCGAAGAACGACACTTTCAGCGCCGCGACCTGCGGTGAACCGATAAAGTAGGCTTTGCCTTCGCTTTCTTGCCATTGCTGTTTTTGCGGATTGAAGCCGCGATTGATGACTTTCAGCCCGCCGTCGGCGCGCGGGCTGTAATGGGCGGTCACCTGCTGCAAACCGCGTTCAAAACGATGATCCAGACGAGCGATCTCATACCAGGTACCGAGATAGCGCTGGCTGTCAAAGGGGGTCACGACCTTGATGTCTTTAGGCGGGGAGACGCTGCAGGCGACGGAGAGCAGGGCGGAAAGCATGACGCAAAGCTTTGACCATAAACGCATCGGTGACTCCTGTTTACCGGGGGCGAGTAGACAGTGTAGCCGATGAGAAAAGGGCGGCCAACGGGCGTTGGCCACCCGAGCGGTTTACAGAGTGACGACGCCGATGACGGTGACGACGCTGAGGATTGCCGCCAGACCGTAGAACACCCACTTGCCGGCCGGCACGTGGATCTTCAGATCGTGCATCGCATGGTGGATGCGGTGCAGGCCGCACCACAGCGGCAGAATGATCATCAGCAGCAGGAACAGGCGGCCGATCAGGCTCTGGCAGAACGCCAGCACGCGCTCGTAACCCAGCGCTTCACCGGGGAACAGCCCCAGCGGCAGCAGAATGCCGACCAGCAGCACGATAGCCGGCGCGACGATCGCGCCCCACATGCCGCCGGCGCCGAACAATCCCCAGAAAACCGGCTCATCGGAGCGTTTAGGTGCTTGATTTATCATGTTTCCTCCGGATTAGAACAGGGCCACGGCCAGGATGACCACGCTGACGACGATCGTGACGGCCCACAGCCCTTTCACGATGGGGCCCGGTCCCATTTTCTCGCTGTTGACCACGATATTGGCGGCCTTCGGCGCCAGATCGAACCAGGTTTTGGTGTGCAGCGCCGCCGCCAGCAATGCGACGACGTTGATTAACAGCACCAGCGGATTCTGCAAGAAACCGACGAAGCCGGCCCAGCTCTCGGCGCCGCCCTTCAGCGCGAACACGCCGTAGAGCAGCACGATGCTGAACCAGACCGCCAGCACCGAGGTGCCTTCGCGCAGCATGTAGAAACGGTAGAAGCCGAGCTTTTGCCACCAGGTGGACGTCATGGTGCGCACATAGGGCTTACGTTGAGTTGTCATGGCAATTTTCTCCCTTATTGCGGCTTCAGCATGGCGATCATGAAGTCCTTGGCGCTCTCCACCTTGCCTTGCTGGATAGCGGCGGCGGGATCGACGTGTTTCGGACAGACTTCGGAGCAATAGCCGACGAAGGTGCAGCTCCAGACGCCGTTTTGGCCGTTGAGCTGCGGCATGCGCTGTTTCTTGCCGTGGTCGCGGTTGTCCAGGTTATAACGGTGCGCCAGCGTGATCGCCGCCGGGCCGATAAACTCGGGGTTGAGGCCGAACTGCGGGCATGCCGCGTAGCACAGGCCGCAGTTGATGCAGCCGGAGAACTGGTGGTATTTGGCCATCTGCGCCGGCGTCTGCACGTTTGGGCCATCCTCCGGTTTGCGATCGTTGCCGATGATGTACGGTTTGATCGCCTCCAGGCTTTCGATGAAGTGGGTCATGTCGACCACCAGATCGCGCTCGATCGGGAAGTTGCCCAGCGCTTCAACCTTCATGCCGCCGACGTAGTCGCGCAGGAAGGTTTTGCACGCCAACTTCGGCACGCGGTTGACCATCATGCCGCAGGAGCCGCAGATCGCCATGCGGCAAGACCAGCGGTAGGAGAGGTCCGGCGCCAGGTTATCCTTGATGTAGCCCAGTGCATCGAGCAACGAGGTCTGTTCGTCGTAAGGCACGGCGTAAGTGACGAAATGCGGCTCGGCGTCGCTTTCCGGGTTATAGCGCATGACGTCGATCTTCAGGGTTTGCATCTCAGCCATTTGCCTGCTCCTTATTCTTTTTCTCCTGCGCTTCGGCTTCTGCGCCGTAGACGCGTTTGGCCGGCGGCAGCTTGGTGATTTTCACGTCGCTGTATTCGAGACGCGGCGCGCCCTGCGGGTTATGGAACGCCAGCGTATGCTTGAGGAAGTTGACGTCGTCACGCTCGGTGCAGCCTTCGTCCAGGCGCTGGTGGGCGCCGCGCGACTCTTTGCGGTTAAACGCGGAGTGCGCCATGCATTCGGCGACGTCCAGGCCATAGCCCAGCTCGATGGTGTACAGCAGATCGGTATTGAAGACGCTGGTGTTGTCGGTGATGTTGACGCGCTTGAAACGCTCTTTCAGCTCGGCCAGCTTATCGATGGTTTTTTGCATCAGCTCCGGCGTGCGGTAAATGCCGCAGCCTTCTTCCATCGACAGCCCCATTTCGTCGCGGATCTTCGCCCAGTTTTCGTTGCCTTCCTGCTTCATCAGGTTGCTCAGGCGGGTTTCGACGTCGCGGGTTTGCGCATCCAGCGCGCTGCCGTTGGCCGGCGCGGTCTCGAGCGCGCGGCGCGCGGCGTGTTCACCGGCGACGCGGCCGAACACCACCAGTTCCGCCAGCGAGTTGGAGCCGAGGCGGTTGGCGCCGTGCAGGCCGACGGAGGAGCACTCGCCGACCGCGAACAGCCCCTTGATGCGGGTTTCACAGTTCTGGTCGGTTTCAATGCCGCCCATAGTGTAGTGCGCGGTAGGGCGCACCGGGATCGGATCTTTCACCGGATCGACGCCGACGTAGGCCTTGGCCAGTTCGCAGATGAACGGCAGCCGCTCCAGCAGCTTTTTCTCGCCCAGGTGGCGCAGATCGAGGTAGACCACGTCGCCGCGTGGGGTGGCGATGGTGCGGCCGGCGCGCCATTCATGCCAGAAGGCCTGGGACACTTTATCGCGCGGACCCAGCTCCATGTATTTGTTCTTCGGCTCGCCCAGCGGGGTTTCCGGACCCATGCCGTAGTCTTGCAGGTAACGGTAGCCGTCTTTGTTCACCAGGATGCCACCTTCGCCGCGACAGCCCTCGGTCATCAGGATGCCGGAACCGGGCAGGCCGGTCGGATGATACTGCACGAACTCCATGTCGCGCAGCGGTACGCCGTGGTGGAACGCCATGCCCATGCCGTCGCCGGTAACGATGCCCCCGTTGGTGTTGTAGCGATAAACGCGCCCGGCGCCGCCGGTGGCCATCACCACCGCGTTGGCGCGGATCTGCACGCGGGTGCCTTCCATCATGTTGAGCGCCACCAGGCCGCGCGCCTGGCCGTCATCCACCAGGATATCCAGCACGAAGTGCTCGTCGAAGCGTTGGATCTGCGGGTATTTCAGCGAGGTTTGGAACAGGGTGTGCAGCATGTGGAAGCCGGTCTTGTCGGCGGCGAACCAGGTGCGTTCGATCTTCATGCCGCCGAAGCGCCGCACGTTGACCGACCCGTCCGGTTTGCGGCTCCACGGGCAGCCCCATTGCTCAAGCTGGGTCATCTCGCGCGGGCACTGATGCACGAAGTGATCGACCACGTCCTGTTCGCACAGCCAGTCGCCGCCGGCGACGGTGTCGTGGAAATGGTAGTCGAAGGTATCGTGATCCTGGGTGACGGCGGCGGAGCCCCCCTCGGCGGCGACCGTGTGGCTGCGCATCGGGTAGACCTTAGAGATCAGCGCGATTTTCAGTTGGGGATTGGCTTCCGCTGCGGCTATTGCTGCACGTAAACCAGCGCCCCCGGCCCCAATAATGGCAAGATCGGCGTTAAAGGTTTGCACTGCATTCCTCCAATGTTCTTATTAAGAACGGCAAGTTAAATATCTATGCTTAAAATTTAGCGAACTCTTCGGGTGCTAACTAATTGAACCGATTAATGTTGCTTAAAGGTTAAGGATAGATATCTCCCACCAATAATGGGGAATTAACTATACCTAAAGTTAAGTAGTCGAAATTTGATGTGATCGATTGTTTTGTCGATTAACGCTCGACCAACAGGCTTGCCTGTTTTTTTGCGCGTTTGGCCTGCTTTACCCTTTTTAACGCGCTTTTGCCGCCCATTTATCGGAAATTGGCGTTATGGACGGTTGTGCATCGTGAAGAATTTGTTTGGCTGCAAGGATGCGAGTAGACTGCATCCCCTGTTTGATTTCGGAGTTAATTACCATGAGCGAAACGGCAAGCTGGCAGCCTAGTGCACCCATCGCCAATTTGTTGAAACGCGCAGCGATTCTGGCTGAGATCCGGCGTTTCTTCGCCGATCGTGGCGTGCTGGAAGTTGAGACGCCCACCATGAGCCAGGCGACGGTCACCGACGTTCACCTGTTCCCGTTCGAGACGCGTTTCGTCGGGCCGGGGGCGGCAGAGGGCCTGACGCTATACATGATGACCAGCCCGGAATATCACATGAAGCGCCTGTTGGCGGCGGGCAGCGGCCCGATCTACCAAATGGGGCGCAGCTTCCGCAATGAAGAAGCCGGGCGGCATCACAACCCGGAATTCACCATGCTGGAGTGGTACCGTCCGCACTACGACATGTACCGCCTGATGAACGAGGTGGACGATCTGCTGCAACAGGTGCTGGACTGCGAGAGCGCGGAGACCCTGTCCTATCAGCAGGCGTTCCTGCGCCATCTGGACATCGATCCGCTGTCGGCGGAGAAGGCGCAGCTGCGTGAAGCGGCAGCCAAACTCGATCTGAGCAACATCGCCGATACCGAAGAAGACCGTGATACGTTGTTGCAGCTGCTGTTCACCGTGGGCGTGGAGCCGCATATCGGCCGTGAAAAACCGGCGTTCGTGTACCACTTCCCGGCCAGCCAGGCGGCGCTGGCGGAGATCAGCACCGAAGACCACCGCGTGGCGGAGCGTTTCGAGGTGTATTTCAAGGGCATTGAGCTGGCGAACGGTTTCCGCGAGCTGACCGACGGCCGTGAACAACAGCAGCGCTTCGAGCAGGACAACCGCAAACGTGCGGAGCGCGGCCTGCCGCAGCAGCCGATCGACTACAACCTGTTGGCGGCGTTGCAGCACGGCATGCCTGAATGCTCCGGCGTGGCGCTGGGCGTGGATCGCCTGGTGATGCTGGCGCTGGGCGCCGAGAGCCTGAGCGAAGTATTAGCCTTCCCAGTCGGGATTGCCTGAGTTTCAGGCGGTGAGAAAAGCAAAAAGGGTCGGCATTTGCCGACCCTAATGAGATGGTCACCCCCACCCTGTGAGCGGTACGCTGACAGGGTGTTTTTCTTTCCGGAGGGGATCATCATGCAAAACATTACGCTCATCGGTATCGACCTCGGCAAACATAC